>DATEOK010000473.1:0-12405 GCA_035274225.1 Dongiaceae bacterium
AATAGGATCGGACGGTGCCGCACCAGGCAGCGGGCGATCGCCGCGCGCTGGCGCTCGCCGCCGGACAGCTGGCCCGGCAGGCGATGCTCCATGCCAGCGAGCCCGACATCCGCCAGCGATTGGCGCACCTCGGCGCGCTGCGCTTCGCTCAGCCGCAGGTTGGGATCGATGCCGAGCGCCACGTTGCGCTCGACGCTGAGGTGCGCGAACAGATTGTGATCCTGGAACAAGGTGGTGCACGGCCGCTCCGCCGGCGCCAGCGGCGTGATGTCGGCGCCGTCGACCAGCACCTGTCCGCTGGTCGGCCGCTCGAAGCCCCCGATCAGCGACAACAGCGTGCTCTTGCCCGCGCCGGACGGCCCGATGATCGACAGGAACGTGCCGCGCTCGACCGCGAGGTCGAATTGCATCGCCATGTCCTCGTAGCGGAAAGCGAGATCCTTGACCTCAAGGTGCGGCACGGCCACCCACTCCCCGCTCGATGATCTGATACAGCATGAAGATCAGCAGCATCAGCAGCGCCGCCGTCACCGCCGCGCCGCCCATGCGATAGGCGCCGAGCTGGTCATAGAGCAGCAGCGTGAGATTGCGGATCTTGGCATCGCCGAACAGCCCGACGCCGATCAGGTCGCCGAGCGCCATCGCCGCCGCCATCGCCAGCGCGGTCCCGATGCTGGGCCTGAGAATCGGCCAGTCGATCAACCGCCAGCGCGACCAGCCCGCAACGCCGAGCGCCCGGCACAGGTGATCGTGCCGCGCCCGCGCGCGCTCGACGGCAGGCCGCAGGATCGCGGCCGCGAACGGCACCACCATGATCGCGTTGAGCAGCACGATACCGAGGATCGCGCGCGGCGTGCCATCCAGCACGAGACGCAGGATCAAAAAGCAGCCGAGGCCGAGGGCCATCGGCGACACTGCGATCGGCAGAATGAGGGCACCGCGCAGGACTGCCGCCCTTCCCTTCCTGCCGCCGCGCGCCGCTTCAGCCAGCACCATCGGCAGCGCGAGCAGCAGGGTCAGCAGCGCCGCCGGCACGGCAAGGCCGATGCTGGTGAGGGTCGCGCGCGCTACCAGCCACCAATCCAGTGAGGATTTGCCAAGGCCACCGACGCCATCGGTGATCGTGGCGGCAACCGGGCTCGCCAACAGCAGAGCGGCGACCCCGATCAGCGCGCCGTCGATCAGGCGGGCCGGCAATGGGCGCCGGCCCCAATCCTGCTCCCGCGTGCGCCAGCCGCTGCCGATGGCCGCATCGCCGATCGCACCTTGCGCGAGGGCCAGGCACGCAAGGTTGAGCGCAAGGCCACCCAGTGCCAACACCGCGGCCTTCGGCGGATCGAACTCGAAGCGGATCGCTTCGAACACCGCGACCTCGAAGGTCGCCGCGCTCGGCCCGCCGCCAAGCGCCAGCACGATCGCGAAGCTGCCGACGCACAGCATGAAGATGGTCGCGGCCGCATGCGGCAGATAGCGCCGCAGCATCGGCCACTCGATCAGCCGGAAAATCGACCAGCCTGACATGCCGAGCTGCGCGGCGAGGCGCCAGCTCTCGACTGGGATCGAATGCCAACCCGGCAGCAGCAGGCGCACCGCCAGCGGCAAATTGAAGAACACATGCGCCAGCACGACGCCGCCGAGGCCGTAGATGTCTGGCTTAGCCGCCACGCCCACCGTCATCAATGCGCGCGCCAGCCAGCCGTTCTGGCCATAGATCGCGATGATGCCGAACACCGCCACCAGCGACGGCAGCACGATCGGCAGCGACATCAGGCCGAGCAGCGCCCGCCGTCCGGGAAAGCTGGTCTCGCGCGCGAACGCCCGCGCGACCAGCATGCCGAACACGACAGACAGCAGCGTCGAGAGGCACGCCTGCATCAGCGTGAAGCGCAGGATGCGCCACACATAAGCGCTGCCCAGCAGCGCGCCGATGTCCGCGTTGCCGGCCTGCGCGAACAGCATGAGCAGCGCCGCGCCGACCAGGATGGTCAGCAGCAGCGCGACGCAAAGGCCGACGGCGTCGCCGGTCAGCGGTGGCGTCCGCGCTGCCACTAGCTGTCCGCGCGACAAGATTTGTTCCTCCTCCCCCAACATGGGGGAGGATCGAGGTGGGGGAAGCGAGCGAAGACTGTCTCGTATCGAAGCGCGGCTTCCCCCTCCCTGACCTCCCCCAGTTTGGGGGAGGGGATTACAGTGCTTGCGTCCTTCATTGGCCGGCGCTGTTCAGCCATTCGTCGATCCAGGCGCTGCGGTTGGCCGCCACCTCATCCTGCGGCATCAGCAGCGTCTTGGTCGGCAGCGGCAGCTTGCGGAAGGCTTCCGGCAAGGCGTCGCCCAGGTCGACCACCGGATACATCCAGTTCGTGGTCGGGATCTTCTCCTGCGCCGGGCGCGAGACCAGGAAAGCGAGGAACTTCTGCGCCAGCTCCGGTTGGTCCGACGTCTTGGTCCGCGCCGCGACCTCGATCTGCAGGTAGTTGCCTTCGGCAAAGTTCACCGCCTTGTAGCGGTCGGTGTTCTCCATCATCTGGTGATAGGCCGGCGACGTGGTGTAGCTCAACACCAGCGGCGCCTCGCCTTTCAGGAACAGGCCATAGCCTTCGCTCCAGCCCTTGGTGACGGTGAGCGTCTTCTTAGCGAGGTTCTTCCAGGCACCGGCCGCCTCGTTGCCCAGCACCTCCTTCACCCACAGCAGCAGGCCAAGGCCTGGGGTCGAGGTGCGCGGATCCATGTAGATCAGCTTCGGCGCATCGCTCGCCGTCGCCAGCTCCGCCAGGCTCTGCGGCGGGTTCGGCAGCGTCTGGCTGTCATAGACGAAGGCGAAATAGCCATAGTCGTAGGGCACGAAGTCGGCATCGTTCCAGGCGATCGGCAGCTTCAGCGCCGAGAGATCGACGTCATGTGGCGCGGTGAGGCCGGTGGCCTTGGTCTCGACTGTCAGGTTGGTATCGATGCCAAGCACGATGTCGGCCTGGGTCTGCTCGCCCTCGAGCTTGAGGCGCGACAGCAAGGCCGCGCCGTCCTCCAGCGCGACCCATTCGATCTTGCAGCCGCAGGTCGCCTCGAACTCCTTCTGCAAGGCGGGGCCAGGCCCCCACTCCGCCACGAACGAGCTGTAGGTATAGATGGTCAAGGTCGGCTCATCGGCCGCCAAAGCTGCTGGCGCGGCTGCGCTGGTTGCAATCACCGCCGCCAGCAGAGCACAACGACGCAAAGTCATTCGGTCCTCCACCAGGCGGCGGAGGAAATCGAGAGCGATGCTCAAATCTCGCTTAACTCAGATCCCTCCGCCGGCATTATCCGGATCAGGTTCTTCGGGTTGATGCGGCCTCGCATCTCTCAGCCCGCCATGGGGCACCCCGTTGAGCGAGCCCACCATGAGAACCGCGGCGGGCAATGTCAAGCGACTGTCACATGGCTTTGAGCCAATGCGGTATTCTGGAATCGCCGAGCAAGACCTCGCCGCGATCGAGGTAGCCTTCCGCCGTCCGCATCAGCGCATCGTCCCGGCGGGCCGCCGCTTCCATCGCGCACCAGCTCCCTGCTACCAGGCAGAGCGCGATCTTGAACAAGCCGATCCGCGCCAGCGAGGCGGCATCGCCGAGAACTGCGGCAACAAAGCGGCTCGCCGGCTCATCATCATCGGAGGCGCGCTGCATCAGGACCGAGGCGGGATCCCAGGCCGGATCGGCCATGGATGAAAATTCCCAATCGACCAGCCATAGCCTGCCGTCTTCGCCCAGCAGGAAATTGGCGGCACTGGCATCGACATGCGCCGGCACCAGCGGCCGCGGTGAACGGCCCAAGGCCGCTTCCACCGGCTGCATCGCCCGCCGCAAAGCCACGGCGCGCGAGTGCGGGTATTCGCCGAGATAGCGTTCGATCTCGCCGAACGGATGACGCTCGTGCCGGAACGGCCGCGGGCTGCGTTGCAAGCAAGCCAGCAGCGCGCCGACCTGTTGCAGCCGGCCGGGGTCGGCAAGATCGTCGGCATTCAATGGCCGCGCACCGGTCACGAACCGCGTCACCAGCAGTTTGTCGTCGAGGTAGAGGACTGGCGGCGCCAGCCCCAGCTCGGCTGCGATCGCGGCATTGTGGGTCTCGACCGCGCGGTCGAGATAGCGCGTGGTCGGACCGGCGACCCGGACAGCGTAGGACTCCTGACCAAGATCAAGGCGATAGGTCTGGTTGGTGATGCTGCCGATGGCCTCGATATGCCCTTCGCCACGGCCAAATCCCGCCAGGAACGGCACGTTTTCCAGCAGTGCGGGATCGAGAGGCAATCGCATCAATTTAGTTAAACTGTTCTTAACCGGGGGCGTGACACCCTTTCCTATCCACCCACTGAAAGCAACATCGACGTCCATGTACCCTGAGGCTCTATCGGTCGTCCTGGTTTCGGCTTCGCCGGCGACCATCGATCTGGTCCGCAAGTCGTGCGCCAACGGCGCGAGCTCGGCCATCCAGTTCGTGGCGACGGCCGACGGCGCTGCCGCTGCGCAGCACCTCTCCGATCTCGATGGCGCCGTGCTCGTGCTCGACAGCGATAACGGCATTCCGGCTCCTGCAGCCATTCGTCCCTTGACGCGGGAGGATGCGGTCGCGCCGGTGGTGGTCTTGACGCCCCAGTTCGCGCCGGAGGTCGAGAAGGAACTGATCGACGCCGGCGCTGCCGATGTGCTGCCGCTGACTGAGCTGAACCACGGTTCTCTCCGCCGCGTCCTGCGCCACGCCCTCAACCACCATTCCATGCATCGCCGGATTGCGCGCTTGGCGCCGTATGATCTGGTCACCGGGCTGATGACCCAGGCGATGTTCTGGGAAATTCTCGGCCTCGCCGTCCGCCGCGGGCAGCGCAACCGCGACTTCTTTTCGGTCCTGCTCATCGATTTCGACTGGAGCAACTTGCCGCCCGATATTGCAGAGCAGGCGATCCCGGTGCTGTTCAAGCGCTTCGCCGAGCGCATCAAGGCGGTGATGCGCGCCAGCGACACGGTGGCGAAGTTCGAGAAGTCGCAGATCATCGTCCTGGCGGAATCCATGCCGCGCGTCGAGGACGTGCAGATCGTGGCGGCCAAGATCCTCAGCGACATCACCGCACCGACCGCCTATGGCGACCGCTACGTCACGGTGCAAGCCGCCATCGGCATCGCGATCTATCCGACCAGCGGCAGTAATCCGGATGACTTGCTGGTCCGCGCCAGCGACGCGCTCGCCACCTCGATGGAGCGCACCACCAACCGCTTCGCGTTCGGCTGACCCGGCACAAATTGCCGCGCGGCACCGAACGCCGCCGCCGAGGCTCGCAAAGATACAGTAAATTCAAGCGCTTCGCCGCCAAGGCCGGCGGCACGGCGCTTGCTTCGTCCTGGACGTCCGAACCCATTCGTTCGAGAGGTCCAAGATGCTGAACATGTTCTCCCGCTCGGAAACCGCCGCGCCGCAGGCCGCTGCCAAGCAGCCGATCCGCTTGATGCGCGAGCAGCCTGCCGCCGCGCCGGCCAACGCCAACCCCAAGCCGGCCGCGCCCGCCCGTAATGCAGCTCGCACCCCCAGCGTCGGCCAGTACATCTATCACCTGCAGCACGACCTGAAGAGCTATGTGCGCGCCGAGACCGTAAACGCCGTTATCGGCGCCACGCCCGGCGAGATCCAGCGCGTCGCGCGGATCGTGGCCAAGCTAAAGGGCCGCTATCTCGCCACCCTGATGGACCTCGGCAACGCCCACAAAGGACCGATCGGCGAGCCCGAAGTCCGCGAACTGCGCCGCTCCCGCGAGATGTACGAAGAGGTCGAGCTCGGCCTCATGCGCCTGCGCGAAGCGATCGAAGCCGGCGACCTGGAGCTGGACGGCGTGAAGGCGGACTGAGCCTCGGATCACGCGCTGAACACTCCTCCCCCAAGATGGGGGAGGTCAGGGAGGGGGAAGCCGCGTTTCGGCGAGAGACAATCTTCGCTCGCTTCCCCCACCAACCCGCCCTCATCTGGGGGCGGGGGTATGACGGAAGCGTCCGCTTCGCCATCACTTCCCCTTCTTCTTCCGCACCTCATCCCAATCGGCGTCGGTCAGTTCGCGCAGGAAGTTGAACTGGCCGGCGCCCTGCAGCCATTCGCCGCCATCGATCGTCACCACCTCGCCGTTGATGTAGCCGGCGCCATCCGACAGCAGGAACGCGGCGAGGTTCGCCAGCTCTTCGTGCCGGCCGGGACGACCAAGCGGGTTGTTGGTTTCGAACCGCTGCGCCAGGTCCGGGCGCGGCACCAGCCGCTCCCACGCGCCCTGGGTCGGGAACGGCCCCGGCGCGATCGCGTTCAGGCGCACGCCCCTGCCGCCCCACTCCACCGCCAGGCTGCGGGTCATGGCGAGCACGCCGGCCTTCGCCATCGCCGACGGCACCACGTAGGCCGAGCCGGTCCAGGCATAGGAGGTCACGATCGAGAGCACGGAGGCAGGGCGCTTCTCAGCCAGCCAGCGCCGGCCACAGGCGACCGTCATGTAGGCCGAGCCATGCAGCACGATGCCGAGCACCGCGTCGATGGCGCGCGGTGACAGCTCCTCGGTCTTGGCGAGGAAGTTGCCGGCCGCGTTGTTCACCAGAGCATCCAGCGGCCCATCCGCCCACAACGCGTCCAACATCGTGTCCACCACCGCCGCATCGCGGATGTCGCAGCGTTGCCAGGCGACGCGGCCCGGAACACCACTGGGCGCCCTTTGCTCCAGCTCGGCGGCCGCCTGCTTCAGCACCTCTTCGCGCCGGCCGCAAATGGCGAGGCTCGCGCCCAGCTCCAGGAATCGTTTTCCCATCGACAGGCCGAGGCCCGTGCCGCCGCCGGTGATGAGGATTCGCTTGCCGCGCAACAGATTCGTCTCGAACATTGCAGCTCACCTCATTTAGCTTTAATTCCCGCCGATTATCTCCCGGCCTTGATTGCCTTGCCACCCCCGAACGTGTAAGAAATCCGGCCATGGCGCGCGATGCTCTCAAGGAAGCCCGACGAGTCCAGTTGATGGAAGCCACCATCGACTGCATCGCCGCGCGCGGTTTCGCCGACCTCACCCTCGCCGACGTGGCCAAGGCGGCCGGCCTCAGCGTCGGCATCGTCAACTTCTACTTCAAGAGCAAGGACGTCCTGCTGATCGAGACCTTGCGCCACCTGGTCGCCGACTACATCGAGCAGACCAACGAGAACTTCCGCAACGCCGGCCCGAGCGCCGCGGCGCAGGTCGCGACCATGATCGAATCCGACTTTCACCGCACCGTCGCCAACCGCAAGAAGGTAACGGTCTGGTACGCTTTCTGGGGCGAGACGCGCTGGCGGCCGGAATTCCTCAAGATCTGCTCGGAGCTGTCCGACACCTTCCACAAGGAAACCACCGAGATCTTCGCGCGGCTGATCGCCGAGGGCGGCTACCAGGATCTCAATGCCGACCTGATCGCGCGCGGCTTCGATGCGATGATCGACGGGCTCTGGCTCGACATGCTGATCAACCCGAAAGCGGTCGACCGCGACGGCGCCAAGCAGGTCGTGCGCACCTATCTCGCCGGCATCTTCCCCAACGAGTTCGGCCGACAAAGCACCGGTGGCGCCGCCAAGGCCGCCACCGCTTGAGCCTTGCGGCCGCACGCGGCCGCATTTCCGTGTACCGCTGCGTTTCTACAGGTTGGTCGTCATGCCCTATCCCCTGTCGCCCGAGGCGCGCGTCCTCCAGGCCGCCGTTCGCCGCTATGTCGATGACGAGCTGATTCCCTGGGAAGTGCATGCCGAGATGAACCACGGCAAAGTGCCGCCCGAGATCCTGGCGCGCCAGAAGCAGGCCGCGCGCGACCTCGGCCTCAGCTCGATGGACGCGCCGAAGGCGCTGGGCGGCGGCGGCAAATCCATGCTGCTGCAGGCGGTGGCGCAGGAGCAGACCGGCCGCGTCACCAACGCGCTCGGCTGGCGCTTCTCCAACGTGCAGCGCTGGATGGCGGAAGCCTGTTCGCCGCACCAGATCGAGACCTGGGTCAAGCCGCTGATCGCCGACCGGCGCCACGAATGCTACGCCATCACCGAGGCCGAGGCCGGCTCCGACGTCGACGCCATCCAGGCGACCGCACGGCGCGATGGCGGGGACTACGTGCTGAACGGCGAGAAATGGCACGTGACGTCCGGCAACCTGGCCGACGTCATCATCTTCCAGGGCAAGCTGGCCGATGGCCCGAACGCCGGCGCGCATTGCCTGTTCTTTGTCGACAGCAACACGCCGGGCATCGAGCTGGTACGCTCGCCCGCCTATTCGCATACCTTCGCCGCGCACCACCCGATCTACCGCTTCAAGGACGTGCGCGTGCCCGTTGCCAACCGCATCGGCGAGGAAGGCGATGGCATGGGCTTCACCCGCGACTGGTTTCGCTACGAGCGCCTGATGATCGGCGCCCGCTGCTGCGGCGCCGCCGCGCGGCTGATCGACGAAGCCACCGCCTTCGCCAAGGACCGCACCGTGTTCGGCGAGAAGCTGGCCGACAAGCAGGCGATCCAGTTCATGCTGGCCGACAGCCTGACCGAGCTGTGGGCGGCGCGCCTAATGGTCTACCGCACGGCAGAGGCGATCGACGCCGGTGAGGACGTGAAGGTCAGCCACGCGCAGAGCTCGATGGTGAAGCTCTACGCCTCCGAGATGGCGAACCGCGTCGCCGACCGCGCGGTGCAGATCTTCGGCGGCCGCGGCTACATGCGCGAGAACGTGGCGGAGCGCTTCTATCGCGAGCTGCGGGTCGAGCGCATCTGGGAGGGCGCCAGCGAGATCCAGCGCCTGATCATCGCCAATGGCTTGCTGAAGCGTGGGCAGACCTCGCTGATCGAATAACGGCTGCACTGGGGGACGTATCATGTTGAAGGCTGTGCAGCCGGTCGTTCCGGTGCTGTTGGGCATCATCCTGATCGAGGCCGCGCTCGGCATCGTCGGCGCCGTCATGGGCATCCAGATGGCGTCGCGCGACGTGCCCTCGGCGCTGATCGGCATCGTGTTCTCCGCCTACTTCGTCGGCTTCCTCGCCGGGTCGCTGACTTGCGAGCGGCTGATCAACCGGGTCGGCCACATCCGCGCCTTCGGCGTGTTCGCGGTCTGCGCCTCGATCGCCACGCTGCTGCTGGCGGTCACCGGCAACATCTATGCCTGGATCGTCTTCAAGGTCATGGCCGGCTATGCCGTGGCCGGCGCGTTCGTGGTGATTGAATCCTGGCTCAACGACAAGGCGTCGGAGGATAACCGCGGCCGCATCTTCGCCGTCTACATGGTGGTGTCGTGGGGTGCTTCAGGGCTGTCGCCCCTGTCGCTCAACGTCGCCGATACCTATTCCGACATCCTGTTCGAGGTCTCCACCATCCTGCTCGCCGCCTCGATGATCCCGCTGGCGCTGACCAAGGTCGGCAATCCGGAGATCGGCCATCGCGAACCCTTCAACATCGTGAAGCTGATCAAGGCGTCGCCGACCGGCGTCGTCTGCTGCTTTGCCTCGGGCATGCTGACCGGCGGCTTCTACTCGCTGCTGCCGGTCTATGTCGAGGAGGTCGGCTACACGCCGCGCGACCTGTCGATCCTGATTGCGGTCGGCACTACGGCGGCGCTGATCGTGCAATATCCGGTCGGCTACATCTCGGACCATTATGGCCGCCGTCCTGTCATCATCGGGACCATGGCGATAGCGTCGGCGATGGCGCTGGTCATCGCGGCGACACCGGGACTCAGCTTCGCCTGGCTGCTTGGCATGTTCTTCCTGTTGACCGCCTTCCAGTCGCCGCTCTACGCGCTGGGCGTCGGCCAGACCAACGACTACGTCGACCGCAAGGACTTCGTGCCGGCGGCCGCCGGCCTGCTGTTCCTGTGGGGCGTCGGCGCGTGCATCGGTCCGACCCTGATCGGGTTTGTCATGCAACGGCGACCCGAAGGCCTCTTCTACTATCTCGGTGTCGGCTTCGCGTTCGTTGCCTTGTTCGCGCTCTACCGCGTGTTCCGCCGCCGCGCCAAGACACCGAAGGAGCAGAGCGACTTCGTGCCGGTGCCGAACATCAACAATGTCTACGGCGCTCCCGAACTCGACCCGCGCGGCGAGTTCCACCACCCTGCTCGGTCTCCCGCGGCAAAGGAGTTCGAGGAAGCGGACCGCTAGGGCACGGTCACCATCGGCAGGTGTCGCTTGAACGGCACCTCGCCCTGCGGCGGCGCGTCGAGCTCCCGGGCATAGCGGTGGCCGTGATAGACCGCATGCGCGATGAAGCCCGGCGCCAGGCAGTCGCCGATGCGCGTGACTGACTTGATGCCCGCCGCCTTCGCCTCGTCCGCCTTCTCCGTCAGCTCCAGATAGAGCGCTTCGTTCGGCAAGCGCGACGTCACCAGCACGACCGCCGTGGCAGCGATCTGCTGCTTTATGCCACCATAGCCGCAGGTGATCTCCACGTGATCCGCCGCCAGCTGGGTGACGTCGTGATGCGTCACGACCGTGATCCCGAGCCGGCGCAGCTGCTTGTTGATGTGCACCGCCTCGATGGTGTTCCCGGCCCACGCCGAGGCGACGTCACCGGGCGTCACCAGCGTGGCCTCATGCCCGGCCTTGCGCAGCTTCTCCGCCAGCAGGCCACCCATGTAGAACTCCTCGGTGTCGTAGACCACCACCGGCCCTGCCGGCGGCAGCTTGTCCGCCATGATGTCGTCGGGCGTGAACACCTTGGCCAGCTCCACGCCGGGGATCGGCGCCCAATGGCTGCGGCCGTAGCCATCGCGCCGCCAGGTCGCTCCGGTCGCCAGCACCACGCGCTCGAAGCCGAACTCGAGCACGTTCTCCGCGGTCAGCCTGCTGTCGCGATAGAGCGTGACGTTGGGCATCTTCTCGATCTGCAGCACGCGGTGGTCGCGCACGCGCGCCCACGCCGACAGCCCCGGCAAGCGCGATTCCTTGCTCACACGGCCGCCCAGCTCGGTCGTTCCTTCCGCCAGATGCACCTCGTAGCCGCGCTGTCCCAGAGCCCGCGCCGCCTCGAGACCCGCGGGCCCCGCGCCGACGACCAGCACGCGATCCTCCGAGCCGCGCGCACCGATCACCTCCGGGTGCCAGCCCTTGCGCCACTCCTCGCCCTGGGTCGGATTCTGCGTGCAGCGCATCGGCGTGATGGTGCTGTCGCCGCTGATGCAGATGTTGCAGCCGATGCATTCGCGGATGTCCTCGAGCCGCCCCTCCTCGATCTTCTTCGGCAGGAACGGGTCGGCGATCGACGGCCGCGCCGCGCCGATCATGTCGAGCACGCCGCGCTTGATCTGCGAGACCATGGTGTCAGGCGAGGTGAAGCGGCCGACTCCCACCACCGGCTTGCTGGTCAGCGTCTTCACGAAGGCGACGAACTTCTCCTGATAGCCTTCCTCCGCGAAGCGCGCGCTGTACGAGTCGAACTTCCAGTCACTGACATTGACGTCCCACAGGTCCGGCAACTCAGCCAGCATCGCCACCACGTCGCGCGCCTCGCCCTCCGCGGTGATGCCGTCCGGCCCCATCATCTCGTCGGTCGCGAACCGCACCGCCACCCCGCAGCTGCCGCCGACGGCGTCCTGGGTATCCTCGATCACCTCGCGGAACAGGCGCACGCGGTTCGTGAGGCTGCCGCCATATTCGTCGGTGCGGGTATTGCGCCGGCGCTGCAGGAAATGCATGGGCAGCGAGAGGTCATGCCCGGCATAGACGTAGACGATGTCGAAGCCAGCCTTCTTCGCGCGGATCGCCGCATCGCGGTGCCAGCGACGGAAATTGCGGATGTCCTCGCGGTCCATGGCGCGTGCCTGGAACGGATAGTAGCGCGTGATCTGGTGCACCGGCCCGATCGGCACCTCGCGGCTGTAGAGATTGGAGGCCGAGTAGCCGTTGTGATTGAGCTCCACGGCGGCCAGCGCGCCGTGCTGGTGCACCGCCTCGCACATCAGCGCGTTGTACGGAATGTCGTGATCGTCCCACAGCCGGGCCTCGACAAAGGGCGTCACGTCGCTGGTGGGATGGATCTCGCACTCCTCGGTCGAGACCACCGCCCAGCCGCCCTCCGCCTTCATCCCGCGCATGGCAGCATGGGCATGCGGATGCGCGTGGCCCATGCCGTTGCAATGCGGCACCTGGAAAAACCGGTTCTTGGCGGTCACCGGGCCGATGCGGACTGGCTCGAACAGGATGTCGTAACGCGGATCACGCGGCATGGAAGTCCCCAGAAACGCAGTCATAATTTGGCCGGCACTTTATCCCCTTCCCCCCTTGTGGGGGAAGGATGCGGAGCCTTAGCGAACGAAGTGAGCTTAGGCGGAGCGGGATGGGGGGTGACGCCGCACGAGCCGTGGGCATGACGCAACAAAACCAAGATAGACGGTGTGCGACGTTGTCTCTCGTTCGTGCG
>DATEOK010000474.1:0-3801 GCA_035274225.1 Dongiaceae bacterium
TGCGCCCCTTGAGCCACTCCGTGGCCAGGCTCGAGGACGCGATGGCGGCGAGATAGGCCTGCGCGTCGTCACCGTGGTTCTCGGTGGAGACAAACACGTTGTTGACGTCGAGCAACAGGCCGCAGCCGCTGCGCTGGCACAGCTCCGCCAGGAATTGCGGCTCCGCGCGGTCGGACTGTGCGTGGCGCAGATAGGTCGAGGGGTTCTCCACCATCACCGGCCGGCCGATCGCTTCCTGGAAGCGCATGACGTTACGGACGATGACTGCCAGCGCTTCCTCGTCATAGGGGACCGGCAGCAGGTCATTGAAATAGACGCCACCGGTCACGCTCCACGAAACGTGGTCCGACACCGCGGCCGGATCGAGACGCTGCACCAGCCTTGCGATGCGCGCGAGATGTTCCTCGTCCAGTCCCTCCGCCGAGCCCAAGGACAGGCCGACGCCATGCAAGCTGATCGCGTAGTGCGCGCGCAGCGACTCCAGCATCGCCGGCGTCGCGCCGCCGCCGAGGAAGTTCTCGGTGTGGACCTCGATCCACGCGATCTCAGGCCGCTCGGCCTGCACGCGATCATGATGCGCGGTGCGCAGGCCAATGCCAGTAGCGATCGGAAGCTGCGAGCAGAAGGAGTCCATCTCAACCGCCGCTGTAGAAGCCGCCGGCCGAGATCGGCGCGGGATGGGCGGTGCCGCCCCAGATGATCAGCGGCCGCAGCCAGGCCAGCTCGGCGCTGTCGTCGTAGCGCACCGTTTCGCCGTCCATCGACACGCCCAGGCGCTGCCACAGCCTGTCCAGGTTCATCGCCGAGCCCTTCTCGATATGCTGCTTGGCCAGCGCCGCGATGACGGTCTCGCCGAGCATCGCATCGCACCGGTCCAGCAGCTTCATGGTCGGCCACTTGACCGTCACGTCGGCGCCGTCCGCGAGGACGGTGCGCAGGCAGTCGCTGAACCCGATCTTGCCGCCGCTGGCCCGCAGCGATTCGATCTCCGCCATCAGCACGAACAGGGCGCCGCCCCAATAGATTCCGCCGCGGCCCGCATTCTCCAGGCCGATGCCGGTGATCGCCGGCATGCCGCGCGGCATGGACGAGATCCACTCGCGCCAGACGTCATCCTCGGACTTCCAGCCAGCGCGGGCGCGCAGCACCGGCTCGTAGAAGGTCGCAATGCCCTCGTTCAGCCAGGCGCCGGTGTCGCGCATCAGGGGCGAGCCGAGATGGATGAACTCGTGCACCAACACCCAATCGTCATAGAGGTCCTGCGGCGTCGCCTGCGTGCCAACCAGCACGGTCACGACTGCCCCGCCGAGCGACAGCACGCGCCCGAACGGCACGCCGGTGCGCGGGCTGGGGATGAGGACGACGAGCCCGCCCTCCGTGGGCGAGCGCGCCCAGAAGCGGCGATTGCTCTCTGCGACGGCGGAGACCCAGGCGGCCAGTTGCTCGCTCGCAATTTGCATCGCACCGGGAGGAACTGCGAGCGTCAGCGCCGGGTCGCCGGGAATCCTCTCTGTTTCGATCGTGCCGAGGATGAGCGGCCCGACCTCATCGAGCCGGAGCAGCGGCACCTGGTAGTAGCCGTCCTTATCCGGCCGCAGCGCGGTAACGATACTTCCGCCCGCTGGGAATCGGAATCGAAACCGCAGCATCGCCGCATGGCTCGTCTCGGGCAGCGGCAGCAGGAAACCCGGCGTCGCCAGCACCGCATCGCCAAACGGCATGGCCGAGCCCATGTCGTCCTCGGCCTTGGCGAAGGCGCCGAGCTCATAGGTGAAGCGGCCCTTGCCGTCTTTGTAGCCGTCGGGATCGGTCCACCAGTGATCGCGGTTGCCGAGCGCGGTGAACTTGCTGACTCCCAGCGCCGGATCGCAAGCGACCGAGATCTCGAGCTTGGCCGCATGGGAATCGAGCACGGTCACATCGTAGTCGCAGGTGGGATCGTCGGCGCGGGCAGGCAACGTGCCAAAGAGTATCGCGAGTGCCACTCCCAGCGTGGCGATTGCGTGGGGACGGTACGATGCGCCCCTTCCCCCCTTGTGGGGGAAGGTTGGGATGGGGGGTGCCGCCGCACGATCGAAGGTGAGAGGCGATGATGTGCACCGAGATCTGAGCGGGTCACCGGTTTCATGGCTGAATTTCACGGGCTCGTGCGACGGCACCCCGCATCCAGCTGCGCCTAAGCCCACTTCGTTCGCTAAGGCTCCGCATCCTTCCCCCACAAGGGGGCAAGAAGCGTCTCGCCGGCAGGTCCAGCTATGCCGCGCTGCCCAGGCCATCATGCTCCACCGTCGCGACAATGCCCCATTCCAGCCAGCCTTGCAGGATCTGCGCGGCGCGCAGCGGCGCTGTCTCAGGATCGACCTCTCCCGCCACCAGCTCGCACAGCTCGCCGAAGGTGGCGCCGCGCTGCATCGTTTGCAGCGCAGCGAGCTCCAGCGGGTCGATCGCGCGGAACTTCACGTCGTGCGCGATACGCCAGGCCATGATCGCGCGATCGCAGCGTGCGGCACGGTCCAGCCGGATGCCGGTATCCTCCAACAACTGAGGCCGCGCTTCCTCGACCGGCGTTGCAACGCAGAACGCATCGAGGGTCGGATGGAAGGCGAGCCGGATACTACCCCAGAATTCGGGTGGTACACCCACCAGATCGGCGAGACCCGCTGCCGGCGCATCCACCGCGTCAAAAGCATGAGCCAGCGCCCAATCGAAGCGCGCCATGTCGGCGAACCACGGCTCATCACGATACGGCGCCTCGCTCGCCAGGAATTCGGCGAGGTGACGGCCGGCCCAGCGGATCGAGGGATGTTGTGAGGGATGCTTGGCCACATACGCGCGTGCCATCTTGTCGAACGCTTCGTCGCCCATCAGCGCCTTCAGGCCGGGCAGATCGTTGCCCAGCGCCTCGACCAGGCGCGCCCAGTAGGCGTTGCGATAGACGCCGAACATGGTCTCGGCGGACTCGCGCGCATTGCCGCGCACGGTGCCGAGGATGTCCTGCGAGCGGCCGAGCAGCCCGTCCTGGAACGCATGCTCGGTGCGCTGCAGGTCCATCACGCCACCTGCGCCGGCTGCTTGAGCGCGACGGCCGCCACCTTTCGCGCCTGCGCGAGTTCGGCGGTCAGCTCCTCGAGCGGCGGGATCTTGTCGTCGCGCTCGATCATGGTCGCGACCGCGCCGAAGCAGCGGATGGCATGGGCATAGAGCTGCCATACGCCGTCGACCACCGGATGATCGTGGGTGTCGATGATATAGGTCTCGTTGTGCTCGTGCCCGGCGAGGTGGATGTAGGCCACCGCCTCGCGCGGGATCGCGTCGATATAGTCGGTGGCGCGGAAATCGTGGTTGAAGGCGCTGACATAGACGTTGTTGACGTCGAGCAGCAGCCGGCAGCTGGTGCGGCGCGCGATCTCCGCCAGGAACTCCCATTCCGGAATCGCATCATTTGTGAATGTCACGTAGGTCGAGGCGTTCTCCAGCGCGATCTCGCGGCCGAGGAACGACTGCACCTGATCCACCCGCGTGCAGACATGCGCCAGCGCCTCTTCGGTCAGGGGCAGGGGCAACAGGTCGTGCATGTTGAGGCCAGCAACGCCGGTCCAGCACAGATGGTCGGAGATGATCGCAGGCTCGACGCGCGCAGCCAGCGCCTTCAGGCGCGCGAGATAGTCCCTGTCGAGCGGATCGGTCGAACCGATCGACAGCGACACGCCGTGCATCACCATCGGATAGCGAACGCGAATCGCCATCAGCTTGGCGAGCGGCCGGCCGCCCTCCACCATGTAGTTCTCGGACAGGATTTCG
>DATEOK010000475.1:0-2053 GCA_035274225.1 Dongiaceae bacterium
GGGTCGTGCACGGAATCATCGAGCGCTGGAAGGATCGCGGCCTGACGCCCGACAAGGTGAGCGCGGCGGAGCAGGCCGAGGTCGGCGGCGGGCGCATCCTCGGCATCTACCGCGAATACCAGCAGCGCCTCACGACGCTGAACGCCTGCGACTTCGGCGACCTGCTGCTGCACAACGTCTCGCTGTTCAGCAAGGAAAAGGAGATCCTGGAGCGCTACCAGAAGCAGTTCCGCTACATCCTGGTCGACGAGTACCAGGACAGCAACGTGGTGCAGTATCTGTGGCTGCGGCTGCTGGCGCAGGCCCACCGCAACATCTGCGTGGTGGGCGATGACGACCAGTCGATCTATGGCTGGCGCGGCGCGGAGGTGGAGAACATCCTCCGCTTCGAGCACGACTTCCCCGGCGCCAAGGTCATCCGCCTCGAACAGAATTACCGTTCGACCCCGCACATCCTCGCGGCGGCATCGGGTCTGATCGCGCAGAACGAAGGGCGACTTGGCAAGACCTTGTGGACCGACATGGCCGAGGGCGAGAAGGTCAAGCTGACCGCCGCCTGGGACGGCGAAGAGGAAGCGCGCAAGATCGGCGAGGAGATCGAGAACCTGCAGCGCAAGGGCGTCTCGCTCAACGACATCGCCATCCTGGTGCGCGCCGGCTTCCAGACCCGCGAGTTCGAAGAGCGCTTCATCACATTGGGTCTGCGCTACCGCGTGATCGGCGGCCCGCGCTTCTACGAGCGGCAGGAGATCCGCGATGCGCTCGCCTATCTGCGCCTGATCAGTCAACCCGATGACGCGCTGGCATTCGAGCGCATCGTAAATGTCCCGAAGCGCGGCCTGGGCGATGCCACGCTGAAGCAGGTCAATGACCTGGCGCGGTCGCTTGATATCTCGTCGCCCGAAGCGGCGCGCCGCATCGTCGAGACCGACGAGCTGAAGCCGGCGCCGCGGCGCAATCTCGGGCAGCTGGTACGCGACCTCGAGACCTGGCGCAAGCTGGCGGAGACGACGCCGCATGCCGAGCTGGCGCAGATCGTGCTGGACGAATCCGGCTACACCGCGATGTGGCAGAACGACAAATCGATCGAGGCGCCGGGACGGTTGGAGAACCTCAAGGAGCTGATCCACGCCATGGAGGAGTTCGACAGCCTGGTTGGATTCCTCGAGCACGTCTCCCTGGTGATGGAGAACGCGGCGTCGTCGGATGGCGAGATGGTCACCATCATGACCTTGCACGGCGCCAAGGGATTGGAGTTCGACATCGTGTTCCTGCCGGGCTGGGAGGAAGGCCTGTTTCCCTCGCAACGCTCGCTCGATGAGAACGGCGTGAAGGGCCTGGAGGAGGAGCGGCGCCTCGCTTATGTCGGCATCACGCGCGCGCGCAAGCGGGCGCTCATCTCCTACGCCGCCAACCGCCGCATCCACGCCATGTGGCAGAACGCGCTGCCCTCGCGCTTCATCGCCGAGCTGCCGAAGGCGCACATCGAGCGCGACGAGGAGCATCTGTGGCGGCCGTCGGAGCGCTACATGGGTCCGCAGTCCGGCTGGGGCCGCCAGCCGTTGCGCGAAGGGTTCGGCCGGCGCGGCGGCACGCTCATCGATCTCAGCGCCGAAGCGGTGACGCAGACCGGCACCGGCCGCTATCCCAGCGGCGCGCGCATCTTTCACCAGAAATTCGGCTACGGAAAAGTGCTGCACGCCGAGGGCGACAAGCTGGAGATCGCCTTCGACAAGGCCGGCGTGAAAAAGGTAATGGCCAGCTTCGTGATGCCGGCGGAGCAGGCGGGGTAGCATTCCCCTCCCCCGACACGGGGGAGGGTAGGGAGGGGGAAGCCGCGCCTCCATTGCCGAGAGTCTTCGCTTGCTTCCCCTACCCCGGCCCTCCCCCAGTTTGGGGGAGGGGGAAGAAAAATGAGTTTGAGGGGGAAGACGTGCAGAACAAAGTACCGCTGTGGTCGATCCGGCTGCAGCTCGACCACAAACCAGACGAAGACGCGCGCCTCGCGCTTGAGTCCGCGCTGGAGCCGTTCGGCGAGGCGATGTCCAGCTTC
>DATEOK010000476.1:0-14883 GCA_035274225.1 Dongiaceae bacterium
TGGGCGCAGGATCGCGTCGCGGACGAGACGATCGCCGTGGACGGCTATCACATCGTCAACCTGTTCGCCAGCTGGGTGCCGGACGAGGGACCGCTCGCCGGCTTCCGCGTCGATGCCGGCATCGAGAACGTGGTCGACAACGCCTATGAACGCTACCTCGCCTTCGAAGAGGCCCCGGGCCGCGACTACCGGCTCGCCCTCAGCTATTCGGCGTCGTTCTGATGCGCCTGCTGCCGATTCTCGCTGTTGCGACAGGCGCGCTGTTCGGTCCGTCGCTATCCGCCGCGGCGTCCTGCGACGGCGCGGCGGCTGAGGGTCCGGTCATCTCGATCGGCGGCGACGTGACGGAGATCGTCTATGCGCTCGGTGCGGGCGGGCGCGTGGTCGCGGTCGATATCACCAGCCGCGAGCCGAAGCGGGCGCGCGACCTGCCGCAGGTCGGCTACATGCGGCAATTGTCGGCCGAGCCGATCCTCAGCCTGTCGCCGAAGCTGGTCGTTGCCATTGCCGATTCCGGCCCGCCGCAAGTGCTGGACCAGTTGCAGGCCGCCGGCACTTGTCTTGCGCTGATCCCGGACCAGCATTCGACAGCCGGTGTCATCAAGAAGGTCGAAGCGGTCGCAGAGGCGCTCGACCGCAAGGCGGAGGGCAAGGCGCTGGTGGCGAAGCTCGAAGCCGAGTTCGCTGCGCTGCAATCGAGCCTCGGCGCGGTCAAGGACAAGCCGCGCGTGCTGTTCCTGTTCTCGGTCGGCGAGGGCGCGCCGATGGTCGGCGGGCGCAAGACCTCGGCCGATGCCATCATCACGCTGGCCGGCGGACAGAACGCAATCGGGAGCTTCGAGGAGTTCAAGCCCGCTTCGTCCGAGGGCATCATTGCTTCTGCGCCCGACGTGGTGCTGGTGACGGACCTGACTCTCGAGAAGCTCGGCGGCGTCGACGGACTGCTGGAACGTCCCGATATCGCGCAGACACCCGCCGGCAAGGCGAGGCGCATCGTCGCGATGGACTCGCTGCTGCTGCTCGGCTTCGGCCCGCGCACGCCACGGGCGATCCGCGAGCTGGCCGCGGCGCTGCACCCCGGCTATGTGGCGCCGCCGCAGGCCGCCAACTAACGCGCATGCAGTCAGTGGCGGACCTCGCGCTCATCGCGCATCGGCAGGCGCAAAAGACGGCGATGGCGACCGGCATCGCCCTGATCGCGCTGGTCGCCATCTGCTTCGTCACCGTCCATGCCGGCGCGATCCCGATCCCGCCCGGCACCGCCACGCACCTGATCGCGCAGCAGCTCGGCCTCGCGCCGGTTGATGAGAATATGCAGGCCTTGCGCATCATCCTGATCGAGATCCGCCTGCCGCGCGTCGTGCTGGGCATCCTGACCGGCGCCGGCCTGGCGGTGGCCGGCGTGACGCTGCAGGGTCTGTTCCGCAACCCGCTGGCCGATCCCGGCCTGGTCGGCGTCTCGACCGGCGCCGCCACGGCGGCCGCGGCCTTCATCGTGCTCGGCTGGCCGCTGATCGAGTATTTGTCGGCGCCGCTGCTGCGCCAGGCGTTGCTGGTCGCGGCCTTCGCTGGCGGCCTCGCGACCACCATCCTCATCTATGCCATCGCGACCCGCGAGGGCCGCACCGATGTCGCGACCCTGCTGCTGGCCGGGGTCGCCATCAACGCCATGGCGGCGGCCTGCATAGGATTGCTGATCTTCCTCAGCTCCGAGAACGAGCTGCGCGACCTGAATTTCTGGATGCTGGGCAGCCTCAACGGCGTGACCTGGGAGCGGCTGCTGGTCATCGGCCCGGTGGTCCTGGCGGCGATTCTCGCCTTGATGCGCTTCGGCAAGCATCTCAACGCGCTGCTGCTGGGTGAGAGCGAGGCGCGGCATCTCGGCTTCGACGTCGAGCGCGCCAAGCGCTGGATGATCACGCTGGTTGCGCTGACCATTGGCGCGATCGTGGCCATGACCGGGGCGATCGGCTTCGTCGGCCTGATGGTGCCGCACCTCACCCGCCTGATGATGGGCGCGGACCATCGCACGCTCTATCCCTTGTCGGCGCTGCTTGGCGCCTGCCTGGTGCTGCTGGCCGATCTGTTTGCCCGCACCATCGTTGTGCCGGCGGAGCTGCCGATCGGCATCGTCACCAGCTTCCTCGGCGGGCCGTTCTTCCTCTGGCTGCTGCTGCGGCAGAAGGGAGCGTTCTGATGCTGAGCGCGGACAAAGTCAGCGTCGTGCGCGGCTCGCGCCGTATTCTCGACCAGGTCTGCACGAGCGTGCGCCCGGGCGAGTTCCTCGCCATCCTCGGCCCCAACGGCGCCGGCAAGTCGACCTTGCTGCATTGTCTGGCCGGCTCGCTCGAGGCGGACGAAGGCGCAGTCCAGCTCGACGGCCGTGCGCTTTCATCCTGGCCTGCGCGCGACCTGAGCCGCCGCCGCGCGGTGCTGACTCAAAGCCCCAGCCTTGGCTTCGCCTTTACCGCGCTGCAGCTGGTGCTGATCGGCCGCTCGCCGCACATGGGCAACAATCCCGGCCGCAGAGACCTGCGCGCCGCGGCGGTGGCGATGCAGGAGGCCGGCGTTGCGCATCTGGCGGAGCGGTCCTACCTCACCCTCTCCGGCGGCGAGCGCCAGCGCGTGCATCTCGCCCGCGTGCTGGCTCAGCTTCATACCGAGGAAGCAAGCGAGCGCTATCTGCTGCTGGACGAGCCGACCAACAATCTCGATCTCGGCCACCAGCATCTGGCGCTGTCCGCGGCGCGCCGGCTGACGGAGCAGGGCGTCGGTGTCATCGCCATCCTGCACGATCCCAACCACGCGGTGGCTTATGCCGACCGCATCCTAGTATTGCATCGCGGGCGTGCCCATGCCGAAGGCCCGGCATCGCAGCTGTTGACCGAAGCGCTGATGAGCGAGGTGTTCGAGGTCGCCGCCCGCGTGCTGCGCGAACCGCAGCGCGATCGTCCCTACATCGTTCTTTGGCCTACACTCAACGATCAACCCGAAAGGAGACAGCCATGTTCATCGCCATGAACCGGTTCCAGGTGAAGCTCGGCCAAGAAGCGGAGTTCGAGCGCATCTGGCGCGAGCGCGACATCTATCTGCGCGACCTGCCCGGCTTTGTCGAGTTCCACCTGCTGAAGGGCCCGAAGCGCGAGGACCACACGCTCTATTCCTCGCATACCGTGTGGAGCTCGCGCGAAACCTTCGAGGGCTGGACCAGGTCCGAGGCCTTCCGCAAGACGCACCAGAATGCCGGCCAGCACCGCGACCTTTATCTCGGCGGCCCGAATTTCGAGGGCTTCGACGTCGTCCAGACTGTGAAATAGCGAGGATTCTCAAGGTCATAGCGACGGGGCACCGCAGCGCCGTGATTGCGATTGCCTCTGAAAATCATTCTCATTATCTTGACCGCCGCTCGAACAAGGAGGGACTGATGGTTCGCAAGGCTGGTTTGGTGTGCGCGCTGGGTGCTTTGATCGCGGGTGGCGCGCCGGCGATGGCGGCAGACACTTCGGCGGTGATCGAGACCTACGCCGACATCGCGCATGCCAAATACGAGGATGCGCTGACGACGGCCGAGGCGCTGGAGAAGGCGATCGACGCGCTGATCGCCAAGCCGACCGAGGACAATCTCAAGGCTGCGCGCGAAGCATGGCTCACCGCGCGCAATCCCTACCAGCAGACCGAAGGCTATCGCTTCGGCAACCCGATCGTCGACGATTGGGAGGGCAAGGTGAATGCCTGGCCGCTCGACGAAGGCCTGATCGACTACGTCGCCGACTCCTACGGCACCGAGTCCGACGAGAACCCGCTCTACACCGCCAACGTGATCGCAAACACCAGCATCTCGTTCGGCGGCGAGGCCATCGACACCAGCAAGATCACCAAGGAGCTGCTGGCCGACAAGCTGCACGAGGCGGGCGATTCCGAAGCCAACGTCGCCACCGGCTATCACGCCATCGAATTCCTGCTGTGGGGCCAGGACCTGAACGGCACCGGCCCGGGCGCCGGCAACCGCCCGGCCAGCGACTACGACACCGCCAACTGCACCCACGGCAACTGCGACCGCCGCGCCCAGTATCTGAAGACCGCGGCCTCGCTGCTGGTCGACGACCTCAAGGAGATGGTCGGCAACTGGACCGCCGACGGCGCGGCCCGCAAGGCGCTGCGCGATGCCGGCGGCAACGGCGCGCTCAGCATGATGCTGACCGGCCTCGGCTCTCTCTCCTACGGCGAGCTGGCGGGCGAGCGCATGAAGCTCGGTCTCATCCTGCACGACCCGGAGGAGGAGCATGACTGCTTCTCCGACAACACCCAGAACTCTCACTACTACGACGAAGTGGGCATGATCGCGATCTACGACGGCAGCTATAAGCGGATCGACGGCAGCGTCGTGAAGGGTGCCGGTCTGTCCGAGCTGGTGAAGGCCGCCTCGCCCGACGCCGACAAGGGCGTGAAGGCCGCGATGGCCAACGCCGAAGCCAAACTGCGCCTGCTCAAGGACACGGCCGACAGCGGCAAGATGAAGTACGACCAGATGATCGGCGACGGCAATGCCGAGGGCAACAAGATCGTCCAGGACGCGATCGATGGCCTGATCGCCCAGACCCATGCGGTCGAAAAGGCGGTCGACGCCCTGAAGATCGGGGCCCTCGCGATCGAAGGCTCGGACTCCCTCGACAATCCCAGCGCCGTCCAATAACACAAGCAGCCGTGTGGACACGGCGACATTTCCTGACCGGCACGGCAGCGCTCGTAGCGCTGCCGTTGCCGCTTTCCGCTGCAGCGGCTAGCGGCGCGATCGCGCTGGAAGCACGCGAGCGTTCGCTGTCCCTGCTGCCGGGCACCAGCACGCCGATCTGGGGCTACCAGGACGAATGGCCGCTGGTCCTGCGCGCGCCGCGCGGCCAGCCGTTCCGCGCCCAGCTCACCAACGCGGTCGCCGAGCACACCACCATCCACTGGCACGGCATCCGCCTACCTAACGCCATGGACGGCGTGCCCTACATGACTCAGCCGCCAGTCGAACCGGGGCAATCCTTCGCCTACGAGTTCACCCCGCCGGATGCAGGCACGTTCTTTTTCCATCCCCATTGCAACACGGTCGAGCAACTGGGGCGCGGCCTCGCCGGCGTGCTGGTCGTCGAGGACGAGGCGGAGAAGGATCTGTTCCTCGCCGACCACGTGGTCGCGATCAAGGATTGGCGCCTGAAGCCGGACGGCGCGTTCGACGTGTTCTCGACCGACAAGGGCGCGGCGCGCGGCGGCACCTTCGGCAATGTCGAGACGGTGAACGGCCAGCCGCATGCAAAGCTCGAGGCGCTCTACAACTGCTGGGTCCGGCTGCGCGTGCTCAATCTCGATGTCTCGCGCATCGTGGTGCTGGCGCTCGAGGGCGCCGAAGGCTTCGTGATCGCGACCGACGGCAACCCGCTGCCGCCGGTACCGCTGAAGACCTGGCGTCTCGGCCCGGCCATGCGCGCCGACATTGCCTTCCGCATGCCGTGGCGGCCGGTGCGCCTGCAGAATGTGTGGGGCGCCAAGCCCGTGCTGCTGGCGGAGGTTTCGTTGATCGAAAGCGCCCTGCCGAGCCTTGGCCCGGTTCCGACCCTGGCGGCGAGCCAAGTGCCGGAGCCCGATCTCAAGGGCGCTGAGCGGCTGACCTTCGACCTCACCGCCGGCCACGTCTCGCCGGCGCTGGAGGCGTACCTGAAGGACAATCCCAACGTCACCTTGGACCAGCTCTGCCTGCCGCAGCGGACCTTCTGGGCCATCAACGGCAAGTCCTGGTCTGGCCAGGACCACAGGCTGAAGCCGCCGCCGCTGGCGGAGCTGAAGCGCGGCCGCTCCTACGTGTTCGAGCTGTTCAACGGCACGCCGCACCCGCACCCGATCCATCTGCACGGCCATACCTTCCGCGTGCTCCGATCCAGCAAGGAGGAGATCGTCCCGCATCTCGCCGACACCGTCTTGATCGCGCCCAAGGAACGGGTTGAGATCGCCTTCACAGCGGACAATCCTGGAGAGTGGATGATGCACTGTCACATTATCGAGCATCAGGAAACCGGGATGATGGGCTATGTCACTGTCGCGTAAGGTTTTTGTGGGTACGCTGGGCGTTCTGCTGGCATCCGCCGGCAACGCTGGGGCGGCCGAGGATTCCATGGACACGGTGCTGGGCAAGGCGCTGTTCGAGCGGCTGTGGGTCTCCGCTCCGTCCTCGACCAAGGCGGCTGACGGCCTCGGCCCCCTGTTCAACGCCCGCGCCTGCTCGTCCTGCCACCAGGGCGGAGGCCGCGCCGCGGTGTCGTTGCAGGAGGGCGATCTGCCTGCCTCCGCCGGTCTCGCCCTGCGCGTCGGCGCGGTGCAGGACGGCGCGCTGGTACCGCACCCGCTCCTCGGCAGCCAGGTGCAGACCTTCGCCGTCCCCGGCCTCAAGCCGGAGAGCAAGCTGCACGTCACGTTCGAGACCCGCACAGAAACGCTGGGCGATGGCACGGCGGTCGAGCTACGCCGACCGCGCATCACGATCGATGGCGAAGACAAGCTCGCCGATCTCGCCTGGATCTCGCCGCGCTTGGCGCCGGACCTGCACGGCACCGGCCTGCTGGAACGTGTGCCGCTGACCTGGCTCGCCGCGCAGGCGGACCCCGACGACTTGAACGGCGATGGCATCTCCGGCGCTGTGGTGATGGGCCAGTACGGCGAGCAGGACATCGAGCCCGGCCGCTTCGGCTGGAAGGGCGACGAGCCCGACCTCGCGCACCAGATCTCCGCCGCGTTCCACTTCGACCTCGGCCTTTCGACGCCGCTGCGGCGCGAGCTGTGGGGCGATTGCACGGCAACGCAGGCGGACTGCCGCACCGCGCCGCAGGGCGCCGGCAAGGGCGGCGTCGAGGTCGAGAGCAACGTGATTGCGCTGGTCGCGACCTATCTGCGCGCGTTGCCGGCGCCCACGCCGACCGCTTCGGCGAACGAGCGCGGCCAGGCGCTGTTCGCCAAGATCGGCTGCGGCGCATGTCACACCGCAAGCGTGCCGGCAGAGCTGGCCGGCGGCGATACCAAGTGGGTCGCGCCCTACACCGACCTGTTGATCCATGACATGGGTGACGGCTTGGCTGACCGCGCCTTCGACGGTTCGGTTTCCACGGTCGCCGGCGCGCACGAATGGCGCACCGCCCCCTTGTGGGGCCTGGGCGCTCGTGTCGCAGCGAAGGACGGCGCCAACCTGCTGCATGATGGCCGCGCCCGCTCGGCGCTGGAGGCGATCCTGTGGCACGGCGGGGAGGCTGCTGCCGCGAAGCAGCGCGCCGCCGAACTGTCCCCCGAAGACCGTGCGGCGCTGATCGCGTTCCTGGAGAGTCTATGATCCGAGCCATCGCCGCCTTCATCCTCCTGCTGGTCGCAACACCCGCGTTGGCGCTGGAGGATGCGGATTATTCAGCGGCGGTCCTCTCGACGGCGAAAAGCGCGATCATTCCCGGCTATCAGGCGTTTGGCGATGCGGCCAAGGAGATGCAGGGCCGGCTCGAAGCGCTGTGCAAGACACCGGACGACGGCACGCTCAAGGCCGCGCAGCAGCAATTCGCCGCCCTGACCACCGCCTGGGCACGCATTCAATACATCAGCTTCGGTCCGATCTTCGAGCACCAGCGCGCTTTCCGCATCGAATACTGGCCGGACAAGCGGAATGTCGTGGGACGCCAGCTGGCCGAGGTGGTGAAGAAGCAGGAGCATGCGGCGCTGGCGCCTGACCGCTTCGCCACAACCACGGTGGGCGTGCAGGGCCTGCCAGCGCTGGAGCGCATGCTGTTCGACGACGATGCGCTGCCGGCGCTCGCCAGCGGTGATGGTGGTTTTCGCTGCGGCCTGTTCGCCGCGATCAGCAACAACCTCGAAAGCATTGCGCGCGACGTGGTCGCCGGCTGGACCGAAGGCGACACCGCGTTCCTCGGGCGCATCGAGCATCCATCGGAGGATGACGAGGAGCTGCCGAGCGGCCGCGATGCCGCCGGTCGGCTGCTCAACGACCTGCTGACCGCGACCATCGCCATGCGCGACATGAAGCTCCTGGCCCCGCTCGGCACGAGCCTCGCGAAGGCCAAGGGGCAACAGGCGGAGTATTGGCGCAGCGGCCAGTCGATCGCCGTGCTCATCGCAAACCTCGAGGGCTGGCGCGTCTTGTTCGGCACCGATCAGGGGCTGGGCGGCATGCTCGCCGCGCAGGCCAACGGCAAGACGGTCGCGAACGACGTTATTGCCACGGCCGACCACGCAACGAGAGCGCTGGCGGAAATCACGCTGCCGCTCGACCAGGCGGTCGCCGATGCCGAACAACGTAAGCTGGTGGAGGCCTTCGCCGTGCAGCTGGTCAAGCTGCGCGACTTGCTGGCAGGGCCGGTGACCACCACGCTCAACCTGCCGGTGGGTTTCAATGCGCTCGATGGCGACTAGCATGAAGCTCAGCCGGCGCACGCTTCTTGCGGCCGGCACCGCCGCATTGTTCGCCGGCAGGCCGGCGCGCGCCAGCGAAGGGGGACGCTATCTCTCCGCCGCCGCAAGCTTTGCCGGGCGCTACGCCGTCGTTGCCGTCGACGAGGCGGGCGAGATCGCGTTCGATCTCGATCTCGCCGATCGCGGCCATGGCCTGGCGGTACGCCCGGGCAGCAGCGAAGCCATCTGCTTCGCGCGCCGACCCGGCAAATTTGCGCTGGTCATTGACACGCTGGCGGGCGCGGTGGTGACCGAGATCCCGGCGGCGATGTCACGCCATTTCTCCGGCCACGGGCTGTTCGTCGAGGGCGGCGCGCTGTTGCTGGCCACCGAGAACGACGAGGTGCGGCACGAAGGCGTGATCGGAATCTACGACGCGCGCGACGACTACAAGCGGATCGACGAGTTCCCGACTTTCGGCATCGGGCCGCACGACCTCGCCCTACTGCCGGATGCCAAGACCCTGGTCGTCGCCAACGGCGGCATCGACAAGCGGCACGACGATACCGGCGCGCGCGAGCTGGCCGATGTCCGCTCCGACCTCGTCTATCTCGACTGGCAGGCGGAGCGGCTGCTGGAACGTGCAATCCTCGAGCCGCGATACACGCGCCTGTCGATCCGCCATCTGGCGCTGACCGAAGCGGGCGACGTCGCCGCCGCCTTGCAGGATTCCGCCGATGTGCCCGACCTCGACTTCCCGCTCGGGTTCCTGCACCGCGTGGGCAGCGCACCGCGCTGGCTGGCGGCGCCGGCGGGCGGTTGGGGTCGCCTGCACGGCTATTGCGGCGCGGCGTCGGCGGATCGCGGCGCCGGCCTCATCGCCATGAGCTCGCCGCGCGGCAATTGCGTCGGCTTGTGGGACGAAAGCGGCGCGGCGCTCGAAGCGCTCGCGATCCACGACGGCTGCGGCCTCAGCCCCACCGGCACGGCGGGCGAGATCCTGGTCTCCAGCGGCAGCGGCGAACTGTTCGCGATCTCGCGCGACCAGGCCGCACCAGCGGCACGCGGCGCCAACGGCGAGTTCCGCTTCGATAATCACATGATCCGACTCTAGATTTTTTCGGTCTCCAGCGGCGTCGCTGGCTGGGCTCGGAACAGCACGTAGAGCCCGGCCACGACGATCAATGCAGAGCCGGCGATGGAATAGAAGTCCACCGTCTCGCCGAAGAAGACGTATCCGCCGAAGATCGCCCAGATGATGGCGGTGTATTCGAAGCAGGCGACGAAATTGGCTGGCGCCATCCGATAGGCTTGCGTCAACAGGACGGTCGCGATCGAAGCAATCACGCCGCAAGCCGCCAGAAGCACAAGATGGAGCAGGCTGGGCATAGCCCAGCCGCGCACCAAGAAGGCTAGGCTGGGGTCGGTGGTGCCTTCGTGTGCGCCGCTGCCGAAGATCGCCGCCATCACCAGCGCGATCAGCAGATAGACAAGGTTCTGGTAGAACGACATCACCGGCGCGCTCTCGGTCTCGCCCATGCGACGCGCCATCAAGGCCGAGATCGAATAGGTCAGCGCCGAGGCGAGCGGCAGCAGCGACGCCACATTGAAATCGGCGGTCAGAGGCCTCTGGATGATGAGCACGCCGACAAAACCCACAATGGTTGCCGCCCATCGGCGCGGCCCGACCTTCTCGCCCAGGAACGGAACCGACAGAGCGGTCACGAACAGCGGTACCGTGAACCACAGCGCCACGATGTTGGCGAGCTTCATGGACGGGAAGGCGAGATAGTACGTGGTATAGGCCATCATCAGCACGAGGCCGCGCACGATCAGCAGCCCCATGCGCTTCGAGCGCAGGCTCTCGATCTTGCCGGAATAGGCGATGAAGGCGAGCAGGATCAGCACTGCGACAATGCCGCGGATGGCGATCGCCTGGTGTACCGGATAGGCGCCGCTCAGCAGCTTGATGACCCAGTCCTGGCCGGCAAAGATCGCCACCCCGCTGCACAGGCTGAGCGCGGCCAAGCCCGGGTGCCGGCTGCTGGGCGCGGTCGCCGAAATCACAGTCACGCTGTCCCCATCCGTCCATCCATCCGCGACCACTCATGCCAGCAGACCGGTGTGGTGGCAAATGCCCTTTCGGGGCGCGTCGCCAGCGTTCAATGCATGGCAATGGTTGCTATTGCAGTGCAGCGGGACGTTATCGCAAGCTGGCCCGGCGAATCGCACTCCGGAACCTGGGGAACGATGCAACAGAAGATCCTGACCGTGGCCGTCAATCCGGCCGTCGACCTGTCGACCCGGGTGGAGCGCATGCTCGCCAACCGCAAGCTGCGCTGCGCCGGCGCCCATGTGGAACCGGGCGGCGGCGGGATCAACGTCTCGCGCGTCATCCGCGGCTTCGGCGGCAAGAGCACCGCCTTCGTCGCGCTCGGCGGCCCGACCGGGCGGACCCTGCGCGAGTTGATGGAGCAGGAAGGGCTCGATGTTGTCGAATTCCCCATCGCCCAGGAGACCCGCCAGAACGTAACGGTGGACGAGACCCGGCGCGAGCGCCAGTACCGCCTGGTGCTGCAAGGCCCGCATTGGAGCGCCAAAGAGGTGAAGGCGGCGCTGGCGCGGATCGAACGCCTGGCCAAGGACCACGCATACGTCGTGGCAACCGGCAGCCTGCCGCCCGGTGCCCCTGAGGGTTTCTACGCCAGCATCGCCCGCATCGTGAAGCGGCAGGGCGGACGCATGATCCTCGACACCTCCGGCCCGCCGTTGCAAGCGGCGCTCGAGGCCGGTGTGTTCCTGGTGAAGCCGAACCACATCGAGTTCCGCGACCTCGCCGGTGCGCCGAATACCGACTGGAAAACCATGGCGCGGGTCGGCCACCGCCTGCAGGAGCGCGGCAAGGCGGAGATCATGATCGTCACGCGCGGCGACCTGGGCGCCCTCGCGATCCTGCCGGGCGAGGCGTGGCGCCTGCAGTCGCCCAAGGGCAAGGTGGTCAGCCTGGTCGGTGCCGGCGATTCGCTGATCGGCGCCTTCGTCCTCGCCATGGCGAGCGGCAAGCCGCTGCTGGAAGCCTGCCGCCTCGGCGTCGCGGCAGCCTCCGCCGCGGTGGAAGCCCCCGGCAGCGAGCTCGCCAGCCGCAAGGACACGCTGCGCATCGCGCGGCGGACCAAGGTGTGGGAGGTGGGCAGCTAGTTCGGGTACGCGATCGCGACGATCTCGATCGTCTCTGCGCCCTTCGGCGTCGGCACGGTGGCGGTGTCGCCGACCGACTTTCCCATCAAGGCACGCGCCACCGGCGAGATCCAGCTGATGCGCCCGGTGTCCGTCTCGTCGATGCCGACGATGGCGACCGTGATCTCGCTGTCATCCTCGCGTGCATAGGTCACGCTGGCGCCGAAGAACACCCTGCCGCGGTTCTTCTGCTGGCGTGCGTCGACCACCTCGGCGATCGACAGCCGCTTGTCGAGGAAGCGCAGCCGCCGGTCGATCTCGCGCAGCCGCTTCTTGCCGTAGATGTAGTCGCCGTTCTCCGAGCGGTCGCCGTTGCCGGCGGCCCATTCCACCACGCGAACGACCTCCGGCCGCTCCTCGTTCCACAGCTTGCGCCGCTCCGCCACCAGGCGCGCATGGCCCTCCGGTGTCATATAGTTCTTCTTGCCGGCTGGCAGCGGCGGGAGGTCATCATCGTCTTCGTCGGACATGCGGCTACACTACAAAGCCAATTCCAAGAACACCATATGCGGCATGAGGCGTGGTGGGTATTCGTTGTACGGCGCGCACCGCCTGAAGCCGATCGCTTCGTAGAGTGCGACCGCCTCGCGCATCTGCGCGGCGGTGTCGAGGCGCATCAGCTTGAAGCCTTCTTCCTTTGCAGCGGCAATGAGCGCCGCGCTCAGCTTGCGGCCCAATCCCAAGCCACGAAACCGATCCGGCACGAACAGCCGCTTCATTTCGCAGTATTCGTCCGACCGCCGCTTGTAGGCGCCGCAACCGACCACCGCGCCATCGCGTCGCGCCAGGAGCGCCTTGCCGCCGGGCGGGCCATAGCGCGGGGGCAGGCTCTTCATCTCGCTGTCGAGTGACTGATGGCTGAATGCCAGCTCGATCATCCAGGCTTCGTGCGCGAAGCGTGCGCGGCACCAGTCCGCATACTCGCGCACCAGAACGCCAAAAGCGGCGTAGTCCGCGTCGTTGCTTGCCAGGGTGATATCGATGGACATGCCGGCAGAGTGCCACGCCGGCGCGAACGCGCCAAGGAGGCTAGCCGCGCCGCCGCCTGCGCCGTCCGCCGTCATCGCCGCTGGGTGCCGCTTCCTTCGGCGCCGGCAGCGCGACTGCCTTGGCGAGGTGCGGATAGTGGGCGGTCTTGTGCGGGATCGCCATCGCTTCCACGAAATGCGCCTGGAACTTGGGCTCCACCGCGGTCTCGACCTTTTCCACCTGCTTCACCACGCGGGTGATCTCGTCGCGCGCGGCGGCGTTCAAGAGCGCGATGCGCGCGCCGGTGCCGGCGGCGTTGCCGGCGGAGGTCACCTTGGCGAGGTCGCAGTCGGGGATCATGCCCAGCACCATCGCGTATTTCACGTCGATGTGGCTGCCGAACGCGCCGGCGAGCGTGATGCGGTCGACCTTGTCGATGTTGAGATGATCCATCAGCAGCCGCGCGCCGGCATAGAGCGCGGCCTTGGCCAGCTGGATGGCCCGCACGTCGTTCTGCATGATGCGCAGCTGCGGCGTGCCGTCGTGCAGCAGGTAGGAGAAGGTGCGGCCCTCCGGCTGCACGCGCGGCGACTTCGCCGCCATCGCGCCGTCGATCACGCCGTCCTGGGTCAGGATGCCGGAGAGATACATCTCCGCGATGCATTCGATGATCCCCGAGCCGCACACGCCGGTGACGCCGGTCGCCTCGGTCTGCCTGGCGAAGTCGGGATGGTCGGACCACAAATCGCAGCCGATGACCTTGAAGCGCGGCTCCAGCGTGTCGCGGTTGATGCGGATGCGCTCGATCGCGCCCGGCGCCGCGCGCTGGCCGCATGAGATCTGCGCCCCCTCGAACGCCGGACCGGTCGGCGAGGAGGCCGCCAGCAGCTTCTTCTTGTTGCCGAGCACGATCTCCGCATTGGTGCCGACATCGACGATCAGCGTCATGTCGTCGGCCTCGTGCGGCGCTTCGGAGAGGATGACGCCGGCGGTGTCGGCGCCGACATGGCCCGCGATGCAGGGCAGCACATAGATGCGCGCGTTGGGATGGATCTTGAGGTCAATCTCCGAGGCCCAGAACATGGTCGGCCCGTCGGTCGCCAGCGCGAACGGCGCGCCGCCCAACTCGATCGGGTTAATGCCCAGCAGCAGGTGATGCATGATGGGATTGCCGACGAAGGTGACCTCCAGGATGTCCTGCACGTCGCAGCTGGCTTCCTTGGCGACCGCCTCGGCCAGGTCGTTGATCGCGTCGCGCACGGCCTTGGTCATCTCGACCTCGCCGCCCGGGTTCATCATGACATAGGAGACGCGGCTCATCAGATCCTCGCCGAAGCGGATCTGCGGGTTCATGAAGCCCGAGGAGGCGACAACCTCGCCGGAGGACAGTTCGCACAAATGGCCAGCGATGGTGGTGGAGCCGATATCGACCGCGAGGCCGAACACCTGGTCCTTGAAGCCCGGCCAGACGCCGGTGATCTGCTTGCCGAGATGCACGGCGACCGTCACGGTCCACTTGCCCTTGCGCAACGCCGCTTGCAGGCCCTGGATCACGCGCAGGTCGGTCGACAGGTTGGTGAGGCCCCATTGCTGCTGCAGCGCCTTCTCCAGCCGCTGCAGGTCGCCGGTCGGGTCGTGCATGTCGGGCTCGGCGACCTCGACATAGTGCAGCTTGACGATCGGGTCGATCTCGATCGCGCGCATCTCGGCGCGCTTGCGCACCACCTGCTTATGGACCTGGCTGTCTTCCGGCACGTCGATGACGAGGTCGCCCTGCAGCACGGCCTGGCAGGAGAGGCGCCGGCCCGGCTTCATGCCGCGCTTGTCGGCGTAGCGCTGCTCCACGGCGGAGAAGTCGGAGAGGTGGTCGCCCTTGGAGGTGACACCGAGCTTGGCGAACTCGCCTTCGCTGACCACCACCTGGCAGCGGCCGCAGATCGCGCGCCCGCCGCACACCGAGTCGATATCGACGCCGAGTTGCCGCGCCGCCTGCAACACAGGCGTGCCCACCGGGAAACGCCCACGCCGGCCGGACGGCATGAACACGATCAGCGGATCGCCGTTGCCGTTGCCATTGCCGGTATGGTTGTTGCCGGTCTTCACGCTGATCTCGGCGCCTTCCGCAGCCATAATCACAAACCCTGAATGTAGTTCCGCCCCCGCCCCGGTGACCCGAAGCGGGGGCGAATGTGCTTACGCCATTTCGCCTGTCCTGGCCAACCGGCGTTTATCCATTAACGACCTGGGCCGTCG
>DATEOK010000477.1:0-5867 GCA_035274225.1 Dongiaceae bacterium
GACCGGTGCGAGCCTCGCCGCTCTATGGCCGGCTCAAGGACCAGGGCGCTGTGTTCGGCTGGAAGCTGGGCTGGGAACGGCCGAACTGGTTCGCCCCTAAGGGCGTCGAACAGAAGGACATCTACACCTACGGTCGGCAGAACTGGTTCCCTTATGTCGGCGGCGAGCATCGCGCCTGCCGCGAGAACGTGGTGCTGATCGACCAGACCTCGTTCGCAAAGTTCCTGATGGTCGGCAAGGATGCCGAGGCGGCCCTGAGCTGGATCTGCTCCAACGACGTGGCGGTGAAGCCGGGGCGCCTGGTCTACACCCAGATGCTGAACGAGCGCGGCGGCATCGAGTGCGACCTCACGGTCTCGCGGCTGGACGACGACACCTACTACATCGTCACCGGCACCGGCTTCGCGACCCACGATTTCAGCTGGATCCGCCGGCACATTCCGGACGGATTGGATGCGCGGCTGATCGACATCACGTCCGCCAACGGCGCGCTCAGCCTGATGGGTCCGAAGGCGCGCGACGTGCTCTCCGCCGTCACCGAGGCGGACGTGAGCAACGCCGCGTTCCCGTTCGGCCAGCACCGCGAGCTCATGATCGCCGGCACGCCGGTGCGCGCCCTGCGCGTCACCTATGTCGGCGAGCTGGGCTGGGAGCTGCACGTGCCGATGGATTCGCTTGCCAGCGTCTATGACGCGCTGATGAAGGCCGGCGCCGCGCACGGCATCCGCAACGCCGGCTACCGCGCGATCGAGAGCCTGCGCCTGGAGAAGTTCTATCGGGCATGGTCCAGCGACATCTCGCCCGACCATTCGCCGCTCGAGGCCGGCATGGCCTGGGCGGTGAAGCTGAAGAAGAACATGCCGTTCCTCGGCCGCGAGGCGCTGAGCAAGCTGGCCGCGAAGAAGCTGCCCAAGCTGTTGGCCTGCTTCACGGTCGACGATCCCTCGATCGTGCTGCTCGGCCGCGAGACCATCTTCCGCAACGGCAAGCAATGCGGCTGGCTCGCCTCCGGCGGCTACGGCTACACGCTGGAGACCAACATCGGCATCGGCTACGTGCGCGACAAGGAGAACGGCGTCGCGCCCGAGGACGTGCTCAGCGGCACGTACGAGCTGGAGATCGCCTGCGAGCGCTACCCTGCCAAGGTCAGCCTGGAGCCGCTGTACGACCCCAAAATGGCGCGCATCAAGGCCTAGGCTGCGGCCCGCCTGGCTCGGACCTTCAGGTAATAGATCTGCAGTACCGCGCCACTGGCGGCCAGCAATGCGAGCGGGCCGTAGTAGATCCACGGATTGTCTAGAGTCGGCGTAAATCGCACGAACAGGATGCTCGCGACGCCGAGTATCACTTGGACGGTCGCAAGGGTTGCAAACCGTGACGCCGGAGCGGCGGGATAAGCGTTGCCGTTCCAGTTCAGATCCTCGCTCAAGAAAACTCCCGAGAGATTCGGCGCGCGCCTCGCAACGACAACGCACAGGGCAGCTCCGAGTAAGAACAAGGAGAATCCAGCGACAATTTGTTCAGCAACGATAACGATTAGCGCCGCTGACAGCGTGATTAGCGCCGCAAAGGTGGCGGCGATGAGGGCACCCGGCATCCCCTGCGCGCGCGCGGCTCTATGGAATAGGTACCCCTGTATCAGTGCCCACAACAGAGGGCAGCCGCCAAGCGTGAAATAACCCACTGCCTTGGTCATCGGTTCGAAAAGGCCGAGCGCGCCGGTCAGAGCGAAGAGACCGACTATGATCAAAAGTCCCAGAATTGTCGCCAAGGGGCGCATTTTTTCGGCCTGCCCTAAGTCGAGCGCAATCATAACGAGCGGTCGCCACTGCATGCAATCCCCTAGGCAGTTGCGGCTAATCTGGTATCTGATAGGCGTGCAAGGGGAAGTGCATGCCCGAGGAAGCACCGCACGACTACGACACTGCCATGCTCGAGATGCTCGACATCATCTGGGGTGATGGGTTCATGTCCCCCGGCGGACCACGGGCCGTGCGGGAGACCTTGGAGGGCATCGATCTTGCCGGAAAGCACGTGCTGGATATCGGCTGCGGCATCGGCGGCATAGAGCAGGTGCTGGTCTCGCTGGGCGCTGCCAAGGTGACGGCAATCGATGTCGCGGCGCCATTGGTCGCACTGGCACGAAAGCGCTTCACAGACCCGCGCATTACGTTCCAGGAGGTCGAGCCGGAAAAGTCGCTGCCGTTCCCCGATGCCAGCTTCGACGTCGTCTTCACCAAGGACGCCTGGCTGCATGTGCTCGACAAGCCGGCCCTGCTGCGCGAGGTGCATCGCGTGCTGAAGCCGGGCGGGCAGCTCGCCGGCGGCGACTGGATGAAAGGCCCCGAGCCCTTCAGCGCCGACATGCTCTATTTTATCGAGTTGGAGGGCATCCCCTATCATCCGGCCACGCTCGCCGAGTATGGCCTGATGCTGCATGAGATCGGCTTCGAGGATGTGCGGCTCCAGGACCTCAATGAATGGTACCGCGATCTCGGCCGGCAGGAATATGCGCGGATGAAGGGCGAGCTGTTCGACCTGATGACGGAGAAGCTGGGCACCAAGGTGCGCGATCACTATCTCGAAGATTGGCGCATGCTGACGGTCGTGCTGGACAAGGGCGAGCTGCGCCCTGGCCGGATGTGGGGCCGGAAGCCGGTATGAATGCTCAAACGCCGATCGGACCATTCGTCCGCCCCGCCATCCCCGACGATGCCGAGGGCATCGCCACGGTCCACGTCAAGGGCTGGCAGGAAGCCTATGTCGGCCACCTGCCACGGCATGTGCTGGACCGGCAGTCGGTTCCGGCGCGGCTGCGCCTGTGGCAAGGCCTGCTGCAGGAACCGCCGAGCAATCGGTGGACCTTCGTTGCGATCGATCCCGGCGCCGGCATCGTCGGTTTCGTCGGCGGTGTGCGCGCGAAGCCGGTCATGTTCGGCCCCGCCTTCAAGGTGCCGGTGCTCTACGTCCTGCAATCGCATCTGCGGCGCGGCCTAGGACGCAAGCTGATGCATGCGCTCGGCAACGCGATGACGCCGTACGGTTCCGGCGAGGTGGCGCTGTGGTCTTTGGCCAGCAACAAGCCGGCGCGCACCTTCTACGAAGCAGTCGGCGGCCGGCTGTTCGCCGTCCTGACCGAGCGCGATCACGACCGGGTGCCGCTTGCCGGCTATCGCTGGCGCGGTTCGGTGGAGTTGACGCACGGAACGCGTTAGCCGGCCTTGAGCTCGCGATAGAGCCGCGGGCCGACCTCGACGAAGCCGCGCCGCACATAGAAATCGACGGTGCTTTGCCAGCGTGATACGTCGGGCGCGCCGACCTCGATCATCGACCAGTTGCGGCTGTGGCCATGGGCCACCGCGGCCTCGACCAATTGCTTGCCGACGCCGGCGGAACGGAAACGCGGCTCGACATAGAGCTCGGCAATCTCGCCGAAGGCACCGTGGGCGTAGATCGCCTTGCATTCGTTGAGCCCGACCACGCCGCCGATGTCGCCGTCGCCGCCGACTGCCAGCAGCGCGCAATAGGCGCGGTCGTCGAGCAGGCGCCGCGCGGTCGCGATCGTGGCTGGTACTGCTCCGACAGCTGCGGATAGAGCTCGCACAGCAGCCTGGAAATCATGCCGCCGACCTCGTCGGCATCCTGCGATTGGGCTGGCCGGATCTGCATTGAACGCGCTCCCCTAAGAGTGCCTTCAGCATAAGCTGGGCATGAGGCAATCTCAAAATCGGAGAGCAGATTGACCGAAGCGCCTAGAGCGAACCCAGCAGCCGCTTCAGGTCTTCGTCGTCGTCGGTGGTCGGCTCGTCCGCCATGCGCAGGTCGGCGCGGCGGATGGGGGCGGCGTCAGTGGCGATGGAGCGGCGCAGCGCCAGCGTCAGGCGGTCGGGGTCGATCGGCTTCGGCACATAGTCGTTCATGCCGAGGCCGAGATAATGCTCCTCGTCGCCGGCCATCGCGTTGGCGGTGAGGGCGATGATCGGCAGCCGCTGATACGTTTCGCCCAGCTTGCGGATGCGCTGGGTCGCTTCGACGCCGTCGATCACCGGCATCTGGATGTCCATCAGGACGCCGTCATAATTTGCTTTCTGCACCGCCGTGATGGCATCGCGGCCGTCTTTGGCGACGTCGCATTCGTGGCCGGCGGAGCGCAGCATGGAGCAGATGACGACCTGGTTGACTTGGTTGTCCTCGACCACCAGCAGATGCAGCCGGCGCTCGCCGGGCAGCGCCAGCAAACGCGACCGCGCGCTGGCTTCAGGCAGCCGCAGCACGGTCGAATCCGCCATCCCGCAATCGACCGCGAACCAGAAGGTAGAGCCTTTGCCGGGCGTCGAGTCGACGCCGACCTCGCCGTCCATCAGCTGCGCCAGCTCGCGGCAGATCGCGAGGCCGAGGCCGGTGCCGCCGAACTTGCGCGTGGTCGAGTTGTCGGCCTGGCTGAATTTCTGGAACAGCCGCGAGATGGTGTCGGACGCGATCCCGATGCCGGTGTCGGTGATGGAGACACGCAGGCGATAGCTGCCTTTGCCCTTGGGCTGGCCTGACAGGTGGACGGAGACGCTGCCGCTCTCGGTGAACTTGATGGCATTGCCGAGGAAGTTGGCGACGATCTGACCGATGCGGTTGGCGTCGCCGATCATGATCGCCGGCACGTCGGGATCGACTTGGGCTTTCAGCCCCAACCCCTTGTTGATGGCGGAGGGGCGCCACAGCGCCATCATGTCGTCCAGCATGCGGCGCGGCAGGAACGGCGCCACGTCGAGCTCCAGCCGGCCGGCTTCGATCTTCGAGATGTCGAGAATGTCGTTGAGGATGCTGAGCAGCGTCGACGCGGCGTTGGCAAGGGTGCTCAGCTTGTCGCGCTGATCCTGCTGCAGGGGCGTCGACATCAGCACATGCACCATGCCGACGATGCCGTTCATCGGGGTGCGGATCTCGTGGCTCATGGAGGCCAGGAACTCGGACTTGATGCGGTTCGCTGATTCCGCGGCGTCGCGCGCCTTCAACAGATCCTTGTTGAGCGCGGTCAGCTCCTCGCTGCGGCGATGCAGGGCGAGCTCGGCGTTGCGCCGCTCGATGGCATGGTCGCGGAATACCGCCAGCGCTTGCGCCATGCGGCCGACCTCGTCGTTGCGCGCCACGAACGGAATCTGTCCGCCGAGCTGGCCAGTGGCGAAGCGCTGCATCAGGTGGGTCATGCGGTCGAGCGGGCGGGTCAGGAAATGCAGCGCGGCGAACAGGCTGAAGAGCAGCGCGACCGCCAGTGCGGCCACGGTATAGAGCAGCTGCTTCAGGTGGCGCGCTTCCGCCCTCGCCACCACCTCGCGCGACAGGCGCACAAGGATCCAGGCGATCTCCTTATCGTTGACGTAGATCTTGGCCTTGCCTTCGACGTGCGGACCGTCGGCGATGCGGTTGGACACCGCGACGAATTCGGGGCCGTTGGTCTCCCAGATCACCGCGCGCTGAAAGCCCTCGACGACCTTAAGGGCTTCGAGCTGGGAGCGGGTATTGTCCTTGTCGAATTCCCAGACCGAACTGGCAACCGCGCCGGAATAGAGGTTGGCGAGGTTCTGCGCTGTGTTGCGCAATTCGTCCATCCGCTCGATGCGGAACCGCTCCATTTCGTACGAGACGAACGCGCCCAGGATCGCCAGCACTGCCACCGACAGCGCAACGACGACCTTGACCTTCAGCCCCAGGGCCGGGAGACGCACAGACATGGCAGGAGTTCTAACGTCCACTTGGTTAACAACGCCATAACAATGGCTGGCCAGCGCCATCAGAATAGATGCGGTTCAGATGAAAATTTGAATTTCGATTCAATAGGTTGCGATTCCGACGGGGCGGTTGGGCAGGTCGTA
>DATEOK010000478.1:0-7986 GCA_035274225.1 Dongiaceae bacterium
GAGCGTACCGGTATTGGAAAGGCTGTTGTCGGCGTGCGCGTTGCCCAGGTGATGATAGAAATCGGTAACCGCGCCCTCGGCAGTCGTCGCTTCGGTCGTGGTCGTGTGGACCCCTTCCGCCGTGGCGGACTGCCAGATACCGGTCCTGATGAAGGCGCCAGCATAAGCGAAGCCGTAGACAAATTCTGCGGTCGACGCGCCGCCGACAACCGCCGACCTGGTCGCAGTCGCGTTGGCCGAAGCCACCACGGAGAGATTACCCGCGTTGGTCAAAGAGTTCGAAGCGAAAGCGCCGTCATTGACGCTGTTGCCCGATTCCGTCGTCGCGCTCGCGAACTGAGCAACGCCCGTCTGCGTGATCTTGGCGTAGCCCTCGGCATAGGTGAGACCTTTGGCATCGGCGACGGCGGCGATCAGAATGTCGCCGCTGTTCGCCAGCCCGTTGTGCGCATGGGCTTCGGTCCCGCCATAGGCGCTGGCATCCTCATAGATGCCCGTGCCGAGGCTCGCATCGGCGAAAGCGACGCCACCCACGGCCGTCGCGAGGGCGGCAAGCGTGATGCTGCCGCTGTTGTCGATCGGCGCCGAAGCGAAAGCCTGTCCGGTCTGCGTGGTTCCGCCGTCAGCGGTCTCGTTGGAATGGAAGGCGTCGGCCGTCGCATAATGATGAATGGCAGCGTTGCCGCCATTCGCGTTGAGCGTGGCCTGCGCGTAGGCGACGCCATATTCCCAGCCCGCCGGGGTACCGAAGACGCCCGGGCCGCCCTCGGTGGTGATGCCCGCCGTATCGGCGAAGATCACGTCGGTCGCGATCGCCAGCGCGTGGGCGACGACGCTGATCGAGCCGGTGTTGTTGAGGCTCACCAAGGCATGCGCTTGGGTCTCGCCGTACACCGATGCGCTCGCTTCCATGCCCTCGCTGATATAGGCGTAAGCATAGGCAACCATAGGAGCCACGGGCAGATCGGCCGATCCGGCAATGGCTTGAGCGAGAATATTGATGCTGCCGCTGTTGACGACAGAAGCGGTGCCGGTGGCGGCGCCATTCCTGGTCAGGTTGCCGACATCAGTACCTTCCTCGCTGGCGGTAACGTTGACGTCCTGCACGATGCCATGGTCGATGATGGCTATAGCGCGTGCCACCCCGACAAACGTCTCGGTGGCGTCGAGCAGATTGGTTCCGGTGTTAGTCACCACCACATTGGTCGCAATCGCCTGCGCACGGGCCACGATATCTATGGCACCGGCATTGTCGATCAGCGCAGTGCCCTTGGCATCACCATCAAAGGCAGAGGCGTTCACCTCCTGGCTGATCCCGTCGATATGCGCGATGGCAAGAGCTTCGGTAACGCCATGAGCGACAGCCGAGCCTATGACGCTGATGCTTCCGCTCGCGCTATTGGTGAGCTGGACGTGCGCGGTCGCTTCGGATCCGGCGCTGGCGCTGGCGGACTGATAGACGCCGCTTTCGATGCTCGCGATAGCGGTCGCATCCGCCGCCGTCGCGCGCGCAACGGCGGCCACGGAGAAGGCACCGCTGTTGATGAACTTGGACTCAGCGAGCGCGACACCTTCGGTGACGGTTGCCGTTGCGTTGACGGTATCGAGCACCCGGTGACTGGCGCTCGCATACGCGTTCTGGAGAAGGCCGGTGCCAACATAAGCATAGGCATAGGCGTGCCCAAACTGTGGTTCGGTGTAAGCATTGTCAGCGGTCGCACCGGGAGCGAGCACTCCAGTGGCAACGGCATGCGCAGAAGCGATGATATTGACCGATCCGGAATTAGTGAAAGATGCCAACGCACCGGCATCAGGCTCGGTCGAACCGGCGTTCCCGTCGTTGGGAGCCGTCGCGTCGGGGAATTGTCCGATCGCGTCGCCGATATAGGCATAAGCAAATGCGAAATCGACCCCATGTCCAGTGGCTTGCGCAAAGATGTCGATGCTGCCGCTATTGACGATGGTCGCACGCGCATCGGCGACTTCGGCCTGAGCATTATCACGGCCGTCGTCCTGATTAAAGATACCGCCGTTGCGCAATTGGACGATGCCGTCGGTAACCCGCGCGAGCGCGAAGGCGTCGCCCAGCTGCGTCGTCTGGGTCGTCGGATCGGTGCCGACGATGAAATTGTCCAATGCGACCGCCTTGGCATGTGCCCCGATGGTGATCGACCCGCTGTTGTTGAGCGACGCGTCGGCATTCGCGATCCCCTGCGGATCCAGCGCGTGCGCAAACACCTCTTGCGAGATCCCCTCCGCGATGCCCGCAAACGCGCCCGCGTGCAGACCGCCGTTGGCCGATCCGTTCGCAAGGACATCGATCGAATCGCCGCTGCCGTTGACGATATTGGCATCGGCGTTGGCGCTTGCGCCCCCGACCGCGCCGACGAACTGATGGATCGCCGGATCGATATAGGCATCGGCATAGGCAGAGCCGCCGGTCGCGGTGGCTGCGGCGCCGACGTGAATGGTACCGGCGTTGTCGATTGTCGCCAGAGCGACCGCGTTGCCGCTATAATGCTGGAAGGGCGCCGTCTCGGTCGCGTTTATGCCCGTCGCATAGGCAGACTGATAGATTCCCTCGAAGACCGAGGCAATGGCCTGAGCCCGATTGTTGTTGAGGGTTTCGGTCGTACCGGCGCCCGTCGTCGTCGCGTCGCCGACGTGAGCCAGGGCGTGCGCCGTGATGTTGATCGTGCCGCCGGTATTGTGGATATCGGCGGTGGCATTGGCGTCCCCGGTCGCGCCCGCATAGGCGGACTGATAGATGCCCCAGCCCATGTTGGCCCGGGCCCAGGCGAATTCGCTGCCATCGGCATGTGCATCGACATGGACGCCGATGCTGTTCGTGTTGGTGATGAGCACGTCCGCATTGGCCGCAAGACCAACGTCACCTTCATCGGTGCCCGCGCCCTGGGCACGGGCGGTCTGGACAAGGCCGGCGCCGACATAGGCATGGGCAAACCCACTTTGGTCGGCAGTGCCGTCGGCGGTCGCGCCAATATCGATGAGGCCGCTGTTGTTCAGCTCGACGTGCGCGGAGTTGGGCACGATGCCCTCGTCATTCCCGTTCACATAGGCATGCTGCGCGATGCCGGTGCCCATATAGGCGGTCGCAAAGCCCAACACGCCTTCGCTGGCGGCGCCGACGGCGTGCGCAACGGCTTTCGAATGAATCGTGATGTCGCCGCTGTTGACGATGGTGGCAATGGCCGTCTGACCGTTTTCGGTGCTGAAGAGACCGCCCCCTGCGCTCTGCAGGATGCCGGTGTCGACATAGGCATGGGCGAAAGCCGCGGTCTCGACCGCGAGCGCGGTCGCGACCGCGTGGATATCGATCGAGCCGCTATTGTTGATGCCGACCGACGCGGAGCCGTCGTCGTCCGTCGCTTCGGCATATTGCTCTATTCCCGCAAAACCGAAGGGATTGAAACCACGCCCCACATAGGCCGCCGCATAAGCGGAGAAACCCTGCGCGTGGGCGTCCGCGCCCACCGTTATATGCGCACCCTCATCATTGCCGATGAAGTTGTGGGCGACGCTGGCGCCGGATGCGGATTGTGCAATGCCGTCGACGATGCGGGCGTAAGCCATGGCGAAATCGGAATCGATGGAATCGGCGCGCGCGTTGGCGAGAATGCTCAGCGTGCCGCCGTTGTCGATCAGATTTTCAGCCCAATCGGCGCTGGCATATTGGTCGACACCGATAAAGATGTTGGCCGCCGCGGTCGCGTCGGCGCCGGACCCGCCTACGGCATTGGCCTGGACGAGCACGCCGAACACGCCGTCGTTGGTGATCATGTTGGAGGCGCTGTTGCTGTTGCGCACCCATTGCTCGACCGCACCATTCTGGATGGTGGCGAAAGCGGCGGCGTGGCCGCTCTCGTCGTTGATGTGCGCTTCGGCGTTTACGAGGATGTCGATCGACTGGCCGGCGTCGACGGTGATGAGGTTGGTCCCCGTCTCGGTGTTGGTGTTGATCTCCTGGTGAATCGCGGCAACCTCGTGGCCCTCGGTTCCACCGGTGATGACCGCACGAGCCACGGCACTTTCGTCCGCCCAAACCCCCGCGTCGGCGCGAATGAAGAGGTCGCCCTCGGTCACATCGATCTGGTTGTCGGCGTCAGCGGTGTTGCCGCGCTGATAGATCATGCCGGGCCAGGCCAAGGGCGGAATGTTGTTCGGATCACTGCCGGAAACCGTACCGGTATCCGTGGCGACCGTACAATCCTCGCCGACGCCGCCGAAATCACCGCAGGTGATCTGAACCGTGATGCTGTCGCTCGCGTTGCCTTCGTCCTGGTGCCACAGCGTGCCGGTCGTCGTGTCGGCGCTTACCGTGTAGACGTTGTTGGCGTTGGTGGTCGACGTGTAGCTGCCGGGAAGCTGCACGAACGTGTCATCCGCGTAAGCCAGACTTGGCGACATAACGCCAAGAGCAATCAGAGACACGCCTCCGGCGAGGACCCGAGCCTTCGATCGAACCATTTGATTTTCCCCTTTATCGGCAACACTTATAGGTATGGCCACGCCCCGCGGCATGGTTTCTTGAGGTCGGTTTGGTTCATCCTAGCGCAAGAATCAAGCCTCCTCTGACAAAAAAATCGCTTGCAAAGCGTCAATTTTCCGTTGCGACGCGCTCAAAATGACGAAGCGGCTCAGCCTGTTGCGCGCAAGCCACGACATTATCGCGGCCGTTCGAAGACCGGCCGGACCGGCGTCCGAGGCCGATCCAGACGCGTGGAGACCCGCCGAGAGGGCGGCCCAAAGATGAAAAACGGAGCCCGCTTGGGGGACTCGAACCCACGTCCCGATCATTTGGAGCTGTCGCCATCGCCACCATGAACCGGCCTGCGCGTGGCGGTGGCGGCGCCGGTGGTCGAGGTCGACTCCGGCGTCGTAAAGTGCAAGAAGACCGAGGGGGACAGTTCGCGAAATATGGCACCCCGGAGCCGGCCCGGTCACCGAGACGACCGCGCGTGGCGAGCTGTTCGCGAACCGATCTTGCTGGAGCCACCATGGTGAGAATTTGCGCGAGCATCTGAAAGCGATCCACCATCATGCCGCGGACTTCTGGTTGGCCCGCGGCTCCGTTGTGGTAATCGTCGCCCTGCAGCTGCTGATGATCAATGACCTGCACGCGGGTCCGCAGCTACTTGCACCCGTGATCGAACTTGCCCTGCTGATTCCGCTTTCGACCGTGACGGCATGGGTTCAGGCCATGACGCGCAAGGCCGAAACCGACGACCATTGGTTCCGGGTCGCCCGGCATCGCCGCATGATCCGCAAGCTCGCGGTGGTCCTGACCGCCGTCATTACGCTGCTGAACACAGCCGCGCTGCTGAATCTGGTGCGCGTGCTGCTCAAGGGGCATTTGGGTGAGAGCGGTGAGACACTGCTGCTCGATGCGCTCAATATTTGGGCCACCAATGTGATCATCTTCGCATTGTGGTTCTGGAGCATCGATCGCGGGGGACCGGCGACCCGCGGCCTGCTTCCTTCCCAGAAAAACGACTTTCTGTTCCCGCAAATGATGCTCGACAGCTACACAGGCTGGTCGCCGGGCTTCGTAGATTATCTCTATCTGTCCTTTACCAACGCTACGGCCTTTTCTCCCACCGATACTATGCCGCTTACGTCAAGGACGAAGCTGCTGATGATGGCGGAATCCGCCATTTCATTGCTGACGATTGCCCTGGTCGCCGCACGGGCCGTCAACATCCTATCCTGAGTGACACCGCAAGCGCCATTTTCCCGAGGATAGCCCAAGCGATCCGAGGGCAGTGGATAGCACGAACGAGGCCGGCAGGTCTTTTGGCGCGCCATTGGCACCGAATTAGCCGACCCGGGCGGCCAGCTCTCTCACCGTCGAAGGGTCCTGCTCAATGATCGAGAGATAGGCCTTGGCGGTTGCATCGGGCTCCCGGCGATGTTGCTCCCAATCGCGCAACGTGCCGATGGAAAGCCGGAACGCTTCCGCGAATTGAGCCTGCGTCATGCGCGTAGCTTGACGGATCGCTTTGACGTTCACTGGGCGCACGAGCTTCGCGCGACTCCGATCGCCACCAGCAAAGGCGATGGCGTCATTCAGCCCTGCGGCGATCTTATCAAAAGCGCGCTTCGTCATTTCTTCGTCCCTTTCAAACTACCCACCAGAGTCGCGGTCAACTTTGCGAGAGCGTTGCGCTCTCCTTGTGTCAGGTTCGCTTTGTCGTTCTTCCCAAAGACAGTGAGAAGGAAAATGGGAACCCTCTCGCCGCCGTAGAACGTCACTACCCGATAGCCTCCGGACTTTCCGGTTCCCGGCTTTTTCCATCTAACCTTTCGACAGCTGCCGGTTCCCGAAACCACGTCGCCAGCCGTGGGGTTCTGTGCAATGAACGTCGCAAAAGCGGCGCGCTCCTGCTCGTCCATACCGGCATCGTCGGCATCACGGAGGTAGGCGTGCGTCTCTACGACACCGTGTAAAGGCTTGCCCTTGGCCACGCTGCTTATGTACGGCAATGCCGTACCTATGTCAATGATCCTTGGACGCCAAAATCTGCTCGCTCAACTACGTGGCGCGGAACAGGCTCCCTCTTGACGTAGGCAGACTGACCATAAGCGTTTTGACTTGTAACGGTGCCGCTTGGGGGACTCGAACCCACGACCCCATCATTACGAATGATGTGCTCTACCAGCTGAGCTAAAGCGGCTTTCCGGAACGGCGGGGGCCTTATCAGCGCGCTTGGGCGAAGACAAGGCGCGGAGCACGAAGACCGGCCGGACCGCGCTCGCCGTTCAGGAAGCTTAACGCTTTCTCAACCACGTCCGGTGCAGGGTCGCGCCATGATGGGGTGCTGCAAGGACAGCGATGATGGATAATCTGCGGCCATTCGAAGAGAATGCCGAACCGGGCGTGGAGGCGGATGTCGACACCGATGGAGAGCCGCGCATGGAGACGCCGCCCGAGATCGGCTTCGACGAGCGCCGCATGCACGTCCGCGCCTATAATTATTGGGTCTCGCTGCTCGCCGGGCGCGCCTATCCCTCGATCGAAGATCTCGAACCGCAGAATCTGGACGACTTCGGCCCGCACAGCGTGCTGCTGGACTTCACGGCCGGCAGCGACAATCCCGCCATCGCCTTTCTCGGCGGATCGCTGCGCCGGCAATGCGGCCTTCAGGCCGACATCAAGTCGATCCGCGAGGTGCCGAGCCGATCCTTGCTGTCGCGCCTGACCGATCATTATCTCCAGATCATCGCCAATTGCGCGCCGATCGGCTTCGAGGCCGAGTTCGTCGCCCAGAACGGCTGCAACACCATGTACCGCGGCATATTGATGCCGCTCTCCTCGGACGGACAGACGATCGACTTCATCTATGGCGTGATCAATTGGAAGGAGCTGGCGGACAGCGCCACCACCGCGCAGATCGGCCAGCAGGCAAGCCGCGTCGCCGCAGCCGCACCAGCGATCGAGGCCGGCCCCGTATGGGCGGACGGACCCAGCGCCGATGCTGCGGCGCCGATCGATGGCCTTGCCTTGGGCCCAGCGTTCGCCGATCCCGACGAGACGCTCGAGCTGGGCGTCCACCATGTCGCCGACGATCAGGGTGACGATCTGCTCGCCCGGCTCGCCCCCGAAGTGGACACCCACGTCGCGCTGACCGATCGGCTGTCGGCGGCGCGCGAGACCGCGGATGCGGTCAGGAACGCAGACAACCGAAGCCGCGCCGCGCTCTATCGCGCACTCGGCCAAGCCTATGATTTCGCGCTCGCCGCCGAGCAGCACCCCGACGATTATGCCGAGCTGCTCGAGGACGCCGGCGTCACCGCGCAGGATCGGGCGCCGATGACTCCGGTCGTGAAGCTGATCTTCGGCATCGACTATGACAAGAGCAGGCTGACCGAATTCGCTGCGGCGCTTTCCTATGGCCGCCGTCGGCAGCTGCCGGCCGGCCGGATGCAGGATTGTCTCGAAAGCTTCGAAGGCGGCCTCAAAGGCAT
>DATEOK010000479.1:0-12223 GCA_035274225.1 Dongiaceae bacterium
CTTGCCCTTGGGATGCTGGCCGGCGACGGTCTCCGCGGTGACGTCGGCATCCTCATCCGGCGATGTCGTGGAGACGTCGACCAGGACAGGCTTGGCCCCTGCCCGCTTCACGCAGTCGCAGGCGAAGCGCAGCTCGTCGCCCTTGGTATCGCAGGTTCCGATGACGTAGACCTTAGCGCCCGGCATTGGCCCAGCTCTGCTTCATGTGCTTGAAGCCGAACTTATAGACCTCCTCCTTGTTGGGGAAGAAGTCGCGCCAGACGCGGGTGGCGGCGGCGAGCGCTGGGATGCCGCGGCCGAACGCCTCGATCGTCAGCCGGCCGTCGTATTTGGCGGCGCGCAGCGCCTTGTAGGTCTCGGCCCACGGCACATGGCCCTTGCCCGGCGTGCCGCGGTCGTTCTCCGAGATGTGGACGTGGATCATGTGCTTCTTGATCTTGCGGATGGCGGCCGGCAGGTCCTTTTCCTCGATGTTGGCGTGGAAAGTATCGAACATGCCCTTGACCGCGGGGTGGTCGAGCTCGTCCAGGTAGCTCGCCAACTGGTCCATGGTGTTGAGGAAGTAGCATTCGAAGCGGTTCAGCGCCTCGAGGGCGAAGCGGATACCGTGTTTCGCGGCGTAGTCGCCGGCCGCGCGGTGGAACTCGATGCCGCGCTTGCGCTCCTCCGCCGTCGGGCCCTGGCCGGAGAAATGGCCGAGCTGCGAATGCATCGGACCGGCGATGATCGAGCCGCCGAGCGCCTTGGCGCAATCGATCACCCACTTGGCCCGCTCGACCGCTACCTTGCGCTCAGCCTTGTCGCTGGCCAAGCAGTTCTGCCCGGCGCCGAGGACGCTGACGGTGGTGACGTCGAAGTCCAGCTTGGCCAGCTGCTCGCCGAGCCGGGCGTAGTAGTCGGGCGTGCCCTCGAAGATCGGGATCTCCACGTTGTCGTATCCGGTCCTCTTGAGCGATTTCAGGATCGGCAGGTGCTCGTCGGTGACGTGGCCGGTCCACAGCAGCAGGTTGAAGCCATATTTCATGGTCGTTTCCTCCCCCTTGATCTTGCGATCTCGATACGACTTCTTGCCGCCGTCTTGTGGGTTTCGGGGAAATCCTTGGATAAAGCGCTCATTCCGCGCCTAGCTCGCCGCGACGCGCTTTCCCAGCCGATCGCGGTATTTCTTCGGCGTCATGCCGAAGAAGCTGGAGAACTGCCGTGTCAAATAACTCTGGTCGCAGAAGCCGCATTTCAGCGCGATGTCCGCGATCGGCGCATCGCTCGACAGCAGCAGCTTGGCGGCGGTCTGCACCCGGATGCGGGTGATGAACTTCAGTGGCGAGATCTTGAACAGCTTCATGAAGCGCTTGCGGAACTGGCTTTCCGACAGCCCGGCGATGCGCGCCAGCTCCGAGATCTCGAGCGCGGAGCGGTAGTGCTCCTCGACATGGTCGATCACCTTGGAGAACTGCCGGTAGCCGTTCGGCAGCATGTCGGTGGTGCCGACCGGGCGCGTCAGGCCCATCACGCCGCAGATCTCGCCCTGCTTGTTGCGCGCCGGCGTCTTGGTGGTGAGGACCCACAGCAGGTGGCCGCCTTCATCGACGATGACTTCGAGCTTGTTGACGATCGGGCGGCCGGATTCGATGACCGAGCGGTCATCCTGGATGATCTCGCGGGCGATCTGCTCGGGGTAAAAGTCCCAGTCGGCCTTGCCCAGCACGTCCGACTTGTGCGCGGCATTGAACAAGGTGAGGATCGCGGAATTGCATTCCTGCCACTTGCTGTTGACGTCCTTCACATAGAAATAGACGTCCGCGAGATGGTCGAGGATCTCGGGCAGGTTGTCGGGGTCGCAGCGGATCGCCGCTTCCCGTCCCCGGGACCGCGATCGCGCTGCAACCGGCACGCCCATGGCGCCTACTTCGCTTCCAGCAGCTGCTTCACCATGGCCTTGACCAGGCGCGGCAGATCATAGGGGAAGCGCGCGGTGATCAAATTGCCGTCGACCACGCACGGCTCGTCCAGCACTGTCGCACCGGCATTCTCGAGGTCGACGTGGATGTTCCACACCGCTGTGGCGCGCTTGCCCTTGAGGATTTTGGAGCTGACCATCACCCATTGGCCATGACAGATGGCGGTGGTCGGCTTGCCGGACTCGAACATGGCGCGCACGAAGTTCCGCGCATTCGCGTCTGCGCGCAACGCGTCCGGGTTCCAGCAGCCGCCGGGCAGCAGCACGGCGTCATAGTCCGCCGCCCGCGCCTCGTCGGTGTAGCGGTCGATCTTCAGCCAGCCGGCGTTCTCCATCAGGCGGATAGCCAGCACGTGAGTGGCGCATTGCGGCGGGAAGCGCAGGCCGAGGGTGGGGTGGAACTCGCCGATGCGCGGCGAGACGATGTGGACGGTGGCGCCGTGCTCGCTGAGCCAGCGGTGAGCGCCGATGATCTCCACCTCCTCGACACCGTTGGTGCAGCAGATGGCGACGCGCTTGCCCTTGAGCAGCGTCGGGTTCGACGGTGGGTCGAACAGGAAGGCCTTGAGCTCCTGATTCAGTTCGCCGTCGGCGGTGACCAGGAGTTCGGTCGAGATCGACGGAACCGGCGAGGTCGACATCAGCTGCTGCATACGGGTGACGTGGGTTGCTTGCGTGCTCATCTTTCATCTCCTGAAGGAGGGTCAGAACGAAATCTTCTTGAACGCTCGGGTCTGTTCGGTGAGCGCGGTCTCGACCGGCAGCCGCTCCATCGAGCTGGCGCCGTAGAAGCCGTGGATGCCCGGCACGGTCTTCAGGATGTAGGCCGCATCCTCCGGCGAGGAGATCGGCCCGCCGTGGCACAGCAGGATGACGTCCTTGCGCACCTTGCGCGCCGCTTCGGCGCAGGCATCGATCACTTTGGGGCAGTCCGCGAGTTTCAGCGCCGTATTGGCGCCGATGCTGCCGCCGGTGGTGAGGCCCATATGCGCGACGACGATATCGGCGCCGGCCTTGGCCATCGCGGTCGCTTCGTCCGGGTTGAAGACATAGGGCGTGGTCAGCATGTCCTTGGCATTGGCCTTGGCGATCAGGTCGACCTCCAGGCCGTAGCTCATCCCGGTCTCCTCGAGATTCTGGCGGAGCTGGCCGTCGATGAGGCCGACGGTCGGGAAGTTCTGAATGCCGGAGAAGCCCATGGCCTTCAGCTCGTCGAGGAAATGGTCGACCAGCAGGAACGGATCGGTGCCGTTGACGCCCGCCAGCACCGGCGTTTTCTTCACCACCGGAAGGACCTCGCGCGCCATCTCCTTCACGATCTCGTTGGCGTTGCCGTAGGCCAGCACGCCCGCCAGCGAGCCTCGGCCCGCCATGCGGTAGCGGCCGGAATTGTAGATGATGATGAGGTCGATGCCGCCCGCCTCCTCGCACTTGGCGGAGAGGCCAGTACCGGCGCCGCCGCCGACGATCGGCTCCTTGCGGGCGATCATGCCCCGGAACTTCTCCAGCAGCGCCTTGCGTTCGATCCGCGGCATCGCTCAGCCATGCTCCTTGCGGGTCATGAACCGGAGCAGGAACGGCAGCACGACGGCGATGGCCGCGACCGTCCAGGTGAAGGGGTGCATGTACCAGGGCTTGGCGGCGAGCTGCGCTTTGCCCATGACGGTGTTGGGATCGGGCGGCTTCAGGAAGAAGACGCCGTAGAGATGGGCGGCGAAAATGGCGACGACCAGGACGATGCAAAAGATCATCGCGACGATCATCGCGGCCTTCAGCACCGAGCGCGCCGGCACGCCGGGGCGCGCCAGCGGCAGCAGGTTGTTGATCAGCCCCGCCACCACCACCAGGATGCAGCCGACCGTGAACAGCGCGATGTTGAACGGCTGGAAGATCATCAGCAGCGCCAGCACGCCGAGGCCGATGATGGCGTATTCCACCTTGCGCGCACCCGCCGGCGTCATGCCGCCATTGCCCTGCCTGCTCATGCGCGCACCGCCCTTCCGTCGTCGGCAAAGACGTGGGTCTGCGCCGGGTCGGGCACTAGGTGCAGCGCCTCGCCGGTCTTGACCCGCTTGTCGCGCGGCACGACCACGCGGATATCGCCGCCGGTCTTGGTGCGGGCGTGGATCAGCGTCTCGGCACCCATGGGCTCGATCAGCTCTGCCACCGCGTCGATGGTATCGCGGGTGTCAGAGGATACCACTGTGAAGGCGCGCGGCCGGATGCCGACGGTCAGCTTGCCGGGCTTCAGGCTGGCGACCGCCGGGTTGACGCCGAGATCGACGTCCTGCTCGTCGAACACCACCTTGGCCTTGCCGTTGCTGTAGCCCTTGAACTGCGCTTCGATCAGGTTCATCTGCGGGGTGCCGATGAAGCTGGCGACGAACAGGTTGGCGGGCTTGGCGAACACGTCGTGCGGGCTGCCGACCTGCTCGATCAGGCCGTCGCGCATGATGGCGATGCGGTCGGCCATGGTCAGGGCCTCGAGCTGGTCGTGGGTGACGATGACCGTGGCCTTGGAGAGGTTGGACAGCACGCCCTTGATCTGGCCGCGCATGGAATGGCGCAGCTCAACGTCGAGGCGCGACAATGGCTCGTCGAACAGGAAGCAGTTGGGATCGCGCACGATGGCGCGGGCGACGGCGACACGCTGCTTCTCGCCTTCCGAGACCTGGCCGGGCAGGCGGTCCAGCACCTCGCGCAGATGCAGGATGTCCGCGACCCTGTTGACCCGGACGGCCGTCTCGGCGGCGCCGATGCCCTCGTGGTGCAGCGGCATCGCAATGTTCTGGCCCACGGTCAGCGCCGGATAGAGCGCGTAGAACTGGAACACCATGGCGATGTTGCGCTTCTCCGGCGGCAGGTCGTTCATGCGCTGTCCGGCGATGATGACGTCGCCGGCGGTGGCGCGCTCGAGGCCGGCGATCATGCGCAATGTCGTGGTCTTGCCGCAGCCGGAGGGACCGAGCAGGCAGACCACCTCGCCGGCGGACACCGACAAATCGGCATCCTTGACGGCGGTGAAGTCGCCGAAGGTCTTGGTGATCTTGCGGATCTCGATGGTCGACATGCTACTTCCTGACCGTGCCGAAGGTGACGCCGCGCAACAGGTGCTCCTGCAGGAAGAAGGTGACGAGAAACACCGGGATCAGGAACAAGGTCTCGATCGCCGCCAGCAGCGTCCAGTCGGTGCCGCGGCCGCCCGACGAGACGGCCTGGTTCATCGCCACCGGCACCGTGCGCGTGTCGGGGCCGGTCAGCAGCAGCGCGAACAGGAACTCGTTCCAGGTGAGGATGAGGCCGAACACGAAGGTGGCGGCAAGGCCGGCGATCACCTGCGGCAGGCAGATCTTGAAGAACACCTTGACCTCGGAGGAGCCGTCGATGCGCGCGGCATCCTCGACGTCGGGCGAAAGCTCATCGAAGAAGCTCTTCATCATCCAGATCGTGAAGGCGAGGTTGAACGCCGTGTAGAGCATGATGATGCCGAAGTAGGAGCCGGACAGCCCCACCGCGCGGAACATCAGGATCACCGGGATGATGACGACGATCGCCGGCAGCATGCGGGTAGTCAGGATGATGAAGAGATAGGTGTCGTTGCCCTTCAGCGGATAGCGCGAGAAGCCGTAGGCCGCCAACGTGCCGATGACGAGGGCGAGCAGGACGGACGCGGATGCGATCACGATCGAGTTGAAGAAGAAACGATCGAAGCCGGTCGCCTCCGGCTGGCCTCCGACCGTCATGATCCGGGAGAACACCGAGCCGAAATTCTCCAGAGTCGGGGTGAAGACGAATTGATCGGGGATCAGCCCGAACAGCGAGGTTGGCGACAGCGTCGGTGGGACCGACAGCGCCAGATCCTGCGGCTTGATGGCGGTGAAGATGATGAACAGCACCGGCAGGAAGTAGATGAAGCTGACCACGGCCACCACCAGCGTGCGGCCCCAGCCGGCATCGCCGACACCGCCGGCGCTGCGAAATCCGATCCGTTCCCAGAAAGAGACGCTGCTGGACATGGCTCAGGCTCCCTGGTTCCGGCGGTTGGCGAGGTAGAGGTAGAGGTTGGTCAGCACGATCACCATGAACAGCATGACGTAGGAGATCGCCGCGCCTTCGCTGGTCTTGTTCTGCTCGTTGGCGATGCGGATCAGGTGGTACGAGATGGTCATGGTGTCGTTGCCGCCCTTGGTGAGCAGGATGACCAGGTCGGCCAGCTTGAACGCTTCGATGGTGCGGAACAGCAGCGCCAGCATCAGCAGGCCGCGGATATAGGGAAAGGTGATGGTCCAGAAGCGCCGCCAGGCCGAGACTCGGTCGATGGCAGCCGCCTCGTACAGATACTTCGGCACCGACACCAGGCCCGCCAGCACCAGCAGCATGACGAAGGGCGACCACATCCAGGCGTCGGCGAACACGATGCCCGCGACGGCGCCGGCCTTGTTGGACATCAGGATGAACTGGCCGTCGCCCAGGCTGTTGATGACGTAGCTGAGGATGCCGAAGGTCGGGTCGTAGTAGTAGGTGAAGAACACGCCCGAGGCGACGACCGACAGCATCATCGGCGTCAGCACCAGGATCAGCAGGTACTTGCGCAGCGGGAATTGCTTGGCGAACAGCATCGCCAGCAGGAAGCCGACCAGCATCTGGGCCGAGACGGTGAGCACGACGAACATCGCAGTGTTGATGAGAGCGTGCCAGTTGTCGGGCGCGGCGATGTCGTTGGTCAGCACCTTGATGTAGTTGTTGAGCCCGACGAAGCGGATCGTCTGCTGGTTCGACTGGTAGGCGAAGAACGACAGCCCCAGCGACCACAGCAGCGGAAAGATGTTCATCACGAACAGGACCGCGATGGCCGGCGCGACCAGCAGGCCGCCATAGTAGCGACGGCGATAGGCATTCACCACGAAGGCCGCGGCGACCAGGGCCGCCATCGCGCCCACGATCCAGAAGGAAACGGAGACCGGCAGGGCCAGCACGGCGAGAACGGAGATCACGAGGCCGACGAGGATCGCGAGCCGCCAATTCCCGGCGGAGATGTCGAAGAGTGTCGGCGCGGGCTGGGTCGCTGGTGTTACTGACATGGCGCGCGGTTACTTCCGGTACAAGAGCAGTGTCGCATGTGTTGCAGGGTGGCCGATGCGCACCGCCGCGGGCAAACGGCCTCGATCAAATCGACCGGGGAGAGCAACGGGCTCTCCCCAGCCGAGGTTTGCAGGCTTCCGCCGCCCCTTGCGGGAACGGCGGCGCCGCATCTCACATCATTGGATCAGTCCCGCTTCCGTCAGCAGGTTCTGCTGGAACTTGGCGATATTGTCCAAGGTCGTCTTGGCATCCTGCTTGCCGGTGATCGCGAGGTCGAACTGGTCCTGCTGCTGGGTCAGCAGCTCGAAGAACTGCGGCACGTGCCACACGTCCTTCTGCCAATCCAGCTGCGGGGCCCAGGCCCGGTTCCACGGACGATAGGTCACGTATTTCGGATCCTCGTACACCGACTTCACGGCGGACTGGCCGCCGGCCGCCGCGAACTGGTGCTGGATGTCAGACGACAACCACCACTTCACGAACTCCACGGCTTCCTTGATCTGGGCGTCGGTGGTCCAGGTGGTCAGCACGAACGGTTGGCCGCCGATGTTGGACCACTTGACGTTCTTGCCATCGACGATGGTGCCCGGCATCTGGCCGAAGACCAGCTTGTCGGCGACCTTGGAGGTCTTCGGGTCGAGCGAAGCTTCACCGAGGCCGATCCAGTCGATGTTCATGGCCACCTTGCCTTCGCGGAACAACTCGTCCGACTTGAAGATGTCCATGGTGCCGGTCTTGGCCACCGGCGGCATGTAGTCGATCATGCTCAGATACTTCTCCAGTGCCGCCACCGCCTCCGGCGAGTTGACCACACCTTCGGCCTGACCGCTGGGCGCCTTGGTCTCGTCCCAGATGTCGCCGCCCATCTCCCAGATGAAGCCGTTGATCTGCATGGACGAGAAGTCGTAGCCCTTGCCGGCCTGGAAGGCGATCCCGTAGAAATCGTCGTCGGCAGGCTTGCCGGCCAGCATGTCGCCCTTCTTGCGACGGAAGAACTCGCCGACATTCTTGAAGTCGTCCCAGGTCATGGCGTCGAGCTCTTCGCCCGTGCAGGGCAGCTTCTTGCCGTATTTCGCCTGGAAGTTCTTCTGTTCCTCTTCGTGGCAGATGATGTCCTTGCGCGCGTAGTTCACCAGCACGTCGGGGAACTGCGGGAAGCCGTAATAGTTCTCCGACTTGTGCGGATAAGTGGCGTAGGCGTTCAGCGGATTCGGGTGAATCGACAAGAACGTCTTCTTGAACTCCGGATCGGCATCCAGCAGGTCGTTGATCTTGCGGAAATAGCCGCCCTCGACGAAGGCGCCCAACCACTGCGAATCCGACACGATGAAATTGTACTTCTGCTCGCCCGAGGTCAGCGACGCATTCACGCGGGTGTAGAAGTCGGGCCACGGGATGAAGTCGACGTCGAGCTTCACGGTGTTGCCGGACTTCGGCTTGTACTGCTCGTCGAAGAACTTCTTCATGATGCGCGTTGGCGGCCAATCCGGCACCGCCATGGTCAGCGTCACTTCGTCGGCGTAGGCGGACATCGCGCCGCCCGTCATCAGCGTCGCGGCGAAACCCGCCGCCGCCACTAGGCCCTTGATCTTGGTTGATACGGTCATCTTTAGGTTTCCTCCCTTTAGTGTACCGTTTTTTCCTTCTGGCCCCTTCGCGTCAGGCGATCGCCTGCCCGCTCGAAGCTCGGAAGATGTGGAACTTGCTTGGATCTAGAACCACTGCCGCCTGCTGCCCGGGCTGCAGGCCCGATGCGGCGGATTCCGGCAGGACCATGCGCAGCGTCTCGCCGCCGGATTCCACTGACACGACCGTCACGTCGCCCAGCGGCTCCAGCATCGCGATGTTGGCGTGGACGCCCTGCTCGCCCTTGCCCGCGAAACGGATGTCGTTCGGCCGGATGCCGACCACGGCCGCTTCTCCGGCTTCGGCCGTCTGCAGCCTTCTTCCGAACCGCAGCGGACCGATGGCCGACTCAAGGGCGGCGCTGTCGTTGGCCAGCTTGCCCTTGATCATGTTCATGTGCGGCGAGCCGATCTTGCCCGCCACGTAGAGATCGCGCGGCGCTTCGTAAAGATCGTCCGGCGTGCCGATCTGTACTACGCCGCCGTCGCGCATCACCGCGATCTCCTCGCCCATGGACAGCGCCTCGAGTTCGTCCGGCGTGGCGTAGACAATGGTCAATCCGAACTGGCGATGCAGACGCTTCAGCTCGGCCCGCATGTCGTGGCGCAGCTTGGCGTCGAGGTTGGTCAGCGGCTCGTCCAGCAGCAGGACCTTGGGACGGCGGATCAGGGAGCGGCCGAGGGCCACGCGCTGCTGCTCGCCGCCCGACAGCGTGCTCGGCTTGCGGTCGATCTTCTTGTCGAGCTTCAGCATCGCCGCGGTCTCTTTCACGCGGCGGTCGATCTCAGCGCGGGAAACGCCCTCCTCGACCAGCGGATAGGCGAAATTCTCGTAGGCGGTGAGATGCGGATAGAGCGCGAAGGACTGGAACACCATCGACACGCCGCGGCCGGCGATCGGCTTATGGGTCCAATCCTTGCCGAAGATCTCGACCCGGCCCTGGTCCGGAGCGACCAGTCCGGAGATGGTGCGCAAGGTAGTGGTCTTGCCGACGGAGCTCGGTCCGAACAGCACGAAGAAGCGGCCTTCCGCCACGGTGAAAGACAGGTTGTCGAGCGCGCGCACACGACCGTAAGACTTGCTTACGTTCGCCAAGCGTAGCGCGCAGTTCTCGGCCTGCACCATTACCATTCCCCCAGCCGCTGCCACGGCGAGCATTGTCCGCCCGCGTTCCCTGAGCGCCCTCCCGACCGGCGGCCCACGCTGGGCCGAGCATGTCCCCGCGTCTTGTGGGTATCAGGGTAATTTTTGTATAAATCGCTCATTTGCCGCCGTCGACGCAAGAGCGCCGTTGCCAGGCGGATCGTTCAACCAACATTGTCACCTCCCAGATCGCCGCCGCGGCATTCGCCGTCGGGGCGCCACCCTATGGTCATGCAAACGCCTCCAAGAGGCGCCCGCGCGAACACTCGATATGCGCGCGCATGGACCGTTCCGCTCCCGCATCGTCACCCGCCGCGAGCGCCGACAACAGCGTCTCGTGCTCGCCCAGCGCCTCCTCCGTGATCCGCGCATGATACATCAGGCGGAAGATGTGGAAATGCGTGTGAAGGTGCGCCAGCGTATCGCGGATCAAAGTGTTGCCGGCAATCTCCATGATCTGGTCATGGAAGTGCGCGTCCAGCCGCGCGAACCCCGAATAGCCCTGCCGCTGGCGGCTGTTGCTCAGGGTCGTCATCGATGCGGCGGTCTTCCTCAGCCTGGCCAGAGTCCCTTCGCTGATGCGAAGAGCGGCGCGGCGGGCGGCTTCCGGCTCAAGCAACAAGCGAAAATCGTACAGCTCATCGAAACGGCGGCGCGTGATCTGCGGCGCGGCGCTGTAGCCGACGAGATGCGTCTTGACCACCAGCCCCTCGCCCTCCAGGCGGCCGAGCGCCTCGCGGATGGGCGTATGGGACACTTCCAGCTCCCGCACCAGTCCGTCCACCGTGATGCGCGCGCCGGGCGCGATATCCAGGGTCATCAGCTTGTTGAAGACCGCTTCATAGGCGTCTTCGGCCAAGCCCTTGTGTCGTTGGATTGCCATGCCGCCCCCGCCAAGGCCTGACTGGCTCGTGCCCGCCGACGCATTCTCTTTCAGGGTGACCGCGGGCGCTGACACCGGAAAAACTCCCCACGCAAATCGTATACGATCCGATATACGATCATAAGGAACGCGTCGTCGCAAGAGTGCGCGCAATGCAACATTGCATGACGCGCCGCACACCTCAGCGACTTAACGAATTCCATCATTGGCGCATCGCGCGCTCAGCTTGCGGCTGGCGCGTGGGTGGTGAGAAAGAGCTTCAGGTCCGCGGTGCCATCGGCGGCGATCGCTTTCGGGATGGAGCGGCCGGCCTCGAGCACCATCTTGGCGATGCCGTATGAAAGCGCATCGTTCATCGCGTCGACAGCGATCAGCGTTTCGGCGCGATAGTACCAGACCGAGGCGCTGCCTTCGCGCTTGCCGGGACGCAGGACACAATCGGTGTAGCCGCGGCCCAAGCCCGCGATCTGCAGCTTGACGTCGTACTGGTCCGACCAGAACCAGGGCACGGGATCGTAGTCGCGCTGCTCGCCCAGCATGGTGGTCGCGGCGTGCTCCGCCTGGTCGATGGCGTTCTGCACGGATTCGAGGCGGGTCGGCTCCCCGCGCCAGGAAAAGCGGGCGCAATCACCCGCGGCATAGACGTCGGGCGCGGAGGTGCGGCATTGGCCGTCGACCAGGATGCCGCCGTCGGCCACAAGGCCGGCCGCGCGGGCGAGTTCGTCATTGGGCAGGATGCCGATCCCGACGATGGCGAGGTCGGCGCGGAGCTGCGTGCCGTCCTTGAGCGTGACGCCAGTCAGGCGGCCGGCGGCGCCGGTCAGGCGCGCGAGCGCGGTCGATTCCAATATGGCCACGCCATGGTTCCGGTGCAGGGCGCGGAAATAGTCGGCGGTCGGCGGGGCAGCGACGCGCTGCAGGATCCGATCCGCGACTTCGATGATCGTCACCTCCATCCCCTTGGTGCGCGCGACGGCAGCCGCCTCCAGGCCGATATAGCCGCCGCCGATCACCAGCATGTGCTTGCCGGGTTGCAGCAGTGGGGCGACGGCGTCGGCATCCGCCACGGCGCGGATGGTGAACACGCCGGCGAGGTCGCCGCCGATCTCCGACGGCAGGCGGCGCGGCCGGGCGCCGGTGGTCAACGCAAGCTTGGCGTAGCGCAGCACGGCGCCATCGCGCAGCATGACCGTCTTGTCCGCAGGCTTCAGCGCCGCGACGGGCGAACCGAGATGCAGATCGACCTGCTGCTCGGCATACCAAGTGGGCGGCCGCACCAGCAGGCGGTCGAACTCCAGCTCGCGCGAGACGTATTTCTTGGAAAGCGGCGGCCGTTGATAGGGCAAGACCGGCTCCTCGCCGATCAGCGCCAGCGGGCCGGCGTAGCCGAGCGCGCGCAGCTTGGCCGCCAACGCCGCGCCCGCCTGTCCCGCGCCGACGATGACGATGGGGTCGGCCATATTCGCGCTAGATGTGCGGGACGTGCAGGACGATGCCGTCCAACTCTTCCGAGGCCTTGATCTGGCAGCTGA
>DATEOK010000480.1:0-7412 GCA_035274225.1 Dongiaceae bacterium
GTGCCGCCCGCCAATTCATCGCGGCCGGCCACAACCTCCGACCGGTCGGGCCAGTGGCGCGCCGGCGGCGACCAGGGCCGATCCGCCATTTCATCGCGGTTGCTGGCCCACAGCAAAGGCCAGTTGTGGCCGGGCCGATAGAGCACTATGACGGAACACATGAGCGGCGCGGAACCTTGACGGGGACCTGCCCCGCGACCATTTTAAGCCGTACGTCCATCAAGGGGCTAGTACCTATGACCACGTTCGACGAGCGCGAGAGCAGCTTCGAAGCCAAGTTCAAGCACGACAAGGAGCTGATGTTCAAAGTGAATGCCCGGCGCAACAAGCTGCTGGGCCTGTGGGCCGCGAACCTGCTCGGCATCCACGGCGCCGACGCCGAGACCTACGCCAAGGAAGTGGTCAAATCCGATTTCGTGACCCCCGGCGACCACGACGTGCTGCACAAGGTGCTAGGCGATTTCCAGGCCAAGAAGGTCGAGATGAGCGAGCACCGCCTGCGCAAGCAGATGGACGACCTGATGAAGATCGCCACCGAGCAGGTCCAGCACGAAGTGAAAGGCGACTAGCCGCGCTTCGACCCTCACGCTCTATCTGTCATCCCGGGCAAGCGTAGCGCGACCCGGGACCCATGCGTCCCATCGGCGCTGCGGCAAGGCCCCATGGGTCCCGGCTCTGCGCCGCTTCGCGGCTTGGCCGGGATGACAGTAAGAGAGAGAGAACGCTACAGCGCCTTCCCTGCCCGCATCGTCTGCCAAATCTCGCCCAGCGCCGCGCGGTAGCCCGGCGCGGTCTTGCGCAGCTTGTGGCGGACGAGCGTGTTGGTCTGCGGCAAGGCGTGGAACGGGATCGACGGCCAGGCGTGATGCTCGGCGTGGAACGGCATGTTCCAGGCAAGGAAGCGCACCAGCCCGTTGGTGTAGGTGGTGCGTGTGTTCTCCAGCATGTCGGGGCTGCGCGGACAGGCCGAATGCTCGGCCAGCAGATAGAGCCGCAGCATCGGCTGGGCCAGCATCACTGGGATGACCCAGTACCAGAGCAGCACGGTGCTGTGGGCGATCAATGATCCGACCAGCGCGGCGGCATAGATCGCGAGCATCCAGCGCGATTCCAGGATGACGCCGCGCCGCACCCGTTCAGTCGCGTAGAACGACTCCTGCAATCTCCCCCAGGCCCGGACCACCAGGCCTTTGAACGCCCACCACCACTCCGGAAAACCCGTGACGTGCCACAGCAACTGCCCGACCGTGGCCGGCTTGTTGGTCGCCAGCTCCGGATCGTCCGCTTCCTGGGTGAAGCGATGATGCGCGAAATGGAAGGCGCGGAAATATTCGCGCGGCAGCACGACCAGCACGCCGGCGATGAAGGCGACCACGTCGTTGAGGAGGCGGCTGTGGAACGCGGTCCGATGGATGGTCTCGTGCAACGGCGCGAACAGGAAGATCAACGCGGTGCCATGCACGAACATCGCCGGCCAGATCCAAAGGGTACCGGCGCTCAGATAGATCAGCGCGCCGGTCGCGGCCAGCAGCGCGACATGCCCGGCGAGATGCACGAGGCCTGCGGCGTCGCTGCGCACGCTGAGGCGCTTCAGCTCCGCCTTACCGATCAACTCCACCGCGTTGTGAGCCCAGTCATTCATGATGCAATCGGCAGTCGCCAGGTCTCGATCTCTTCGGTGGGGGCGAACCCCATGTGCAGGTAGAAACCGTGGGCGCGCTCGTTCTGTTTGACCACCGTGAGGTGAAGTGGTCCAGGCCCCAGCATGCGCCGTACTTCGTCGAGCGCCAAGCGGCCGAGGCCCCTGCCCTTCTTCTCCGGTGCGCAGCAGACGAGGTGCAGGTAGCGCTTCGCCAGCTTACAGCGGATCATCGCCTGCGCTTCGCCTTCGGTGTCCAGCAGCAGCTTGGTGCCGTCGGCCGTCGTGCGCATCGAGGCCAGCGCCTCCGCCTCGGGCGGCACATACACGCCCGGCATCGGTCCCATGCCGCGGTTCAGCAGAGAAACGTAGGCGGCCTCGTGCTCCGGCGTGACCAGCACCCAGCGCCAGCCGGCGAGCAACGGGCGATCCGGACCCCAGGCACAGTTGGCATGCGTCATCTCGAAATCGACAAACTGCGGATGAACGCCTTCGCTTGCCAGCAGGTCGCGCACCTGCGACCAGTGACCGCTCAGCGGAATGTCGACCGCCGGAATGCCGAGATGGCGTGCCACGCGGCGCAGGCGATCGAGCAGAACCGGAAAGACCGGCGCTTCGATCCGGTCGACTTCTGCGCCGATCCATTCGAACGGCTTCGCTCCGTCCGCGATGGAAAGGCGATCGAGGATGGCTCCGACCATCCCGTGGTCGCGCACGTCGACGATGCTGCGCGCGTCGGTCGTGTAGATGCCAAGGAAGCGCTCGAGATCGACATGCTCGACCGGATGCTTCCGGCCGTAGGCGAAAGCTTCCTCGATGGTGATCGCGCTACTGGCCGAAGACTCTGGCAAAGATCGTGTCCACATGCTTGGTATGATAGCCGAGATCGAAGCACTCCTCGATCTGCGCCGGCTTCAACTTCGCGGTCACCTCGGGGTCGGACTTGAGCTCGGTCAGGAAGTCCTTGCCTTCGAGCCAGACCTTCATCGCGTTGCGCTGGACCAGCTTGTAGGAATCCTCGCGGCTGACGCCCGCTTGCGTCAGCGCCAGCAGCACGCGCTGGGAATGGACCAGGCCGCCATAGGTCTCGAGGTTCTTGGCCATCGCCTCGGGATAGACGATCAGCTTCTCGACCACGCCGGCGAGGCGCGAGAGCGCAAAGTCGAGCGCGATGGTGGCGTCGGGCCCGAACACGCGCTCGACCGCCGAATGCGAGATGTCGCGTTCGTGCCACAGCGCAACGTTCTCCAGCGCCGGCGTAACCGCGGCGCGCACGATGCGCGCGAGGCCGGTCAGGTTCTCGGTCAGCACGGGATTGCGCTTGTGCGGCATCGCCGAGGAGCCCTTCTGGCCAGGCGAGAAATATTCCTCCGCCTCGCGCATCTCGGAGCGCTGCAGGTGGCGGATCTCGATGGCGAGGTTCTCGATCGACGAGGCGATCACGCCGAGAGTCGCGAAGAACATGGCGTGGCGGTCGCGCGGGATCACCTGGGTGGAGACCGGCTCGATCTTGAGGCCAAGCTTGGCGGCGACGTGCGCCTCGACCTTGGGGTCGATGTTGGCGAAGGTGCCGACCGCGCCGGAGATGGCGCAGGTCGCGATCTCGTCGCGCGCCGCGACCAAGCGCTTTCTGGCGCGGTCGAAGGCGGCGTAGTGGCCGGCGAGCTTGAGCCCGAACGTCGTCGGCTCGGCGTGGATGGCGTGGCTGCGGCCGATGGTCGGCGTCATCTTGTGCTCGAGCGCACGCTTCTTGAGCGCGGCGAGCAGCGCGTCGAGGTCCCTGAGCAGGATGTCCGAAGCCTGCTTCATCTGCACCGCGAGGCAGGTGTCGAGCACGTCGGACGAGGTCATGCCCTGGTGCACGAAGCGCGCCGCGGGGCCGACGTGCTCGGCGAGGTTGGTGAGGAACGCGATGACGTCGTGCTTGGTCTCGCGCTCGATCTCGTCGATGCGCGCGATCTCCCACTTGCCCTTGGCCCAGACTTCCTTGGCCGCCTCCTTCGGGACCACGCCCAGCTCCGCCAGCGCGTCGCAGGCATGGGCCTCGATCTCGAACCAGATGCGGAACCGGTTCTCCGGCTCCCAGATCCTGGTCATTTCGGGGCGGGAATAACGCGGAATCATCGGCGGCGGTCCTCAAGGCTGGTTGTCGGCGCTAAACGAACCGGAGGGGGGTGGGTTGTCAATGGGAATCGTCGCGGCGCCGCGCTAGGCTGCCCACCCGGATAGAGGGAGCCAACATCTTGAAGACCTTGCTTGTCATTGCGCACACGCGCCGCTCGTCCCTGACCGGGCAGGTTGCGGATACATTTTCGGAAGCCGCGCAGAAGAGCGGCCATACTTTCGAATTGGCAGACTTGGCGCGCGAACGGTTCAACCCGGTCTTGCGTGAAGAGGACGAGCCGGACTGGAACGATCCGGACAAGGTCTATTCGGCCGAGGTCCAGCGGGAGATGCAGCGCATCGAGCGCAACGAGGCGACCGTGATGGTCTTTCCGGTCTATTGGTGGTCGATGCCGGCGTTGCTCAAGGGCTGGATCGACCGGGTGTGGAACAACGGCTGGGCCTATGGCGCGCGCAAATTCCCGCAGAAGCGTGCCTGGATGATCGGGATCGCCGGCAACCACGCGCCGTCTTATGCCAAGCGCGGCTATGACTCGGCCATCGAGACACAGCTCAATGTCGGCATCCTGGATTATTGCGGGGTCGCGGAACGGCGCCTGGAACTGCTCTATGGATCAATCGAAGGCAGTGAATATCCGCCGCAGATCCTGGCACAGGCACGTACGCTGGGCAGCGAGTTCTAAGAAAACGGGCGAGCGCGAGATCGCGCCCGCCCGAGTTTGCCTTAGTACCCGCCCTTGCCGGCGGGCTTCACGATCAGCTTGGTCGCGACGACATGGACGATGCCGGTGATCAGCACGGTCGGCAGCGTCGCCGTGGTGTAGTCGTACGGGCTGTGGCTGACATAGGTCAGCGGGTTCAGCAGGTAGAGATAGGTCCCGCAGCCCACGACCATGGCGATGATCGCCGCCGGATTGAAGCCGCCCCAGAAGCGATAGGTGCTGCCGGGGCTATCCAGGAACATCGCCCGGACGTCGATCCGCTTGTTGCGCAGGAAGTAGTAGTCGAAGATCTGGATCCCGCACAAAGGCGCGAAGGCCATGCCGATGAAGGCCAGGAACGAGCCGAAGTTGGCGAAGAACAGCTCCGGGATGAACAATCCCACCAGCACCACCGGCGCGATGGTGGCGAGCAGCAGCACCGGCCAGGACAGCTTGTCGAACACCGGGAAATGCCGGAGGCCGATGGCCGAGGCATAGACGCCCGCGACCGCGGTGCCGAGATTGGCGGCGGCCACGAAGATCAGCGCGATGATGCCGTAGGTCGGACCGCCGACCGAGCGCAGCCATTCCGCCGGGTCCGAGACCTGCAGCGCCAGGATGCCGGCGATCCCGATCAGCGACAGCACCGGCACGGGCGCGCCCATGCCGACCATGATCGGCAATGCTGCCGTTCGCCCGCGCGGGGCCATGCGCACCATGGCGCCGATATAGGGCCACCAGGACAGCAGCGAGACCAGACCGATCTCCACGCCGGTGGTGTAGTCCCACAGCGGACTGCCCGAGGCATAGGCCGGCGTCGCCGCCTCGATGTCGGTCCAACGCTGGCTCAAGAGGATGTAGAGCATCCACAGGCCGACAAAGACATGCGCGACCAGGATCTTGGAGATCCGTTCGACGCCGCTCGACCCCTTCAGCAGGAAGATGAACACCAGTCCACAGGCGAGGAAGATCGTCGCCGGAACGATGACCGTGTGCTCACCCTCCGCAAGGACGCCGATCGCGATCAGGAGTTGCGTCGTCGATTTCGCGAAGAAGATCAGCAGCAGCGAGTTCCACCCGACGATGGAGAGCTGCTGCATGACCGACGGGATGATCCAGCCCTTGCTGCCGAAGGACGGCTTGCTCGAGGCGATGGAATCGACGCCGAAGCGGATGCAGATCGGCACCGCCGCCAGGGCGACGATCAGCATGCCGATCATGCTGCCGGCGAACAAGGCGGCGAAGCCCTTGGTGAAGCCGAGGTAATAGCCGGTGTATTCGCCGATGATGTAGCACCAGGTCGCTGCGGCCGCCGTCACCAGCGATATGCCGAGCTGCCAGGGGCCCCAGGTGCGCTCGGCGCGCAGCAGCGGCCAGGCGTTCTTGTCGGCTTCCGTGATCGATTGGGACAGGGAACCGTGAGTCGCGTCGGTCATGACAGCCATCCCAGGATCAAGGCGATGACCGGCAGGACGATGCCCAGCGCGATCAACCAGAACCAACTCGAGCTGTCGAAATCCTCACCCTCGCCGCCGGTGCTTTCCAGCGCGCGGATCCGCCGTTCGAGCTCGGCGGGCAATTGCTGCTGCGTTGCCATGTCTCTCTCCCCCTGATTTGGCATGCGGCCTTAGCTCTTCCTGAACATTTCCTCCGACTTGTACGGGAACCACCAGAAGTCCTGGTTGGAGGCCTTCGGGTCGATCATCACGAACTTGGTGTTCTGGAACTGCGACAACCCCTCCGGACCGAGCTGGCGGCCGGTGCCGGACAGCTTGCGGCCGCCGAACGGCAGCGCGTCGTTGTCGAGCAGCGGCGCGTTGATCCACAGGATGCCGCTCTCGATCTCGCCCACCGCGCGGAACGCCTCGTCCATGTCCAGCGTGTAGAGATTGGCGCCGAGACCGAAGCGCGACTTGTTGGCCAGCGTGATCGCCTCGTCGAAGTTCTTGACCCGGCAGATCGGTGCGACCGGACCGAACGGCTCCTCGTTCAGGATCTCCATGTCCGCCGTCACCTCGGTCAGGATGGTCGGCTCGACGAACCAGCCGCGGTTGAGATTGGCCGGGCGGCCGCCGCCGATCACGGTCTTGGCGCCTTCCTTGCGGGCGTTGGCCATCAGGCCTTCGAAGCGTTCGCGCTGCTTGCGGGTCGCGAGCGGCCCCATGTCGACCGGTTCGAGGCCGTTGCCGACGCGCAGCTTGCGCACTTCCTTCGCCAGCCCGTCGACGAACGCGTCGTGAATGTCCTGGTGGACGTAGAAGCGCTCGGCCGAGGTGCAGACCTGGCCGCAATTGAGGTAGGCGGCAAAGGCCGCACCCTTCACCGCCATGTCGAGCGGCGCCGACGGCATGATGATCATCGGATCGTTGCCGGACGCCTCGATCAGGCACGGCTTGAAGCTGTCGGCGCAGGTGCGCGCCACCGCCTGCCCCACCGCAACGGAGCCGGTGTAAGCAACGCCGTGCGTGCCGGAGCTGGCGATCAGCCGCTGCCCGACCCGCGCGCCGCCGGTCACCACCTGCATCAGCCCCTTCGGCAACGGCTTGAAGAACTCCATGAACTTCAGCGTGGTCAGGCTGGTCTGCTCGTGCGGCTTCACGATGACCGCGTTGCCGGCCGCCAGCGCCGCCGCCGCTTCCCAGCACAGCAGCACCAGCGGGTAGTTGAAGGGCAGCACGATGACGATGGTGCCCAGCGGTTCCTTGATCGCGAAATGGAACTGGCCGGGCACGGTGTTGCCGGCGAGACGGCCGGTCTCGTGCCGCGCCACCTCGGCGTAGTAGTCGATGGCGGTCGCGCACCAGGAGATCTCGTCGACCGATTCCTTGAAGGGTTTGCCTTCCTCGCGCGTCAAGTGCTCGGCATAGTGCGCCTTGTCGCGCCGGATGGCGGCGGCGATGTCGTGCAGGACAACAGCGCGGCTGCGGCTGTCCTGGGCACACCAGACC
>DATEOK010000481.1:0-4041 GCA_035274225.1 Dongiaceae bacterium
TCCTCTGCCTATCCCCCAATAGTCTCCCTCTTTCCTGCGTTCCAAGTTCGTTCCCGGCGGGCCATTGGCCCGCTGAATTGCTTTTGAGGAGTGCCTTCGATGAATGCTCCCGCCGCTTCCGGTGGCGCCGCCACTGTCGCCAAGCCGGATGCCGCGCCGCTGGGTGGCGCCGGCTCGCCTGCGCTGATGAACACCTATGCGCGTTCGGAGCTGGCGTTCGAGCGTGGCGAGGGGGCGTGGCTGATCGCGGTCGACGGGCGGCGCTTCCTCGATTTCGCGAGCGGGATCGCGGTCACGGCGCTCGGCCATTGCCATCCGCACCTGGTGAAGGCGCTGGAGGAGCAGGCGCACAAGATCTGGCACACCTCCAATCTCTACCGCATCCCGGGGCAGGAGAAGTTGGCGGAGCGGCTGATCGCGGCGTCGTTCGCCGGGCGCACGGGCGGCCAGGTGTTCTTCGGCAACTCCGGCGTCGAGGCGATCGAGTGTGGCCTCAAGCTGCTGCGCAAGTATCACGACGATTTCGGCGATGCCGGGCGCTACCGCGTCATCGCCTGCGATGGCTCGTTCCACGGCCGCACGCTGGCCGGCCTCGCCGCCGCCGGCAACGCCAAATACCTGAAGGGCTACGCGCCCTATGTCGAAGGCTTCGACCACGTGCCGTTCGAGAACCTGAACGAGCTGCGCGCCAAGATCGGGCCGGAGACCGCCGCCATCCTGGTCGAGCCGGTGCAGGGCGAGGGCGGCATGCGCGCCGCCCAGGTCGAGTATCTCAAGGGCCTGCGCGCGGTGTGCGACGAGTTCGGGCTGCTGCTGTTCTTCGACGAGGTGCAGTCCGGCATGGGCCGCACCGGCAAGCTGTTCGCGCACGAATGGTCCGGCGTCACGCCCGACATCGTGGCAACCGCCAAGGGCATCGGCGGCGGCTTTCCGCTCGGCGCTTGTTTGGCGACGGGCAAGGTCGCGGCCGCCTTCGGCCACGGCAGCCACGGCACCACCTTCGGCGGCAACCCGCTCGCCATGGCGGTCGGCAATGCCGTGCTCGACGTGATCCTGGAGCCGGGCTTCCTGCCCGGCGTGGTGAAGAAGGGCGAGCGCCTGGCCAAGGGCGTCGCGCAGCTCGTGGACAAGCACCAGGACGTGTTCGCCGATTTCCGCGGCAAGGGGCTGATGCTCGGCCTCAAATGCGTCGGCCCGAACACCGAGATGGTCGAGCGCCTGCGACGATGCGGCCTGCTGACGGTCGGCGCCGGCGACAATGTCGTGCGGCTGCTGCCACCCCTCATCATCTCGGATTCGGAAATCGACCAGGCCCTCGACATGCTCGACAAGGCCGCAAAGGAAACCAAGGCAGGAGCCTAATCCCCCTCCCCCAAACTGGGGGAGGGTTGGGGTGGGGGAAGCGAGCGATGACTGTCTCGCATCGAAACGCGGCTTCCCCCACCCTAGCCCTCCCCCGTGTCGGGGGAGGGGATGACCGCCCTGCGCAAAGCGAATTGAAAGCCATGCCCAACACAGCGAAGTCACTCAAACCAGGACAAAGGCACTTTTTAGACCTAGACCGGCTCTCCAAGGACGACCTGCGCAAGATCATCGACGTCTCGCGCGCGCTGAAGGCCGGCACCCACCCGTTCGCCAAGTCAAAGCCGCTCGACGGCAAGTCGCTGGCGATGATCTTCGAGAAGCCCTCGACCCGCACCCGCGTCTCGTTCGAGCTCGGCATGAAGCGCCTCGGCGGCGACACCGTGGTGCTGGAGCGCGAATCCTCGCAGCTCGGCCGCGGCGAGACGGTGGCGGACACCGCGCGCGTGCTGTCGCGCTACGTCCACTGCATCATGGTGCGCACCACCAAGGAGCAGAAGCTGATGGAGCTGGCGGAATATTCGTCGGTGCCGGTCATCAACGGCCTCACCGACCGCACCCATCCGTGCCAGCTGATGGCGGACGTCATGACCTTCGAGGAGCACAAGGGTCCGATCAAGGGCAAGCGCATCACCTGGTCGGGCGACGGCAACAACATGGCGACCTCGTGGATCCACGCCGCCGCGATGTTCGGGTTCGAGCTCAACGTCGCCTGCCCGGAAATTTTGCTGCCGCCCAAGGACGTGGTGGACTGGGCGCAGGCGCAGGGCGCCAAGGTGCGCATCGTCACCGACCCGACCGAAGCGGTCGCCGGCGCGGATTGCGTCGTGACGGATACCTGGGTCTCGATGGGCGATGCCGACACCTCGGACCGCCACAACATGCTGCGCGCCTTCCAGGTCGACGACCGCCTGATGCAGGCGGCCAAGCCCGGCGCCATCTTCATGCACTGCCTGCCCGCCCACCGCGGCGAGGAGATGACCGCGAGCGTGATCGACGGTCCGGCCTCGGCGGTGTGGGACGAAGCCGAGAACCGCTTGCACGCCCAGCAAGGCATCTTGCTCTGGTGCCTCGGTTTGATTTAGGGCGAGCGGCTTCCTATCTAAGGGGCTGAGAGCCATCGCTCGCTTCCCCCACCCCAACCCTCCCCCGTTTCGGGGGAGGGGGAAAGCCTCCTCCCCCAACATGGGGGAGGGTAGGGAGGGGGAAGCCGCTGACGCGATGCCAGACAACACGAACTGAGATTTGATCACCATGCGCACAGGATTGCCCGCGGGCGAACGCCACGATTTCATCCAGCCATTCTCGATCGAGGGCCACGGCGTGCGCGGCCGCCTGGTGCGGCTCAGCGACGTGGTCGATCGCATCGTCACCCAGCACGCCTACCCGGACAGCGTGGCCAAGCTCTTGGCCGAGATGATGGTGCTGTCGGCCGTGCTCGCGGCCGCGCTCAAATACGAGGGTGTCTTCACGCTGCAGACCAAGGGCGACGGGCCGATCAGGCTGATGGTCGTCGACATCACCAGCGACGGCGCGATGCGCGGCTATGCCCAGTTCGATGCGGAGAAGGTCGCGGCCATTCCGGCCGAGCAAGCCTCGCTGCCGCGCCTGCACGGCAAGGGCTACCTCGCCTTCACCGTCGACCAGGGCCAGCACACCGACCGCTACCAGGGCATCGTCGAGATGGACGGCGCCACGTTGAGCGATTGCGTGCACCATTATTTCCGCCAGTCGGAGCAGCTGCAGGCCGGCTTCAAGATCGCCGCGACCAAGACCGATGACGGCTGGCGCGCCGGCGCCATCATGCTGCAGCGCCTGCCGCAGGAGAACGTGACCGAGATGGCGGCGGAGATCGCCGACGACGCTTGGCGCCGCGCCTTCGTGCTGATGGCGAGCTGCACCGACCGCGAACTGCTGGACCGCGACATCCCAGCGACCGACGTGCTCTACCGCCTGTTCCACGAGGACGGCGTGCGCGCGCAGAAGGCCCAGGGCGTAGAGGCAAAGTGCCGCTGCTCGCGCGGCCGGGTGGAGACGGTGCTGAAGGCGATGGGCCCGGAAGAGCTCGCCGACCTGCAGATCGACGGCCAGCTTCAGGTCACCTGCGAGTTCTGCAACAGCCGCTACGACTTCCCGGTCACGGCGTTCCTCCCGGCGCGGAACTGAGCGCGCGCTCTCCAACGCAACTCCCCCTCCCCCAAGATGGGGGAGGGTAGGGTGGGGGAAGCGAGCGAAGACTCTCTCCACCTGTGCACCGGCTTCCCCCACCCTGACCTCCCCCGGCTCGGGGGAGGGGTTGACCGCGTGACTTCGGCCATCAATCATCCCCGCATGATGAATCGCCGCGCCCTTCTCCTCCTGCCCGCGCTCATGGCGCTCGCCGCCTGCGACACGCCGCCGATGCGGCAGAGTTTTGCGACGCTGACCTTCCAGGACCGCCCGCCCATCCGCCTCGACGTGGCGCAGGTTGAGGTCGTCAATGCCTACAAGGCGCCCGGCACCGCGCCGCATGTCGACCACCTGTTCCCGCAGAAGCCGGCCGACGTCGCCTCCGCCTGGGGCCGCGACGTGCTGCGCGCCGTGGGGCAGCGCGGCATGGCGACCTACACCATCGTCGATGCCTCGGCCACCGAGACCGCGCTGCCGCGCTCGACCGGCCTCACCCAGATGTTCAAGACC
>DATEOK010000482.1:0-22652 GCA_035274225.1 Dongiaceae bacterium
GGGGCCGTCGATCGCGCTTGCCGGCCAGATCGCGACCCAGCGGTCGCGCGCCACGCCGCGGAACATCGGCAGCGCCGGCAGGCGCAGGGGCGAGCCGTCGAAATAAGTGCCGATGGCGCCGCCGGGATGCTCCTCTGCCCAGCGCGCGGCGGCGGTCCGCGTCGGCACCGCCTCAGGCGCCATCTCCAGCCGCCCGGCGAAATCGAACTCGCCGCGATAGTCGGAGAACACCGCGACCGAAAGCCCGGCGTCCTGCAGCTGCTTCATGCGGCTCGCCACCGGCGTCAGGTCGAAGAACGGCCTGAGGTTGCCGTCGAACTCGAGATTGAGCGAGGTCATGAGCAGGGTCGGGAGGATCGCGACCTGCAGGGTGCGCGATAGCTGATGGCTCGGCGACAGCTGCGCCAGGATGTAGCCGATCACCAGTAGCGACAGGCCGGAGATGAGCCCGATGCCGCCCAGCCAGATCGGCAGCGGTGCGCCGAACACCTGGCGCCAGACCGCGTCCAGATGCGCCGTCGGCACGATGTTCATCAGGAAGAAGATGAGCCCGGCGAACAAGGCGAAGAAGCCGGGCACCACGGCGTGGAAGTCCTTGGGCTTGATCTCCTGCGTCGCCAGCAGCCGCGCGCCGAGCAGCGCCAGCGGGAGAAGGATTGCGAGCAGGCCCACCAGCTGCCAGCCCGAGATGAGTCCCGCGACGCAAGATGCGGCGAGGAAGGCGAGGCACAGGCGGAACCCGACGCCGACCGTCTCGCGCAGATGGCGGGTGAGGGCGCGCCACAGCGTCTTCCAGCAGATCCAGGGATAGAGCGCGACCGGCAGCAGCAGCAGCGACCATGCGGCGCCGCGCGAGGCTTCGGTCGCGGTGTCGATCCAGCCGTTGCCGAAATAGATCAGGTGCTGGGGATCGCCGTAACGGTCGAGCCAAAGCCAGGCCGGCACCAGCGCCAGGACGCTGATCACCACGCCGCCCAGCACCCACAGGAAGGCATTGCGCTCCTGCCGCGTCGCTTCATCCAGCACCCAGATGCCGATGGCGCACAGCACCGGCACCAGCGCCCAGGCCCAGCCGCCCGCCATCACCGCGAGCGCGGCGGCGGCGGCGCTCAGGATCCAGCCGCCGATGGTGCGGAAAAAGCCGGGCCGGCCCATCCACAGCGCGCTCACCGCATGAAAGCTTGCGAGGATGAAGGGCAGGGCCACGGTCTGCGGCTCCACCATGGTCATGGCGACGGCGAAGGCGCCAACCCCGGTCAGCAGCAGGCGCGCGAAGATCGGCGTCGCGGCGCGGTGCGGCCACAGCACCAGCGCGGTGCGGCCGATCAGGACGACGGTGCCGATGCTGGCGAGGGCCGGCACCAGGCGCGGCCACCATTCGCAGACGCCGAACACCTGCCAGCCGCCGAGGATCAGCCAATGCAGCAACGGCGGAATCTCGGGCGCGGGATGTCCGTTGCGCAACGGCACCAGCGTGCCCTGCAGATGCATGTGCCAGGCGGAGGCCAGGGTCTCCAGCTCGATCGGCGCCGTGGTCGGGCGCCAGGCCAATGCGCCGAACACCAATACGCCCATGAACAAGAACGGCGCCGTCCGCGACAATTTCTGCAGGAACGGCGAAAGGACCGCTTCCTCGGGCAGCGCCTCGACGCTCATCGGGCTGCGCTCTTCCGCCTGGACCATCTCACGATCGCCATACTTGTTGTCGCGTGCCCGGCGCCGGTTCCGTCGGCGCCCGAGTCGCACGGAAAATGCCGCCAGGCCCGCAGCATATCGGCCTCACCGCGCTCTAGGAAGCGGCCCCGAGCATGGCTACAATCCGCGCCCATTGCGCCTTGCCGAGGGAGTCCAGTCTTGCTCGACCACCTGATCGACCGCGCGGCGGAAGCCGTCGAGATTGTGCCGCTGCGCGCCCAGCGACTCGAGGCCTGGCTCAAGCGCCAGCCGCAGCCGGTCGGGCAATGGGTGCGCGCCGCCGCCTTCGCGGCCAAGCCGGGCAGCGTCTGCCTGATCCCGAGCGCGGAGGGCGGATTGACGCAGGTGCTGATCGGGATCGAGGAGGGGCTCGACCGCTGGTCCCTGGCGGCGCTGCCGACGTCGCTGCCGAAGGGCGACTACCGTCTGGCCGACTCGGTCGGCGATGCCGACGCGGAAGCGGCCTGTTTCGCCTGGGCGATCGGCGGCTACCGGTTCCAGCGCTACAAGAAGCGCGATGGCGATCTCGCGCGCCTGGTGTGGCCTGCGGGTGTCGACCGCGCCGCCGTGCGCCGCGTGGTGGCGGCGCTGACCCTGGCGCGCGACCTCATCAACACGCCGGCGGAGGACATGGGACCGGCGCACCTCGCCGACGCCGCGAAAGCGGTGGCCAAGGCGCACAAGGCCACGTTCAGCGTGATCGTCGGCGACGATCTCCTGAAGAAGAACTATCCCGCGATCCACGCGGTGGGTCGCGCCGCCGCGCGGCCGCCGCGGCTGATCGACCTGCGCTGGGGCAACAGCGGCCCGCGCCTGACCCTGGTGGGCAAGGGCGTGTGCTTCGACAGCGGCGGGCTCGACCTCAAGCCATCCAGCGGCATGCTGATGATGAAGAAAGACATGGGCGGCGGCGCCCTGATGCTGGCGCTGGCGCAGATGATCATGGATGCCGGGCTGAAGGTGCGGCTGCGCCTGCTCATCCCCGCGGTCGAGAACGCGGTCAGCGGCAACGCCTATCGCCCGCTCGACGTCATCAAGACGCGCAAGGGCATCACGGTGGAGATCGGCAACACCGACGCGGAGGGCCGCGTCATCCTGTGCGACGCGCTGGCGGAGGCGCATCGCGACAAGCCCGACCTCATCATCGATGCCGCTACGCTCACCGGCGCCGCGCGCGTGGCACTCGGGCCGGACCTGCCGGCCTTGTTCTGCAACGACGACGACATCGCGGAGGCGATCCTGCGCCACGGCAAGGCGGAGGACGACCCGCTGTGGCGCCTGCCGCTGCATAAGGCTTACCGCGCCATGCTCGACAGCAAGGTCGCCGACATCAACAACGCCGGCAGCAGCCCCTTCGCGGGCGCCATCACCGCCGCGCTCTACCTGCAGGAATTCATCGATCCCGGCTTGCGCTGGGTCCACATCGACACCTACGCCTGGAACCCGCGCGAGCGTCCCGGCCGCCCGGAAGGCGGCGAAGCGCCGTGCCTGCGTGCCTTGTTCTCGTTCGTCTCCGCCTGGGCGCTGCCCGGAAAAAGCAAAGGCGCGGCCATCATCGCGCCGAAGGCTGCGCCACGACAGCGGCCGCTGAAGCAAAGGACGCGGCGCCGGAGGTAGTAACGGAAAGGGAGTTTGATGAGGCAGTGCGTTTTTTGCCGCATCGTATCTGGCGAACTCCTCGCGGAGGTGATCTATCAAGACGACCTCGTCGTGGCGATCGCGGACATCTATCCGATCCGCGCCGGGCATACCCAGGTTGTCTCTCGCCAGCATGTTCCCTACTTCGAGGATCTGCCGGACGCCACTGCGAGCCGGATCATGCATGTCGGGCAGCGCCTGGCGCGGGCGATGAAAGGCCTCTATGGCGTTCCAAGGGTCGCCTTCGCGTTGACTGGCGGCGATCACGCGCATGTGCACGCGCATCTCGTGCCGATGCATGAAGCCACCGACATCACGTCGCGCCGATATATCGCGGAAGAGAAGCTGACCTTCCGCGCGATGCCGCGCGCGACCGCAGAAGAGCTGGCGTCCAGCGCGACGGCCCTGCGCGCAGCGCTCGGTTCTAGCTAGTATCCGCGCGCGTGGTCGACGACGTTCTCCAGCGCTTCCCCGGCTTCGAACCGCGCGATCTGCTTGGCAATGCGCCAGGTGGCGGAGCGAGGGCCGGTATCGCTGGCGTTATGGGGCGTGATGGTGAGTCGCTCGGTGGTCCAGAACGGATGGTTTTCCGGCAGGGGCTCGGTCTCGAACACATCGAGGGTTGCGGCTTCGATCTGACCGGACTTCATCGCCGCCAGCAGATCCGCTTCGACGAGGTGTCCGCCGCGCGCCGCATTGATCAGGCTGGCGCCATGCGGCAGATGGGCGAAGAGGTCGGCATTCAGGATACCGCGCGTGTCCGGCGTCAGCGGCAGCAGGCAAACCAGGATCTCGACATCTTTCAGGAACGACGGCAACTGATCGCGCCCGGCGAAGCTTTCGACCTGCGGGAAGAATTTCGCCGTGCGGCTCCAGCCGCGCACCTTGAAGCCGAACTCGACCAGCTTTGCCGCTGCCGCGGCGCCGAGTTCGCCGAGGCCGAGAATGCCGATGGTCCGTCCCCACGGCGCCGGATAAGTGTGCGGCCGCCAGGCGCTGCAGCTCTGTGCAGCCTCCAGTTCCCAGACGCGGCGGTGATGATAGAGGCACTGCCACAGCACGTACTCGACCATGCCTCGGGTCAACTCCGGCTCCACCATGCGCACCAGCGGCAAATCGCGCGGAAAGCTCGGATCGGCGAGCAAGCGGTCGACACCGGCTGCCAGGCTGAAGACCACCTTGAGGTCGGTCAGTTGCGGCCACACGCCCAGCGGCGCCTTCCAGGTCAGGCAATAGGGAATGCCTGAGAACGATTGGCCGGATTGATAGACTTCGAATGCGATCTCGGGCGCAAGATCGGCGAAGGCGTCGCCCCAGGGGCCGGCGTATTTGTCGGGGCCGAGAAATAACAATCTGGGCTTCATTGCCGGACCGCTTCCACGTGGCTGACCTCGAGGTGCAGCGCGGCATCCAACAGGGCCTTGGTGTAGTCCTCGCGCGGCGCTTCGAACACCTGCTGCGCGCTGCCGGTCTCCACCACCTTGCCGCCGCGCATCACGATGACCCGGTCGCTCATGGCGCGGATCACGCGCAGGTCGTGGCTGATGAAGAGGTAGGTGAAGCCGTGCTTCTTCTGCAGGTCGCGCAGCAGGTCGACGATCTGCGCCTGTACCGACATGTCGAGCGCCGAGGTCGGCTCGTCAAGCAGGATCAGCTTGGGCTTCAGGATCAGGGCGCGCGCGATCGCAATGCGCTGACGCTGCCCGCCGGAGAATTCGTGCGGGTAGCGATGCCGCGTCTCCGGATCGAGGCCGACCTCCTTCAGCGCCGCGACCACCGCGGCGTCGCGCTCGTCCTCGTCCTTCATCAGGCCGTGGACGTCGAGCCCTTCCGATACGATCTCGCCCACCGACAGGCGCGGCGACAGCGAGCCGTAGGGATCCTGGAACACGATCTGCATTTCGCGCCGGATCGGCCGCAGGTCACTGCGCTTCAGGGTCTCGATGTTGCGCCCCATGAATACGATCGGCCCCTCGGACTGCACCAGGCGCAGCAGGCCCAGCGCCAGGGTGGTCTTGCCCGACCCCGATTCGCCGACGATGCCGACGGTCTCACCGCTGCGGATATCGACCGACACGCCGTCGACGGCCTTCACGTGATCGACCACGCGGCGCAGCAAGCCGGCCTTGATCGGGAACCAGACCTTGAGCTCCTTGGCGCTGATCAGCTCGTCGCCGAAGGCGGCGCCGTCCGTCTTGGGTCGCGGCTGCGCCGCCAGCAGCTGCTTGGTGTAGGGGTGCTGCGGCGCCTTGAACAGCGCCTCGGTCGTGGTCTGCTCGACGATATTGCCGGCCTGCATGACCGCCACCTCGCGCGCCATCTTGCGCACCATGACGAGGTCGTGGCTGATCAGCAGGATCGCCATGCCGAGCTCGGCCTGCAGGTCGCGCAGCAGCTTCAGGATCTGGGCCTGGATGGTGACGTCGACGGCCGTGGTGGGCTCGTCGGCGATCAGCAGGTCCGGCTTGTTGGCGAGCGCCATAGCGATCATGACGCGCTGGCGCTGCCCGCCGCTGAGCTCATGCGGGAACGCGCTCATGCGCTTCTCGGCATCGCGGATCTGCACCAGCTTCAAGAGCTCGACCGCCTCCTTGCGCGCGGCGTCCTTGCCGAGATCGCGGTGCAAGGTGAGCGTCTCGACCAGCTGCCGCTCTATGCGGTGCAGCGGATTGAGCGACGTCATCGGTTCCTGGAAGATCATGGAGATATTGCCGCCACGGATCTTGCGCAAGCGCTCGGGCGACGTGGTCAACAAGTCTTCGCCGCGGAAAAGAATGCGCCCGGACGGATGGCTCGCCGCCGGATAGGGCAGCAGCTTCAGGATCGACAGCGCAGTGACCGACTTGCCGGAGCCCGATTCGCCGACCAGCGCCTGGGTCTCACCGCGCTCGATTGAAAAGCTGACATCGCGCGCGACAACGCGATCTCGGAAGGCGACCGACAGGCTCTCGACCTGAAGCAGCGGCGTCTGGGGATCGCTCATACGGTCGTTTTCCGCGGATCGAATGCGTCGCGCACGCCTTCACCGATGAAGATCAACAGCGTCAGAAGCGCGCCAATGACGAAGAATCCGGTGAAGGCGAGCCACGGCGCCTGCAAGTTTTCCTTGCCCTGCTGCAGCAACTCGCCAAGCGAGGGTGAGCCGGGCGGCAAGCCCAACCCCAGGAAGTCCAATGCCGTCAAGGTGGTGACGGACCCGCTTAGCGTGAACGGCAGAAAGGTCAGGGTCGCCACGACGGCGTTCGGCAGGATGTGTTTGGTCATGATGCGCCAATCACTCATGCCCATCGACTTGGCGGCGCGCACATATTCGAAGTTGCGCGCACGCAAGAACTCGGCTCTCACGACTCCAACCGGCCAGGTCCAGCTCACCAACAGCATGATTCCGAGGAGCGTCCAGAAACCGGGCTCGATCACGCTGGAGAGGATGAGAAGGACGAAAAGGAACGGCATGCCGCCCCAGATCTCCAGGAAGCGCTGGAACATCAGGTCGGTCCACCCGCCGTAGAAGCCCTGGACGGCACCGGCCAGAACGCCAATGACCGTGCTGATTGCGGTCAGCGCCAATCCGAACAGGACGGAAATGCGGAACCCATAGATGATCCGCGCCATGACATCTCGCGCCTGATCGTCGGTGCCCAACCAATTGACATTATCCGGCGGCGTTGGCGCCGGACCGGGAAGGTTGGCGACGATCGTATCGTAGCTGAAAGGGATCGGCGGCCAGAGAGTCCAGCCTTTGGCGTCGATCAGCTGCTGCACGAAAGGATCGCGGTAGTCGGCTTCCGTGGCGAAGGTGCCGCCGAAAGCCGTCTCGGGGTAGGTCTTGAACACCGGCGCATAGAGCGATCCGTCGTAGTAGACCAGGATCGGCTGATCGTTCGCGATGAATTCCGCGAACAGTGTCACCGTGAACAGCGCCAGGAAGATGACGAGGGACCCGAAGCTGCGCTTTCGGTTGCGGAACACCTGCCAGCGTCGCATGGTCAGCGGCCGTACCCGCATGCCAAGCAGGCGGGGAGTCCGAGGAGCCGCGCCCGCAACGATATCCGTCATGCGGCGCGTGCCTCGAAATCAATCCGTGGATCGACAAGCATGTAGCTGACGTCGCTGATCAATTGGGTCAGCAAACCAATCAAGGTATAGATATAGAGCGTCCCGAACATGATCGGATAGTCGCGGTTGAGCGTGGCCTCGTAGCCAAGCAGCCCCAGGCCGTCGAGCGAGAAGATGATCTCAATCAGCAGTGCGCCGGTGAACAAGATGCCGATGAACGCCCCCGGAAAGCCTGCAATCACGATCAGCATGGCATTGCGGAAGACATGGCCATAGAGCACACGACGTTCCGTCAGGCCCTTGGCGCGCGCCGTGATGACATATTGCTGATTGATCTGGTCCAGAAACGAATTCTTCGTGAGCAGCGTGAGGCCCGCGAACGCCCCTACCAACAGCGCCGTGATCGGCAGCACCAGATGCCAGAAATAGTCCAGAACCTGCTGCCACCAGCTAAATGTATCCGCGTCGGGCGAGCTCAACCCCTGCAGAGGAAACCACTGGAAATAGCTGCCGCCGGCGAACACAACGATCAGCAGGATCGCAAACAAGTAGCCGGGGATCGCGGTGCCTACTACGATGACGGTGCTGGTCCATATGTCAAATGGAGAACCGTCCCGAACCGCCTTGGCAATGCCAAGCGGGATCGATACCAGATAGACGATCAGCGTGGTCCACAGCCCGAGCGAGATGGAGACCGGCATCTTTTCCAGGATGAGGTCGACGACCGGTCGTCCCTTGAAGAAGCTCTGGCCGAAGTCGAAGGTAGCGTAGTCCTTAATCATCATCCAAAAGCGTTCGGTCGGCGGCTTGTCGAAGCCGTACATCTTCTCGATCCGCTTGACGAGATCGGGATCCAGCCCGCGTGCGCCCCTGTATTTCGTAACCTCGCGAGCGCCGGTAACGTCCTTGTTCTGTGAGCGGATCAGATCCGACTGATTACCGGTGATGGCGTTCGTTGCCGAACTTGCAGTGCCCTTGATGTTCGCCAGCGTCTGTTCAACCGGGCCGCCGGGCGCGAACTGCACGATGGCGAAGTTGAGCACCATAATGCCGAACAGCGTCGGGATGATCAGCAGCAGACGTCGGATGATGTAAGCGATCATGGTGCGGTCGCCGCCGGCTTCAGGACTTGCGCCGCCGACGGCTGAAAAGGTACGCGACGATGACCACGACAACCGCCGCGACACCATAGATGATCGGCGAGCGGCCGCGTTCGGCCGGCGCAGGTTCCGTGGCGGCGGGTGCCGCCGGCTCGGTCGTCTGCGCAGCGGGCTGCTGCGGTTGAGATTCCGGCGTGGTCGTTTGCGCCTCGGCGGTTCCAGCATCAGCGGTCTTCAGCGCTTCGATCGTCTTCGCCTTTTGCGGATCGATCCACCAGCCGCTGGTGCCGGGGCTGAAGAGCGGGTCCGGACGCTTCGCGGGCTGCGAAAACTTATCCCAGTATGCAATCCGGAACGCGGCAAGATGAAAATTCGGCACCACGTAGTAGTTCCATTGCAGGACGCGGTCGAGCGCCCGGCAACGGATGATCAGGTCCTTTCGGCTCGGTGTGTGAATGATGAGGTCGACCAGCTTGTCGACCGCAGGGTCCTTGATGCCGACAAGGTTCCGGCTGCCATTCTCTCCAGCGGCCGCCGAACCCCAGAACTCGCGCTGCTCATTGCCCGGGGACAACGTCTCGCCCCAGCCGCTGACCACCATGTCGAAGTCGAATTCGTCACTGCGCTGTTCGTATTGCGAGGCGTCCTGCAGCGTCCGCATGGTCGCAGTGATGCCGACACGCTGCAGATTCTGTATGAAGGGCTGCACGATGCGCTCGAATGCCTGGTCGTCGAGCAGGATCTCGAATGCAAAAGGCTTGCCGTCCTTGACGCGCTTGCCATTCTCGACTTTCCAGCCGGCCTCATCGAGCAACTGGGCGGCCTTGGCGAGATTGTCGCGGTTGTTCCCCGACCCGTCGGTCTTCGGCGGATTGTATTCGGTGGTGAAGACTTCGTCCGGAATCTGGCCTTTAAGCGGATTGAGGATTTCCAGTTCCTCCGGCGAAGGCGTGCCGGTGGCCGCCATTTCGGAATTCTGATAGTAGGAGCGCGTACGGGTGTATTGACCGAAGAACAGTGCCTTGTTCGACCATTCGAAATCGAACGCGTAGCCGATTGCTTCGCGCACCTTACGGTCCGAAAAGAAGTCGCGGCGCGTATTGAAGATGAAGCCCTGCATACCCACGGGCTGCTGGTGCGGGACCACGTCCTTCTTGACGCGCCCTTCCTTGACCGCGGGAAAGTCATACTGGGTCGCCCAGCGCTTGGCGGAGTTTTCGCTGCGGAAGTCGATCCGGCCCGATTTGAACGCCTCGAACGCAACCTCCGGATCACGGTAGTACGTGTAGGTCACCTTGTCGTAATTGTCGGTGCCGAGGTTGATCGGCAAATCCTTGCCCCAATAATCGGGCACGCGATCCATCGTGTACGAGCGGCCCAGGTCGTATTTGCCAAGCTTGTAAGCACCGCTGCCGAGGGGCGGCTCCAGCAGAACCTCGTCAAACTTGCGGCCCTGCCACCAGTGCTTTGGCACGATGGGCAGCTCACCCATGATCACCGGCAGCTCACGATTGCCACCGCTGTCGAACGTGAACTTGACGCGATGCTCGTCGAGCACCTCGCCTTTCACGACATTGGCGTAGTACTGGTGGAGCTGCGGGTTGAACTCCTTGAGCGTGTCGAAGGAGAACACGACGTCATCCGCCGTGATCGGTTTGCCGTCATGCCAGCGCGCTTCGGGGCGCAGGTTGTAGATGATCCAGGAGTTGTCGGGCGCAACCTCCATGCTTTCGGCGATCAGGCCATAACCCGACGGATCGTCGTCTTCGGTTCTGACCGTGAGGGTTTCGAACAGGCCGCCAAGTCCCGCGGGCGTGCCCTTGATGATGAAAGGATTGAAGCTGTCGAACGTGCCGATCGCGCCGTAGGTTACGCTGCCGCCCTTAGGCGCATCGGGATTGACGTAATCGAGATGCTTGAAATCGGGTCCGTATTTGGGCGCGTCCAGGAGCGACAGGGCGTGGACTTTAGTCCCACCTTCCTGCGCCTGGATGGCTTCGCCCGAAAGGGTGGACAGGCCAAGTAACAGGGCAAGAGCGAACCAGCGATGCATCTTCATGGATCGGTATCCTCCGACCTTGTAACCACGAATCCGCAGTCTAGTTCATTTGGCCGACGAAAAAAGACCGGAATTCAGTGGCTTCAGGCGGCCAGGATGTCGAGCGCCTCATCCAGCACGCGCGCATCGCCGACCGCGACCACGCGGTCGCCGGCGCCCATTTTGAGGGCGTTTCCGCGCCAGTCGGTGATCTTGCCGCCGGCGCCTTCGAGGATCGGGGTGAGGGCCAGGTAGTCGTATTCCACCAGGCTGCATTCGATCACGATGTCGAGAAAACCGGTCGCCACCATGCCGTACTGGTAGCAATCGCCGCCGAAGGTGGTGGAGCGGGCCTTGGCCTGCACCGCCTCGAACTTCTGCTTCTTTTCCGGCGTGTCGAACATCAGCGGGATGGACGCCGAAAGATACGCATCGCCGATACTGGCGCAGGCCCGGGCCGTGACGCGCTCGCCGTTCAGCGTGGTCGGCCGGCCGACGGCGCCGACCCAGCGGTCGCCCAGCACCGGCATGTCGATGACGCCGAGCAGCGGCGCGCCGTTGCGGGTCAGCGCGATCAGCGTGCCGAAGGTCGGGCGGCCGGTGACGAAAGCGCGGGTGCCGTCGAGCGGGTCGAGCACCCAGACATACTCGGCGTCCGCGCGCTCCTTGCCGAACTCCTCGCCGAAGATGCCGTGCGCGGGGAATGTGGCGTTGATCAGCGTGCGGATCGCCGCCTCCGCTTCGCGGTCGGCCTGGGTGACGGGCGATGCGTCGGACTTGATGTCGACGTCGAGCTTGCGGCGGTAGTAGGAGCGCAGGATCGGCCGGCTGGCATCCGCCAGCCGGTTCGCGAGATCGACAAAGTCCTGGGCGACCTGGGTCAAGCTACTGCGGCAGAGGTGCCGGCGAATCGCTCTGGTCGCGCAGCCAGCGCAGCAGCGCCGCCCGATCCGCCGCCTTCGGCAGGCCGGGGAAGGTCATCTTGGTGCCCGGCGCATACTCCTTCGGCTTGGTCAGGAAATGATCCAGGTCCTCGAAGGTCCACGGCTTGCCCGCCATGCCCTTCATGACGTCCGAATACGCGAAGTCGGCGACCGCGGCATGGTTGCGGCCGACGACGCCCCACAGGTGCGGGCCAACCTTGTTCTTCTCCGCATTGGTGAGGTCGTGGCAGGCCTTGCACTTGGCCGCGATCTTTTCGCCGGCGGCCGGGTCGGCCGTGGCGATCATGGCGACAGCGTTGTCGCCGCCGGCAGCGGCACCTTCGGCTGGGGCGGCGCCTTCCGCGGGGGCGGCTTCAACCGCGGGCGCGGCTCCTTCGGCGGGCGCGGCGGCGCCTTCGGCCGGAGCGGCAGCGCCTTCCGCCGGCGCTTCCTCGGTCTTGAGCGCGGCCTGTTCGGCGGCGATCTCGTCGGGCGTCGGCAGCGGCGCGGGACTGGCGGACTGCTGATCCAGCCAGGCAAGCAGGTCGGCGCGGTCCTGCGCGTTGGGCAGGCCGGGGAAGGTCATCTTGGTGCCGGGGATGAACTCTTTCGGACGCGCGATGAAGTGGTTGAGGTCGGCGAAAGTCCACGCCTTGCCATGGGCCTTCATCGGCTCGGAATAGGCGAAGTCGGGATGGGTGCCGGAGACACGGCCGATCACGCCATAGAGGCCTGGGCCGATCTTGTTCTTCCCGTCGGCGGTGAAGGTGTGACAGCTCTGGCACTTGGTGGCGATCTTTTCGCCCTTGGCAGCATCGGCGGTCGCGATGAGACCGAGCACCGGCTCGAGCGGCGCAGACTTGGCGGCGGGCGCGGCACCCTCGCCCTCGGCGCCGCCCTCATGGGCAGCTTGGGCGCCGTGATGCGGCCGATAGATGAAGTCGGTAAGGATCCCGACGCTCAAAGTGATCATGCCGCCCACCAGGACGGCGGCGGCGATCTTATTGCCTTCCAATGACGACATCACTCAACCCTTCGCTCGAACGGCGTCCGGATCGCCCAGCGTCTTGTAACGTCCCCGCTGGACGAGATTCTCCCAAATGCGTGGCCCGGACTTCAGATACGCGACATGCCCCCGGCCCCAAAAAGGGACCGAACTCAAATTCTGGCCCACGTGGGGCCGAATTCGGCGCGAATTTAACGGCTTTGACCGGGCGTGTCCAATGCGGGGTGAGGCGCCATCGTGTCTGTGCTGGATACCGATTTCCGCAGCAATTCCGGCGGCTTGCAGCGCGCGCCCCGGGCTGGCCCGGCGTCATAATGTCGCGCCTTGCCAAGCCAGGATGAGTCGGGCCATGACAGAGCCTCGCCCGCGTTCGTCACACTAAGGTCTCCATGGCACGCCCCAACTCGCCCATCGTCCTCATCCCAGCGCGCATGAAATCGGTGCGCCTGCCGGGCAAGCCGCTGGCCGACATCTGCGGCGTGCCGATGATCGTGCAGGTCTGGCGCCGGGCGACGGAGGCGGGTCTTGGCCCGGTCTGCGTCGCGGCGGCCGAGCCGGAGATCGCCGAAGCGGTGACCAAGGCCGGCGGCATCGCGGTCCTGACCGATCCCGATCACCCGTCCGGCTCCGACCGCATCTTCGAGGCGCTCAAGAAGGCCGACCCCGCCGGCAAGCACGATGCCATCGTCAACCTGCAAGGCGACCTGCCGACCATCGATCCCGCGATCATTCGGCGCGTGGTGGAGCCGCTGCAGGATGCGGCGGTCGACATTGCGACCCTGGCCGTCGAGATCACGCGCGATGCCGAGCGCACCGATCCCAACGTGGTGAAGGCGGTGGCAGCGTTCGGCGCCGGCCGGATTGCACGCGCGCTCTATTTCAGCCGCGCCACCGTGCCGGCCAATCAGGGGCCGCACTATCACCACATCGGCATCTACGCGTACCGCCGTGCGGCGCTGGAGCGCTTCGTCGCGCTGCCGCCGGGGCTCCTCGAACAGCGCGAGAGGCTGGAGCAGCTGCGCGCGCTGGAGGCCGGCATGCGTATCGACGTGGCGCTCGTTGACACGCTTCCGCTGGGTGTCGATACTCCCGCCGAACTCGAGCGCGCGCGGGCGATCCTCGCCCAGATGGCGCGGTGATTCCCGAAATCGAAGGCGCATAACGTGGCGAGCAAATCCGACAACATCATCGCATTCCAGGGGCTGCCCGGGGCCTATTCCGACCTCGCCTGCCGCGCCGCGCAGCCGACCATGACGACGCTGCCGTGCCCCAGCTTCGAGGATGCCTTCGCGGCGGTGAAGAACGGCGATGCGCGCCTCGCCATGATCCCGATCGAGAACTCGCTCGCGGGCCGCGTCGCCGATATCCACCATCTGCTGCCGGAAGCGGGGCTGCATATCATCGGCGAGCATTTCCAGCGCGTGAACCACTGTCTGATGGCGCCGAAGGGCGCGACCCTCGCCGGCCTCAAGACGATCGAGAGTCATGTCCAGGCGCTGTCGCAATGCCGCAACTTCACGCGGCAGCATGGGCTGAAGCCGGTGGTGCGCGCCGACACCGCGGGCTCCGCGGCCGACGTCGCGCAGCGCAACGACAAGACCGTCGGCGCCGTCGCGTCGTCGCTGGCGGCGGAGATCTACGGTCTCGAGGTGCTGGCGACCGACATCGAGGACGCCGACCACAACACCACGCGCATGGTCATCATGGCGCGCGACCCGATCGATCCCGATCCGGGCAAGGGGCCGGTCGTCACCAGCTTCGTGTTCCGCGTACGCTCGGTGCCGGCCGCGCTCTACAAGGCGCTCGGCGGCTTCGCCACCAACGGCGTCAACATCACCAAGCTGGAAAGCTACATGATCGACGGCAACTTCACCGTCGCGCAGTTCTATGCCGACATCGACGGCCACCCGGACCAGCGGTCGGTGCGCCTGGCGCTGGAGGAGCTGAGCTTCTTCTCGCGCGAGGTGCGCATCCTCGGCGTCTATCCGGCGAACCCGTTCCGCGCGGGACAGCGCTGACGCCTCATCGCTTCGGCCGTTGCATCGCCCACGGCGCCAGCGGGAAGCGCTGCGACAGGAATTCCATTAGCACCTGGACCCGTGCCGGGCGGATCGTGCTGGGCGGCGTCACCAGATGGAGCGCGATCGACGGCGCCGACCAATCCGGCATCGCGTTCTCCAGGGCGCCGCTCGCCAGCTCGCGCCAGACCAGGAACTCCGGCTGCAGGGCAAGGCCCAGGCCGGCCAGCAGCGCCGGCATCAAAGCGTCGGCATTGTTGACGCGCAGCGGGCTCTTTACCGCCACGCTGTATTCGCCGTTGCGCTTGTGCAGAAAGCGCCAAGCATCGCGCGATCCCGACAGCGTGTAGAACAGCGCTCGGTGCGCAGCCAGATCCTTCGGATGCTTCGGCCGGCCATGGCGCTTGAAATAGCCCGGCGATCCGACCAGCAGGATGCGAACGTTGCACAGCCGCCGCGCGATCAGCGACGAATCAGCCAACGTCGCGATGCGCAGGGCGAGATCGAAGTTCGCGCTGACCAGGTCGACCGTTTCATCGCTAAACTCGAGCTCGACCGAGACGTCGGGATAGAGCGCGAAGAAATCCGGCAGCGATGGCGCTACGTGCGCGATCCCGAACGACATCGGCGCCGCCATACGTACCAGCCCGCGCGGCGCCGCCGATTGTGCGAGCGTCTCGGACTCGACTGCCTCTCCATCCGCAAGGATGCGCTCGGCGCGCACGAGTGCCGCTCGGCCGCTCTCGGTCAGCGACATGCGCCGCGAGGTGCGGTGGAACAATGGCGTCGCGAGCTTGCGCTCCAGGCGCGTGACCGCTTTCGAGGCGGTGGCCTTCGATAGGCCCAGCTCCTCAGCGGCGCGCGAGAAGGACCCTGTGTAGGCGACCTTGGCGAAGATCGCCCAGGCTTCGAAATCCGGGAGACGTGACATAATTCGGAAACGATCCGTTTCTATCTTTTCTGTTTTCGTAACCCTGCTTCCGGCCCATTGTCAATGTCACAGCAATGAATGCAGTCGCAGCTTCCTGCTGCGGCTAGAAGCGGGACCGAAAAAATGATCGAACGCAGACCTTTCGAAACGCTGGGCGGCGCCAACCACGGGTGGCTCGATGCCAAGCATCACTTCTCCTTCGCCGACTACCACGATCCCAAGCGGATGGGCTGGGGCGCCCTCAGGGTGTGGAACGACGATACCGTCGCCGCCGAGTCCGGCTTTCCGCCGCACGCGCATGCCGACATGGAGATCATCACCTATGTCCGCGAAGGCGCCATCAGCCACAAGGACAGCCAGGGCAACCAGGGCCGCACCACTGCCGGCGACGTCCAGGTCATGAGCGCGGGCAGCGGCATCCGGCACTCCGAATACAACCTGGAGCCGGACACAACCCGCATCTTCCAGATCTGGATCCTGCCGAACCGGCGCGGTGGCGCGCCGTCCTGGGGCGCCAAGCCGTTCCCGAAGGCAGACCGCTCCGGCCACTTCGTCACGCTCGCGAGCGGCTTCGAAGCAGATGCCGAGGCGCTGCCGATCCGCGCCGATGCGCGCGTGCTCGGCGCGACGCTCAAGGCCGGCGAATCGGCCGCCTATGATCTCGGCGCCGGTCGCCATGGCTATCTCGTGCCGGCCAAGGGCTCAGTCGAGGTGAACGGCGTGCGGATCGATGCGCGTGATGGTGCCGCGATCCGCGACGAAGATGTCGTCCGTATTACCGCCCTCAGCGACAGCGAGCTGGTACTCGTCGACGCAGCCTGAAGCTGAACTCAATATGAACGCACAAATCGAGAGGAGATGTTAATGACCACCCAGTCCAAACTCGAGGTTCTGACACCGCAGAACTCGCAGCTGATTTTCATCGACCAGCAGCCGCAGATGGCCTTCGGCGTTCAGTCGATCGATCGCCAGACGCTGAAGAACAATGTTGTCGGTCTCGCGAAGGCGGCGAAGGTGTTCAACATCCCGACCACGATCACGACGGTCGAGACCGAATCCTTCTCCGGCAACACCTATCCCGAGCTGCTTGCGGTGTTCCCCGAACACAAGATCCTCGAGCGGACGTCGATGAATTCCTGGGACGATCAGAACGTGCGCGACTCGCTGGCGACAAACAAGCGCAACAAGGTGATCGTCTCGGGCCTCTGGACCGAGGTGTGCAACACGACCTTCGCGCTGTGCGCCATGCTCGAGGGCGGCTACGAGATTTACATGGTTGCTGATGCTTCCGGCGGCACCTCGCTGGACGCCCACAAATACGCCATGGACCGGATGGTGCAGGCCGGCGTGGTACCGGTGACCTGGCAGCAGGTCCTGCTGGAATGGCAGCGCGACTGGGCGCGCAAGCAGACCTACGATGCCGTAACCGCCATCGTGAAGGAACATTCCGGTGCTTATGGCATGGGCATCGATTATGCCGTGACCCACGTGCACAAGGGGCCCGAGCGCGCCCGGCACGGTCAGAGGATCGGCCCGAATCCGGCGAAGTCCTGAACATCCTTGACGCGTCCGGCGGCCGTCTGGCCGCCGGACCAACAAGAGGCTGCAACATGAATGCCGAAACCACCGCCGGGCTCGTGCCGGAGCGTGACGAGGTTCCGCTTGAGACGCCGGTCACCACCGTGATCCAGCAGCGGCCGAGAGCCGATGCCGTCGATCGTTACGAAGCATGGCTCAAGGAGATCATGCCGGTCGCGCAGCAATTCGCCGGCCATCGCGGCGTCAACATCATCCGCCCTCACGGCGCGTCAGACGCCTACACCATCGTGCTGCATTTCGACACGGTCGCGAACTTGCGTAGCTGGCTGGATTCCGAAGTTCGTGCGCGCCTGGTTGAGGCGGTCCGCCCGTTTCTGCGCAAGGCGGAGGACATCGAGATCAAGACCGGGCTCGAATTCTGGTTCACGCCGCCGCCGGGGCGGCAGCATGCCAAGGCCTACAAGCAGTTCCTCATCACGCTGTCGGCGATCTTTCCGCTGACAGTCGTCATCCCGTGGCTGCTGCAGCCGGCGTTTGCCTGGGCTCCCATGCTGGCCCTGCCGGTCGTCAAGCAGCTGGTGATCGCGATCATCATCGTCGGGCTGATGGCCTGGGTGATCATGCCGCGCTACACACGCCTCATCTCGAAATGGCTCTATGGTTGAAAGGATCGGACCGCTCATGACATCCGCCGCTTTCCCCGATCTGGTCCTGCACAACGCGCAGGTCACGACACTGGACCGGTCTAACCCGGTCGCGAGCGCCGTCGCCATGAAGGATGGCTGTTTCACTGCCGTGGGCACCGACCGCGACGTACTAGCATCGGCTGGGCCGGACACCAGGCTGGTCGACGCCGGTGGCCGGCGCGTGATTCCTGGCCTGTGCGACAACCACATCCACGTCATCCGCGGCGGGCTCAATTTCAACATGGAGCTGCGCTGGGACGGCGTGCGCTCGCTCGCCGATGCGATGTCGATGCTGAAGCGCCAGGTCGACAAGACGCCACCCCCGCAATGGGTGCGCGTGGTGGGCGGCTTCACCGAACACCAGTTCGCGGAGAGGCGCCTGCCGACGCTGGACGAGATCAACCGGATCGCGCCCGACACGCCGGTCTTCATCCTGCATCTCTATGACCGTGCGCTATTGAATGGTGCGGCGCTGCGCGCCGTCGGTTACAGCAAGAACTCGCCAAATCCACCGGGCGGCGAGATCCAGCGCGATGCCGCGGGAAACCCCACCGGCCTGCTGCTGGCCAAGCCCAACGCCGGCATCCTCTACGCGACTCTGGCAAAGGGGCCGAAACTGCCGCTCGAATACCAGCTTAACTCGACACGTCACTTCATGCGCGATCTGAACCGGCTCGGCGTCACTTCGGTGATCGACGCCGGCGGCGGCTTCCAGAACTATCCCGATGACTACGCGGTGATCGAGCGCCTGCACCAGGATGGCCAGCTGACCCTGCGCATCGCCTATAACCTCTTCACCCAGAAGCCGAAGGAGGAGAAGGCGGATTTCCTGCGTTGGACCAGCCAAGCGAAGTACCAACAGGGCGACAATTATTTCCGCCTGAATGGCGGCGGCGAGATGCTGGTGTTCTCCGCCGCCGATTTCGAGGATTTCCGGGTCGAGCGGCCCGACATGCCGCAGGAAATGGAGGGCGAGCTCGAGGGGGTGGTGCGCATCCTGGCGCAGAATCGCTGGCCCTGGCGCCTGCATGCGACCTATGACGAGACCATCCGCCGTGCCCTCGACGTGTTCGAGAAAGTGAACAGGGAAATCCCACTCCAAGGCCTCAACTGGTTCTTCGATCACGCCGAAACCATCCGCGATGATTCGATCGAGCGGATCGCCAAGCTCGGCGGCGGCATCGCCGTGCAGCACCGCATGGCCTATCAGGGCGAGTATTTCGTGGAACGCTATGGCGCCGCTGCGGCGGAACGCACGCCGCCAATCAAGCGCATGCTCGAGGGGGGCGTAAAGGTCTCCGCCGGCACGGATGCGACCCGCGTCGCGTCGTACGATCCCTGGGTGTCGCTGGCCTGGCTGGTCACCGGCAAGACCCTTGGCGGTCTCAAGCTTTATCCGCGCTCGAACTGCCTCGATCGCGAGGCGGCGCTGCGCCTATGGACCGAGGAGGTCACCTGGTTCTCGAACGAACAAGGCAAGAAGGGCAACATCAAGGTCGGACAGTTCGCCGATCTGGCTGTGCTCGACCGCGACTATTTCCAGGTGCCGGAAGGCGAGATCCAGCACCTGCAATCGGTGCTCACAATTGTCGGCGGCAAGCCTGTCTATGGCAGCGAAGGGTTCGCGGACCTTGCGCCGCCGCCGCCGCCGGCCATGCCGGACTGGTCGCCGGTGCGCACCTTCGGCGGCTATCACAAGCAGGCATCGGGTGTTGACGCGCTTCGCCTCGCCGCTGACTGCGGCTGCAGTCACAGCTGCGCCGTCCATGGCCATGACCATGCGCACGCCTGGTCGGGGGCGGTGCCGGCATCCGACGATCGTTCGTTCTGGGGCGCCCTCGGCTGCAGCTGCTGGGCGTTCTGAGGAGGCTACTCGCGCCGGATCCAATCCTCGATCAACACGCGTGAGATCGAGTCCTTGCGGGACAGGCGGAGCACGTCGTTCTCCGGTGAGTTCAGCAACTCTTCGCGCGTGAACCAGCGCGCGGTCTCCAGCTCGTCGGTGTTGAGTTGGATGCGATCGTCCGCCGCCGTCGCGACGAAGCCCAGCATCAGCGAGGCCGGGAACGGCCAGGGCTGCGAGGCGAAATAGCGCACGTCGAGGAGATCGAGGCCGACCTCTTCCTTCACTTCGCGGCGTACCGAGTCTTCGAGTCGTTCGCCGAGTTCGACGAATCCCGCCAGTACCGAATGCATGCCGGGCGCCCAGCTCGCCTGGCGCGCGAGCAGGACCTTGTCGCCGTATTCCACGCGCATGATGACGGCAGGATCGATGCGCGGGAAAAAGACCGAGCCGCACTCGGTATTGCTGCATCGCCTTTGATGACCCGCTTGTTCGCTGACGGTCGGCGCACCACATCTGCCGCAGAATGAATGACGCTCGTGCCAATAGGCCATGCCGCGCGCCAGGGCAGACAACGAAGCATCGCGCGGGGGCAGCAGCGGACCGACGGTGCGCAAGTCGATGGCCGGTCCCAATCGCGTGACCACCTCTTCCGGCTGGGACGACAGGTCGATGGCGATGTGCGCGACTTCCGCGTCACAGCCGAGCAGCACCACGGAGCGCGCGAGGTCGATCAAGTCGGCGGCGGCGGCTAGGTTCAGTGTCAAAAGCGTATTGTGATCTTCCTGCCGCACCAAGGTGCGCCCTTGCCACACCACATGGAAATGGGTGCTTGAACTTCTTAAGGATTGATGGAACCAGGCGGTATCGGCGCGTCTTTCCACTGCGCGATCCCACCCGGCGGTGGTGTAGAAATTGACAGAGGGGCCTGAAGAATGAATCATCGCCGCCAATCGATGGTGAAACGAAGCAAACGACGGAGCCCGTGATGCTACGCTTAGCCTCGGCAGTCAACTCCGCCTTGTGGTCCCGGGTCGCTTTGGCGGCCGGGCTGGTTTTTTCCCTCTATACGGCCGCCCATGCCGCAACGCTGACGCCGGAGAGCGCGCAGACCGGCACCTACGCCTATCAGGTGCTGCGCGACGGCGAAGTGGTGGGCGAGCAACGCAACGACTTCGAGCGGCGCGGCGACGAACTGCGCGTGGTGACCGATGTGCGCATCAACATCACGCTGCTCGGCCTCAACGTCTACGATTTCACCCAGCGCATCGAGGAAAGCTGGCAGAACGGCCAGCTGATGAGCCTGACCTCGGTCGCGATCGATGACGGTGACACCCGCAACGTCAGGCTGGTGCGCGAGGGCGACCGCCTGGTCGGCACCTATGACGGCAAGAAGCGCGACCTGCCCGGCACCCTGGTGCCGTCCACCCTGTGGAACTCGGCGGTGATCGAGCATGCCTCGGTGCTCGAGACCACCAAGGGGCGCGAGCGCAGCTTCGCCGTCGAGCAGAAGGGCGTCGAACAGGTCAAGCTGCCAATCGGCATCGTGAATGCCCGCCACTTCGTGTTCACCGGCGACTTCAAGCGCGAGGCCTGGTACGACGAGTCGGGCGTCCTGGTCGCCGCGCAGATGGAGGCCAAGGACGGCTCCATCATCCGCCAGGAACTGTTGCGGATGCCTTGATTCCACTGGGTTTTTTCTGAACGATTCATCAGTTGCATCGGCCGGCGCTCTGGCCCATATACTGCGCCGGGAGGTTGGCGTGGACGGGCGCCTCGCCAACCCGGTCAGGTCCGGAAGGAAGCAGCCGTAACGAGTTTTCGCCCGGGTCGTGTCCAGCCTCCCACCTGACATTTCCCGGCGCTGGTCCGGGGTAAAAATCCACGCCGCGGCGCACAGGATCAGATGCAAGACGGACAAGAGCCTATCGCTTCCTCTGCCGCCGGTGTGCAGCAGGGGACCGCCGAAGGTTATCGCGTCCTTGCGCGCAAATACCGGCCGCGTGATTTCTCCGGGCTGATCGGCCAGGAAGCGCTGGTGCGCACCCTGCGCAATGCCATCGCGCAAGGGCGCTTGGCACACGGCTTCATGCTGACCGGCGTGCGCGGCGTCGGCAAGACCACGACCGCGCGCATCCTGGCGCGCTGCTTCAACTGCATCGGTCCGGACGGCAAGGGCGGGCCGACCGCCGAGCCGTGTGGCCAGTGCGAGCATTGCCGCGCCATCGCCGAGGACCGCCATGTCGACGTGATCGAGATGGACGCCGCCAGCCGCACCGGCATCGACGACATCCGCGAGCTGATCGACGGCGTGCGCTATCGCCCGGTCGGCGCGCGCTACAAGGTCTACATCATCGACGAAGTCCACATGCTGTCGGAGAAGGCCTTCAACGCGTTGTTGAAGACGCTGGAGGAGCCGCCGGAGCATGTGAAGTTCATCTTCGCCACCACCGAGATTCGCAAGGTGCCGGTGACGGTGCTGTCGCGCTGCCAGCGCTTCGACCTGCGCCGCATCAATGCGGAAGAGCTCACCGAGTATTTCCTCAAGATCGCCGGAGCGGAAGGCGCCAAGATCACCGATGGCGCCGCCGCGATGATCGCGCGCGCCGCCGACGGCTCGGCGCGTGACGGCCTCTCGCTGCTCGACCAGGCAATCGCCCTGGCGCACGGCACGACTACGGCTTCGCATGGTGCGATCGACGAGGCGCAGGTGCGCGACATGCTCGGCCTCGCCGACCGCACCCAGCTGATCGATCTCTACGACGATGTCTTGAAGGGCAAGGCCGCCGAGGCGCTGCAGCGACTCAATACGATGCACCAGGCGGGCGCCGATGCGGCGATCGTGCTGCAGGACATGCTGGAGCTGACGCACTGGCTGACCCGCGCCAAGATCACGCCCGAGCCGCTGTCCGATCCCGCGACCCCGGAAGCCGAGCGTGCCTGGGGCGCGAAGGTGACTCCCGAACTTTCGGTGCCTGTGCTGGCGCGCCTGTGGCAGATGCTGCTGAAGGGCCTCGCCGAAGTGCAGGCGGCGCCGCAGCCGCTGGCGGCTGCCGAGATGGTGCTGATCCGCCTGATGCACGCCGCCAACATGCCGGACCCCGCCGACCTGGTGCGACGCTTGAGCGACGGCAGCAGCGCGGCCGCGCCCGCTTCGCCGACCGCTCCGCGCGCGAACG
>DATEOK010000483.1:0-7186 GCA_035274225.1 Dongiaceae bacterium
TATCCTTTCCGAAAGCCGCGTTCGAAGGCCAGGATGTGGAAGCGTTCTGCACCGAGCTGATGCGCCGCTGGCAAGCGCACCGCGCGCCGGCGGGAGCAGCAGCATGACCATCGTCACCCACGTCCTTTCCATCCCGCTCGAGCCGCGCGATGCGCGCGGCGCCACCAAGCTGCGCGCCGGCCTGGACGCGATGTGCGCCGAGGACGCGACCCTTGGCGTGGAGATGGGGCCGGTCAACGAGATCATCCTCAAGGGCATCAGCGAATCGCAGCTCGAATGGGTGGTCAGCCACCTGCAGCGCCAGCCCGACCTCGCCTTCAAGGTCGGCATGCCCGAGGTGCAGTATCGCGAGACCATCACCCGCACCGTCGACTGGACCTACACCCACAAGCAGGCCGACCCGGCGCAGTATGCCGTGCTGCGCCTGCAGCTGGTGCCGCTCGCCCGCGGTTCCGGCATCGAGACCGAGATCCGCTGCCCGTCTGACGAGATCCCCGAGCACATCCCGCTGCCCGATTTCCAGCGCGCGCTCGATGCCGGCGTGCACGCCGCCTGCCGCACCGGCATCGTCGACGGCTTCCCGCTCACCGACCTGCAGGTGGTGGTGCTGGATGCCGGTTGGACCGACGAGGACTCCACCGCCGAGGCGTTCGAGATCGCAGCCCGGCTCGGCCTGCGCGAGGCGCTGCCGCGGGCGCGCCCGTGGCTGCTGGAGCCCATGATGGTGGTGATCGCGCTGACGCCGGAGGAGTTCCTGAGCGAGGTCATCGCCGACTTCGGCCAGCGCCGCGGCAAGATGCAGGGCCTTGCCATGCACGGCAGCATCGCCTCGGTCACCGCCCTGGTGCCGTTCGCCAACCTCGCCGGCTACGAGAACGACCTGCGCACCCTGACCCAGCGCCGCGGCGCCGCCACCATGGCATTCGACCACTACGGCGAAGTCCCGCCGCGGCTCGAAGGCGAGGACGTCCAGCCCCTCGCCATGCGCGTGTAGTCCGCCCAAGACTTTCGCGCGCTGATGCGCTAGCGTCCCGCAATGAGCATAACGCACCCCTTGTCCGTTCCGCTGCTGCCCGCCGACGCGATGACGGCGCTGAAGATGCGCACGATCGTCAACGAGCTTTGCGCTAAGAATGATTGCTTCAGCGTGAGCACGGGTGCGGACGGCGAGGTCATACTGCATTCCGTCGGCGAGCTTGAACTCGATATGGTGGTCGACAGCTTGCGGCGTCGCGATGGCCTCGATTTCAAGATCGGATCGCCTCAGATTCGCTATCTGGAGCGGATCACCAGGACCATCGAATCGGACTACACCCACAAGAAGCAGGCGGGCGGCCAGGGCGAGTATGCCAAGGTGAAGATCCGCTTGGAGCCGACCGAACCCGGCAGCGGATTCCAGTTCGAGAATGCCGTGCACAAAGGCACGATCCCCGAAGCGTTCATCCCGGCGGTAAAAAAGGGTCTGGAGACCGCAAGTGAAACCGGCGTCATCGCTGGCTTTCCGGTCAGCGATCTCAAGTGCACGCTGCTCGACGGCAGCTATCACGACGTCGACTCCAGCGAGCGGACCTTCGAGATCGCCGCGCGCGCCTGCTTTCGCGAGGCGTTGCCAAAAGCTTGCCCGCGCCTGTTCGAGCCGATGATGATCGTCATGGTGTTGACGCCGCAAGACTACCTCGGCGAAGTGATCGGCGACCTGAATTCCCGGCGCGGCCAGGTTCAGGGCATGGAGCCCCGCGGACCGATGCAGGAGATCATCGCGATGGTGCCGCTCAGCAACATGTTCGGCTTTTTCCTCACCCTGAGGTCGAAGACGCGCGCAGCGGTCCAGTGCATGATGACCTATTCCCACTATGAGCAGGTCCCGCCCGCGATCGGCCCCAGCGACGGCACCTTCCCGCCCGCCATCGGCATGCGCGCCTAGCGAACGCGGCATCCGCACGCTTGTGATGGCCCCGGCGGCCATGCACAGTCGCCGTGTGCCGCCATATGGGGGAGCCATGGCCAACATCCCGGACGACATCTACGCCGAACCCGACATCTCGCCGGATACCCTGGCCAACCTGGGTCCGCTGCGGCGCCTCGCCGGCACCTGGGAGTCCGACCAGGGCGTGGACATCAACCCCAAGGCTGACGGGCCCGAGCGGCGCGTGTTCCGCGAGCGTATCCGCATGGAGCCGATCGACGCGCAACCCAACGGCCCGCAGCTGCTCTATGGCCTGCGCTATCACATCCACATCAACACGCCGGAAGAGGCCATCACCTTCCACGACCAGGTCGGCTACTGGCTGTGGGAGCCGGCGACCGGCCTCATCATGCAGAGCCTCGCCATTCCGCGCGGACAGGTGGTGCTGGCGGGCGGCACGGCGAAGCCGGACGACGAGTGCATCTCGGTGGAGGCGCGGCGCGGCGATACCCGCTTCGGCATCTGCTCTACCCCGTTCCTCGAAGAGGCGTTCCGCACCGACTACTACCGCATCGACATCACCTTCCACGGCGAGGATTCGTGGAGCTACGTGACGCGCACCGACCTGGCGATCCGCGGCAAGACGCCGGCATTCGACCACCGCGACACCAACACCTTGCGCCGGGTCGCGCCGCCAATGCCGAATCCGCTCGCTGCCCTGTCGAAGGGCTAGCCAGTCACGCGCTGCTGGCGGAAGGCCGCTAAGTTACCGAAAAATCCGTGGAATGTGGCAGTCCTTTGGAACTCGGACAGCTGTCCGGCCCTTACCGTCACAGGACGCCGAGTCGAGGGATTTGCAACCTCTGCTTTTGCTTGCGCGCTGCTACTCCCCATGGACTAGGCCCCGCAACCGGATTGCAACGGCGACGAGGGCGGTCGGCCTCACACGCCCTGGCGTCAATCGGGAAGAAATCTGTGAGCACGGCCATTATGGGAACCTACTCCGCGATGCGGTGTTTGCCACCGAAGCAGCCGCGTGGACGCCAGCATGAGAGATTCGGACGAGTATCGGCGGCGGGCGGGGGAATGCCTTCTGTTCACCCAGTATGTGACGAGCGAGCGCAGCAAGCAGCTCCTGGTGCAGATGGCGCTTGGCTGGCGCGATCTTGCCGAGCGGGCCGAGCAACAGAAGCGCGACTCCGGCGATGCGTCGCGGGACGAAGCGTCGTCGCGGACCGGCATCGAAAAAGCCTGAACTTCTTGCGGAACGGCTAGCCCGCGCTCCGCATCCGCGCGGTGAAGCAGGTCACAGCCTGCCTCTGCCGGCCGTGGCATTTCCCCGCGCCATGGATGGGTCAAGCATCAGGCCGGTGGGTCAAGCAGACATGAGTGCCAATGAACAGCAGGAGGCTTTCGAGAAGCTCCTGGGTCTCAACCTCGCGCGCGTGTTCGACCTGGTGCGCTTCGCGGAGACCAAGAACGCGGCGCTGCTGACCTTCGCCTCGGCCTGGATCCTCGCCATGCTCAACCTGCTGTCGAGCGACCGCACGCTGCCGCCGGGCTTCGCGCCCGCGCTGCTCGGCGCCCTGCCGCTGTTCGCGCTGGCGGCGTTCGTGTGCGTGCTCTCGTTCCTGCCCAAGATCGACATCAGCCGGCGCGATCCGGCAGCGGCGCAACAGAAGAACCTGCTGTTCTTCCTCGATATCGCCAACCTGCCGCTGCCGGCCTACGAGGCGGCGGCGCGGGCGCGTTATTGGCCGGAGCCGGGCAACGCCGCGAGCGAAGCCTATCTCAGCGACTTGGCCCGCGAAGTGGCGGTGAACGCGCGCATCGTCGCGCGCAAGTTCCGGCTGTTCAATCTCGGCGCCCGCATCGTGTGCTGCGCCATCGCCGTCCTGCTCGCTCCGGCTGCGTGGCACGTCGCCGGCTGGATCGCGCGCTAGCTCAAGCCTATCCCTGTACGAGTACCGCGCCCGGCGGCACCTGGTGCCGCAGCTGGCGGCACGAACCCGATGGCGGCTGGTGCCCTGGAGGACGATCAGGATACCAGATCCGGCATTGCCCCGGCGGCGGCAGATGGCCCGGCGGGATATGCACCGGCTGCGCTTCATATTCGTAGACCGGGCCCGGATCCTCGTAGACCACGCAGCCGCCCAGCACGATCAACGCGCCGGCAACGGCGGTCCGCAGATAGGGTGTGATTCGCATCGCTGCTCCTCTGTCGCTGGATCGGAGCTTGGCCAGCGGCCGATGAATGCGCGATGAATAGCGCCCGACCTCCCCGGTTCGTGATCGGGAACAGTAAGGAGAACGAGCATGATCGTCCGCATGTGGCGCGGCCAGGCGAAGGCGGCGAACGCCGACGCGTATGAGCACTTCGTCACCACCAAGGTGTTCGCCGGACTGCCGGCCATCCCCGGCCATCGCGGCGCCTACCTGCTGAAGCGCGCCATCGACGGCGGCGCGGTGGAATTCATCGCGGTCACGCTGTGGGAGTCGCTGGCATCGATCCGCGGCTTCGCCGGCGAAGCCATCGACCGCGCCGTGGTCGAACCGGAGGCGCGCGCCGTCCTCTCCAGCTTCGACGACTTCGTGCGCCATTTCGAGTTGGCGCACGCCGCACCCTGCGGCTAGCTAACTGCGTGCTTGCCACACCCTGAGCGCGCCGATCGCGCGGAAGCCGAGCTCGGTCATGCGCGCGAAGCTGCCGCCGTGCTCGTAGCCGACCAGCGGCACGGCCGGCGCGAAGCGCATCGCTGCGTCGAGGCAGGCCGCGCGCACGGTGCCGTCATCCGCCGCCGGCGCGAACAGGTTGGAGATGCCGAGTACGCGGTCCGACCGGGTCGCGATGCAGCCGCCGATGATCGCGCCGTCCTGCATTGCCGCGATGACGGCATGGTCCGGCTCCCGCAACAGCGCCGGAGGAAACAACCCGGCCGCATCCGCTTCGCCACACGCCTGCTGCCATGCCGCCAGCATCGCGGCGCTGGTGACGCGCCGGGCCCCGGTCGCGGCGAAAGCGCCCGCCGGCCGAAGAATCCAGTGCGCCTCGAACAGCGGGTCGAACCCCATGGCTCCAAGGTCGAGCGCGGCGAAGCAGTCCTTCACCGCCCAGCCCGCTGCCGGCGGCGAGCGCATCAACCGATCCAGCGCAACACGGTGCGCGCACGTCTCGTGCGGGCCATCCAGCGTCACCAGGTTGGGATAGAAGCGCGGCGCCGGTTGCCGGTTGATCCAGGCGGCCGCGACGAACGCACCGGCTGCGCCGTGCAGGCGCGCCATCGCATCGCACCACGTTGCATTGTTGCGCGCCGCGGCAGCACACAGTTCCCGGTTTGACTCTGGGCTCATGCGCAATCCCATAGCCGATCCGGGGCTTTACCGTCACCTATTGCGAACGCCACCGGCGCGTTGCATCTAGGAGACATCGACTCCTCGCAAAGGACCCTGCCCCATGAATATCTCGCTCACCGGCAAGACCGCGCTCGTCACCGGCTCCACCAACGGCATCGGCTTTGCCATCGCCAAGGGCCTCGCGGCGGCCGGGGCCGAGACCATCGTCAACGGTCGCAGCCCGGACAAGGTCGAGCGCGCCGCCGCCGAACTTCGCAAGGCTGCACCAAGCGCGAAGGCGCGCGGCGTCGCGGCCGATGTCGGAACCGCGGCGGGTTGCGAGGCTCTGGTCCGCGCCGTGCCCGAGGTCGACATCCTCATCAACAATGCCGGCATCTTCGAGCCCAAGGATTTCTTCGCGATTCCCGATGAAGACTGGACGCGCTTCCAGGAGATCAACGTGATGTCCGGCGTGCGCCTGTCGCGCGCCTATATGCCGGGCATGCTCAAGCGCGACTGGGGCCGCATCGTCTTCATCTCCTCCGAATCCGGGCTGCAGATCCCGCCGGAGATGATCCACTACGGCGTCACCAAGACCGCGCAGCTCGGCCTGTCGCGCGGGCTCGCGGAGCTGACTGGCGGCACCGGCGTCACGGTCAACGCCGTGCTGCCCGGGCCGACGCGCTCGGACGGGGTCGAGCCCTTCCTGCGGCAGATGGCCGACAAGGAGGGCACCGATGTCGAGACCATGGCGCGCGAGTTCGTAAAACGGCACCGGCCGACCTCCCTGCTGCAGCGCTTCGCCACCGTCGAGGAGGTCGCCAGCATGGTGGTCTATCTCGCCTCGCCGCAGGCCTCCGCCACCAACGGCGCCGCGCTCCGGGTCGACGGCGGCGTGGTGCGTGCAATAGCCTGATGCATGAGCCTGGCTCGTTGCGAAAGCATGACACACTCGCAATCGAAGCTGGTCTGAGGTAGCGTCCGGCCCCCGATAGTACTGACGGGCCGCAAGGTTGACAGGCCGGCGCCGCCGGGCTGAGGATAGCTGCGTCATGACAGAACAACCCTCCGCCGATACAATCTATGAGAGCGTCGCCGCGGTACGCTCCCCGATCATCCTGGAGATGCTGACCTATTGGGAAAGCAAGCGGGTGAACGGGCGCCTGCCGCGGCCGGCCGACATCGACCCGACCGAGATCCCGCGGCTGATCGCCACCATCGTCATCTGCGACCTCGAGTTCAATCCGTTCCGGGTGCGCTATCGCCTCGCCGGCACCCGCCAGGTCCATATCCTGGGCAACGAGCTCACCGGCCGCTATGTCGACGAGATGAACTGGGAGGAAGCCCCGTTCGTCCATCGCATTTTCGCCCGCGCGCACGAGACCAAGGCGCCGGTGTTCGGGTTCTATTACTGGGGTTTCCGCGAGAATACCCCCGGCGCGTCCGAATTCGGGCTGTTCCCGCTGTCCGAGGATGGCGAGACGGTCACCCGCGTCATGGGCATCGACGAATTCTTCCCAGAGCCGGGTTCGCCGGTCTTCGGCGGTCGCCGCCGCCTCTAAGCTGCGGCACGGGCTCGTGACACCATGGCCGAGCGCACCTCCGACGAGCACCGCGATTCGGTGATCTACGATTCGGTCGAGCAGCTGCGCTCGCCGACCGTGAAGGAGCTCGACACCTACTGGTGCTCGAAGCGGCGCGGCGTGCGATGCCGCCGGTGCGCGTGCGCTATCGCCTCGTCGGTACGTTGCAGGTCAATACAACGGGCTGCGTCGGCATCGACGATTTCGTGCCGTTCGAAACGCAACTCGGCAAGCGGCGCTGACCCATCCGCTGCGCACCTGTGTACAGGTAAGCGGCACGATGTCGCCTACCGCCGGCGGTCAGCGCACGGTCACGGCCGGGCGCGTAGCGTTGGCGTGTGATCCAGCGCACGGGGCCATTAAC
>DATEOK010000484.1:0-2248 GCA_035274225.1 Dongiaceae bacterium
CCTCGATCTCATCGTCGAGCGCCGCGCCCCGGTCTATCTCTCCGGCCGCCTCAGCATCCCTTCGCAGGATTACATCTGGGTCAAGCGCCTCGGCCTGCCGCTGGCCCAGGGCGGCGACAGGGTCGACATGATCCTGTGCATCTGGCTCGCCGAACGCCGCAAGGTCTCCGACCTCGCCCGCGGCGATCCCGGCCACGAAGCCGGCACGCCGCAGGTGTTGGAGCGGACGTAATGGGACATCGCATCGTCTCTTCCGGCGGGAGTACGTCTTCCAGCACGAAGCGCTCCGAGTTGGAGCAGTTTGCGACGTGGTTTCACCAGGATTGGGGCGTCTTGTTCTCGACCTTCGAGGCCGCCGCGAACGCCTACGTGCGGCAGCTGCCGGCAAAACGGAAGACGACTTTGCGTAAAGAGCTGGCTGCCTTTCTGGACGAGCACGGGCGTGCGAAGCGAGGCGGACTGCTGCGCTGGTGGCTGAAGCTCAGGGCGCAGGGCGGACCGCGCGATCTCAGGGAGGCGCTGCAGGCGTTCGTTCAGTCGATCTAGCGCCGAAGCGCGTTGCGCTTGAAGTCAGCCAGCGTGTAGGCGCCGGTGGCGAAGATCAGCAGGAAATAGGCCGCCGCCGCCGCGCCGACCAGCGCGCAGAGCGCGCCGATCTGATGCCACAGCATCCCCTCGAGCCACGGCCGCAGCAGGTGCTGCCCGCCGATCAACACGCCCGCCATCGCGAGGTTCGCAATGAGGAAGCGCGGCAGGTTGCGCTTCAGGCGCTGGTCCAGCACCAGGAAGCCGCGCTTGGTGAGCGTGCGATAGAGCAAGGTGCAGTTGAGCCATGACGCGATGCCGGTGCCGAGCGCGATGCCGAGAAAGCCGATGCCGTACGGCCGCAGCAGGAAAAAGAAGGCGATGCAGATCGTCATGTCGGTGACGATGGTGATCATCGAATAGCGGAACGGCGTCACCGTGTCGCCGCGCGCGAAGAAGCCGGGCTGCAACGTCTTGTTGAGCACATAAGCCGGCAGGCCGATCGAGATCGCCATCAGCGCGAGCGCGGTGTTGGTGGTGGCATCGGCGCTGAACTCGCCGCGCTCATAGACCACGCGCACGATCGGCTCGGCGGCGAGGATGAGCCCGACGGTCGAGGGCAGGATCAGCATCAGCCCGAACTCGAGGCTGCGGTTGAACGCCGCCATCCCCTCCGCCTCGCGCCCGCCGCGGATCGAGCGCGCCAGCACCGGCAGCAGCACCACGCCGATCGCCGCGCCGACCAGCGACAGCGGCAGCTGGTACAGCCGGTCGGCGTAGGACAGGTACGACACCGCCTGGTCCTGCAGCGAGGAGAGGATGGTGGCGATCGCGATGCTGATCTGCTGCGCGCCGCCGCTGATGAGGCCCGGCACCATCAGCTTCGCCACCTGCTTGATCTCGGCGGTGATCCTGGGTGGCGGCAACCGCAGCCCGTAGCCCAGCTTCGCCGCGACGATGTAGAGCCAGAGGAACTGCAGCAGCCCGGCGAAGGTCTCGCCCCAGGCCAGCACCATCACCGGATCGTCGAGGTGCGGCGCGACGAAGATGAGGCCGAGGGTCAGCACCACGTTGAGCAGGATCGGCGCCGCCGCGGCATGGCCGAAATGGTGCAGCGAATTGAGGATGCCGCCGAACAAGGCGGCGAGGAACATGAACAGCAGGTACGGGAAGCAGATCGAGGTCAGCAGCACCGTCAGCGCGAACTTGCTCGGCTCGTCGTAGAAGCCCGGCGCGAACACCAGGATGAGCAGCGGCATGGCGATCTCGGCCAGCGCCGTCAGCAGCAGCATGAAGACCAGCATCGCCGCCAGCACCCGCTCCGCGAAGGCGCGCGCCTCCGCCGTCCCGCCCTGCTCCAGCCGCCCGGCGAACATCGGGACGAAAGCGGAGTTGAACGCGCCTTCAGCGAACAGCCGCCGGAACAGGTTCGGCAGCCGCTGCGCCACGAACCACGCATCCGCCACCGCGCTGGTGCCGAACCAGTGCGCGATCAGCATCTCGCGCACGAACCCCAGCGCGCGAGAGATCAAGGTCATGAACCCGACACTGAGGACGGAGCGGATGGAGAACATAGAGGGTCAGACGCCTGAAATCAGATGGGAGAGGGATAACGGGTTTTGCTGATTCGTTCTTCCACAAAATTCCAAACGAGACTCTCTTCCCCCCTTGTGGGGGAAGGATGCGGAGCCTTAGCGAACGAAGTGAGCTTAGGCGCAGCTGG
>DATEOK010000485.1:0-7439 GCA_035274225.1 Dongiaceae bacterium
TCACACTGCTAAATAGGATTGACACTGCATGCATGGAGTATGATCTATCCCTTCGGAGAGTGCGTTCAGGTCACAGCCCAAAAAGCCTATGCAGCCGCAGCCTGTTTTCAGCAGCGATCCCGCGCCGGCGGAAGGAGCCCCCTTCGCCCTTGGGAACCTCGCGCTCGCGGCCCGGGCGGAGTGGCTGAACCGGCGCTGGGCCGACGCCCCGACCGAGCGGATCCTGGCCGAGGCGATCGAGCTGGCCTTCAAGGGCCGCATTGCCCTGGTTTCGTCGTTCGGCGCCGATGCCGCGGTGCTGCTGCACCTGGTGGCGCAGGTCGACAAGGCGACCCCGGTCCTGTTCCTCGAGACCGGCAAGCACTTCCTCGAGACCCTCACCTATCGCGACATCCTGATCGACCGCTTCGGCTTCACCGATGCGCGCTCGCTCGAGCCCGCCGCCGCTGACCTAGCGCGCGAGGATGCCGCCGGCGATCTATGGTCCAAGAACCCCGACCGCTGCTGCCATCTGCGCAAGGTGCTGCCACTCGACGCGGCGATGAAAGATTTCGACGCCTGGTTCACCGGGCGCAAGCGCTACCAGACCAAGGAGCGCGCTGGATTGCCGATCGCCGAGGTCAGCGACGGCAAGATCAAGATCAACCCGCTGGCAAGCTGGAGCGAGGCGCAGGTCAATCAGGCGTTCAAGGATTTCAAGCTGCCGCGCCATCCGCTGTTCGACGAAGGCTTCGCCTCGATAGGCTGCGCACCCTGCACGCGGCGCATCCTGGAAGGCGAGGACAGCCGCGCCGGCCGCTGGTCCGGCAGCGAGAAGACCGAGTGCGGCATTCATTTCGGGTTTACCGACGGAGAAGGCATATGAGCGACCTCGACGCGCTCGAAAACCAGAGCATCTACATCCTGCGCGAGGCCTTCAGCCGCCTGAAGCCGATCGCCATGCTGTGGTCGCTGGGCAAGGATTCCAACGTCATGCTGTGGCTGGCGCGCAAGGCGTTCCTTGGCCACGTGCCCTTCCCGGTCGTGCACGTCGACACCGGCAAGAAGTTTCCGGAAATGTACGCGTTCCGCGAGAGCTTCGCCAAGAAATGGAATCTCAATCTCATCGTGCGCGACTGCCCGCCGGTGGAGGAGATCGACCCCAGCCTGCCGCCGGCGGCGCGTTCCGCCGCACGCAAGACCATCGGCCTCAAGAACGTGCTGGACGAGTTCAAGTTCAAGGGCATCATCGCCGGCATTCGCCGCGACGAGCAGGCGACCCGCGCCAAGGAGCGCGTGTTCTCGCCGCGCGCTGAAAGCGGCGCCTGGAACTTCAAGGACCAGCCACCAGAATTCTGGGATCACTTCAAGAGTGACCTGCCGGAAGGCGCGCACATGCGCATCCATCCGCTGCTGAGCTGGACCGAGCTCGACATCTGGCGCTACATCGCGCGCGAGCAGATCCCAATCGTCGACTTGTACTATTCGAAGAACGGCAAGCGCTACCGCTCGCTCGGCGATCAGGACATCACCTCGCCGATCGAGTCCAATGCGTCGAGCATCAGCGAGATCATAGTCGAGCTGTCGAACACCAGGACCTCGGAGCGTGCCGGCCGCGCGATGGATCATGAGCGCGAGGACGCATTCGAGCGCCTGCGAGCGCAGGGCTATATGTAAGGATCATGAGTATGGACGGCACATCCCTCGCCCTCAAGCTGGCGGACGTCGTGGCACCGGCCGCGTTGACCGAGCGCTTCCCCTTCGCGATCGTGGGCCATGTCGACCACGGCAAGTCGAGCCTGATCGGCCGCCTGCTGCACGACACCAACTCGCTGCCCGAAGGCAAGTTCGCTGAGCTGAAGGCCGCCTCCGACAAGCGTGGCGGCCAGTTCGAATGGTCGTTCCTGCTCGATGCGCTGCAGGCCGAGCGCGACCAGGGCATCACCATCGACACCACCCAGATCTTTTTCCAGACCGAGAAGCGCCGCTACGTCATCATCGACGCGCCGGGCCATAAGGAGTTCCTCAAGAACGCCATCTCCGGCGTCGCCCAGGCGCAGGCCGCGATCCTGGTCATCGACGCAGCGGAGGGCGTGCGCGAACAGACCCGGCGCCATGCGCTGATCCTGCAACTGCTCGGCCTCCGCCAGATCGCGGTCGCGGTCAACAAGGTCGATCTGATCGGCTTCGACCGGGCGCGGTTCGATGCCATCGCGCGCGAGATCACCGACTATTTGCGGCAGCTGAAGCTGTCGCCCACGCATATCGTCCCAGTGTCGGCGCGCCATGGCGACAACATCGCGACGCCGTCGGACAAGATGCCCTGGTACCAAGGCCCGACCGTATTGGCGGCGCTGGATGGCTTCACCTCTGCGCCGGTCGCAACCGACCAGCCGCTGCGCCTGCCGATCCAGGATGTGTTCAAGTTCGACGAGCGGCGCCTCGTGGTGGGCCGCATCGAGAGCGGCTCGTTGCGCGTCGGCGACCGGCTCGAATTCGCGCCAAGCTTCAAGCAGGCCAAGGTCGCCAGCATCGAGGCCTGGAACGCGCCGACGCCGATCACGGCCAGCGCCGGCCAGTCGGTCGCCGTCACCCTCGACGACGAGCTTTTCATCGAGCGCGGCCATGTCGCCGTGCACTCCGACCGCCGCCCTGTCCTCGGCCACCGCGCCAGCTTGCGCATCTTCTGGCTCGACGCCAAGCCGTTGAAGGTCGGCGACCGGCTGAAGCTCAAGGTCGCCACCGCCCGATACACCGTCGAGATCGAGCAGATATCCGCCGTCATCGACGTCGAGAAGCTGCAGCCGACCCAGGCCAGCGAGATCGGCCGCAACGCCATCGCCGAGATCACCGTGCGCAGCCGTGCTTTGATGGCGCTCGACCTTGCCGCCGACATGCAGCGCACCGGCCGCGGCGTCCTGCTGCGCGAGGGCGAGATCGTCGGCGGCGCCCTGGTGCTGAGCGCCGAGGCAAGCGACGTCGACAAGCGCCTGATCGGCCCCGATCACCTCGTCACGCGCGACGCGCGCGAAGCGGTCAACGGCCACCGCGGCGCGGTCCTTTGGCTGACCGGCCTCTCCGGCTCCGGCAAGTCGACCCTGGCCATGGGCCTGGAGCGCCTGCTGTTCCAGCGCGGCCGGCAGGCCTTCGTGCTCGACGGCGACCTGCTGCGCCAGGGCGTGACCAGCGACCTCGGCTTCTCGCCCAAGGACCGCGCGGAAAATATTCGGCGCTCGGCCGAGGTGGCCAAGCTGCTGGCCGATGCCGGCCAGGTGGTGATCGTCTCTCTGATCTCGCCCTATGCCGACGACCGCAACCGCGCCCGCAAGATCATCGGCGAGCGGTTCCACGAGATCCACGTCAAGGCCGACCTCGCCACCTGCGAAAGCCGCGACCCCAAGGGTCTCTACAAGGCCGCCCGCAGCGGCGCGATCAAGAACTTCACCGGCATCGACGCGCCCTACGAAGCGCCGGAGACGCCGGAGCTGGTGATCGACACCACCGCCCAGCCGATGGAACGCAGCCTCGCCGCCCTCACCGCCTACGTGGAGCCGGCGATCGTGCTGCAGGCGGTGAAGGACGCCTGGGCGATCTAGCCCGGTTACAATCGGTTACAACCCTGCCATGACTTGAGCGCGCCGGCATGTTAGCCATGCCGGCGCTGCTTCTTTCGGGATTCCCCCGCTTCATCGGCAGGATTGCTATGACCGACACGTCTCAAGTCGCCACCACCACGTCCGGCTTCTGGAAGAAAACCTGGCGGCTCACTTGGCCATACCTGCGCTCTGAAGAGTGGAAGAGCGCGTGGTTGCTCTTGACCGTAGTGATCGCCCTTTCGCTGGCAACGGTCTACGTCTCGGTCCTCTTTAATTACTGGCGCCGCGACTTCTACAACATGCTCAACGCCAAGGACCTGCACGAGACGCCAGTCATCATCGGCCAGACGACGCTGTTCACGGTCAATTACTTTCTGTACCTGATGGGGAAGTTCACCGTCCTCGCCGTCTTTTGGGTCCTGACCAACGTCTACTATGTCTATCTCCGGCAAGTGCTGCAGCTGCGTTGGCGCAAGTGGATTACCAAACATCTGATCGCTCGTTGGCTCGGTAACCGAACCTACTATCGTCTCCAGCTCGAAGCCTACGGGACGGAGAATCCTGAGCAGCGCATCGAAGCTGACGTAAACGTATTCACGCGAGACACCCTGCTGCTCTCGATTGATCTCATATCCACGATCGTCAACCTGGTGACATTTTCGGCGGTTCTATGGAGCATCTCTGGCGCAATTTCGTTCACGATCGGCGCCACCCTCGTCGAGGTCCCTGGCTACATGTTCTGGGTGGCGCTCGCCTACTCGCTCGTCGGCTCATTCCTCGCCTATGCCATCGGCAGGCACTTGGTGCCGGCAAGCTTTACTCTTGAGCGCTTCAATGCCGACTTTCGCTTTCGCATGATGCGCATCCGCGAGAACTCGGAAAGCATCGCGCTCTACGGCGGCGAACGACGGGAGAGCGACGGGCTGGAAATCAGTTTTCGGCGGGTATGGGACAACTTCTGGCGTGTCATGATCCTCACCAAGCGCCTCAACTACTTTCAGTTCTCTTTCAGTCAGCTGGCCATAATCTTTCCATTCTTGTTGGCCGCTCCCCGTTACTTCGCAGGCGCCATCGACATCGGCACACTCATCCAGATCGCCGAATCCTTCGGACAGGTCCGTACTTCCCTGTCCTGGTTCGTGAGCGCATTCGACACGCTGGCTCCCTGGAAGGCCACCACTAACCGCCTTCACACCTTCGTCGATGCGCTGCAGAAGATCGAAGAGGATACCAAGCATCAGGAATTGGTGGTCGAGCCGCAATCAGGCGAGCGCGTCGAGCTCAAGGTCGAAGATATCAGCGTTCCAACCGGTCGAACCTTGCTGCGCAATGTCTCGGTCGAAATCCCGCGTGGCGACAAGGTTTTGATATCCGGCCCTTCGGGCAGCGGCAAGACAACTCTCTTCCGCGTCCTGGCCGGTCTCTGGCCGTTCGCCAAAGGCAAGCTGCGCATTCCCAAAGGCGCACGCGTGCTGTTCCTATCGCAGAAACCCTATCTGCCACTCGGGACCTTGCGTGAGGCGATTGCATTTCCCAGCGAGCCCGGCGCCTTCGCAGACCAGGAAATCAAGTCAACCCTGGAGGATGTTCACCTGCCCCATCTGGCGAACCGCCTGGATGAGAATGACAACTGGTCCATGACCCTCTCCGTCGGCGAGCAGCAGCGCATCGCCATCGCGCGCGCCCTGCTCAACAAGCCGGATTGGCTGTTCATGGATGAGGCCACATCGGCACTCGACGAGGAGACCGAGCGGCACGTCTATAACCTGGTGACCGAGCGGCTGGCGCAGAGCGCGATCGTCAGCATCGCGCACCGGCCATCGGTCGCGGCCTACCACGGCCGGCGCCTGGCCATCGTTCCCGAGCTGCAGCAGGTGCAATCGGTGAGCCTTGCGCCCGCGGAATAGCAGCCATCAGCCGGTCCCCGGAGGCCGTCCACTGGCGGCGGGGCCGTTGGCATTGCATACTCGGCCCCGTCACCAGGGGTGGTTTGGAGATTGCATGAGCGACAAGGATCTTCTCGACGCATTGCGTATGATCGCGGACAGCCTGGAGCGGATCGCGCCGCCGGCGACGCGCAGCAATGACCTCCGCCGCGGCGATGCATTCGTCTGGCAGGCCGAAGGCGGGTGGCTGGAGCCGGTCGAGACCGTATCGCGAGTCCACATCAACCTGCTGCGCGGCATCGACCGGTCCAAGGACATCCTGCTCGACAACACCCGCCGCTTCGCCAACGGCTTCCCGGCCAACAATGCGCTGCTGTGGGGCGCGCGCGGCACTGGCAAGAGTTCGTTGGTCAAGGCGGTCCATGCCCAGGTGAACGAGGAGATCACCGACAAGCTGGCGCTGATCGAGATCCACCGCGAGGACCTGACCAGCCTGCCCAAGCTGCTCGGCATCCTCAGGCCCCAGCCCCGGCGCTGCATCCTGTTCTGCGACGACCTGTCGTTCGACGCGGCGGACGCCAGCTACAAATCGCTCAAGGCGGTGCTGGAAGGCGGGATCGAAGGGCGGCCTTCGAATGTTCTGTTCTATGCAACGTCCAACCGCCGCCACTTGATGCCGCGCGAGATGATCGACAATGAGCGCTCCACCGCGATCAACCCCTCCGAAGCCGTCGAGGAGAAAGTCTCCTTGAGCGACCGCTTCGGCCTGTGGATCGGTTTCCACAATTGCGACCAGGAGACCTATTTCGCGATCGTCCAGGGCTATGTCGACGCCATCGGCATCAAGATCGACCAGACCCAGCTGCGCGCCGAGGCCAACGAATGGTCGGTGACGCGCGGCGCCCGCTCCGGCCGCGTCGCCTGGCAGTTCATCCAGGACCTCGCCGGCCGCCTTGGCCACAAATTGGAACTCTGATCATCATGACCACGCGTGCCAGCGATGCGCTCCTGCGCAAGATCCTGACTGAGACCAAGACCATCGCCCTGGTGGGCGCCAGCAATAAGCCGGAGCGCGATAGCCACGGCGTGATGCGCTTCCTGCAGGCGAAGGGCTACCGTGTGATCCCGATCAATCCTGGCCTCGCCGGCCAGACCCTGAATGGCGAGACGGTCTATGCGACCCTCAAGGACATCCCACAGGACAAGACCGGCCGGATCGACATGGTCGACATCTTCCGCAACTCCGAAGACGCTGCCGCACCGGCGCTGGATGCCATCGAAATCGGCGCCAAGTTCGTGTGGATGCAGCTCGGCGTGGTCAACGAGCCGGCGGCCGAGAAGGTGCGCGCGGCCGGACTCGAGATCGTCATGAACCACTGCCCCGCGATCGAGTATCCCCGCCTCATCGGCGGCAGCAAAGAGCATTAAAAACAGAGTCCTACGCTCGCTTCTTGATATTGTACAGCAATTTGCTAAAGTACTGCCTTAAGTCGGGACGCGGGGATGATCATGACCAGGGGACTCCATATCGTTCAGGGCGAGCCGAAGCCGACCGACGCGCAGCGTCATTGGCTGGAGCGTGGCGCCGCGCAACCGGGCGGCAAGCTGCCCCTGTTCGACGAATGGGGCCAGCGCGTGCACGAGGGCATGGTGCGCAGTTGCATTGCCCACGGCTGGGCCGAGCCCTGGTTCACCAACCCGCTGAAGCCCGACTGGCTGGTCTGCAAACTGACCGACGAAGGCCGCCGCCTGATCGGGCGGAATTAGACTCTCCGCTCTCTCCTTATTCTCCGCCGTCATGGCAAGGCTTGGCCGTGCCATCCACGAGTTTGGCTGCAAGCAACGCGATCTTTGAGGTGAGGCCTGACGTATTCGCAGCGTCGGAGCTGGGTACTCGTGGATGCCCCTCTTGAATCAAGATCGGGCCAAGCCTTGGCATGACGAATAGAGGAGCGGGTCGGCCTACGCGCTCGGCGCG
>DATEOK010000486.1:0-17298 GCA_035274225.1 Dongiaceae bacterium
CGGGCGCTCCGGCAGCTCGATCTTCATGGTGAGGCCGTGCTCGACCGTGCGCGGGCGGATCAAGCGCGCGACGCTGTGCGCGATCTCGTTGCAGTCGACCTCTTCCATGCGCAGCTGGAAGCGGCCGGCTTCGATCTTGGACAGATCGAGGATGTCGTTGATCAGGCTCAGCAGATGCTCGCCGCTGTTGCGAATGTCGCGCACGTAGGAGACGTAGCGCTCGTTGCCGAGCGGGCCGAACAGCTCGCGCTCCACCACCTCGGAGAAGCCGATGATGGCGTTGAGCGGCGTGCGCAACTCGTGGCTGACGTTGGCCAGGAACTCGGACTTGGAGCGGTTGGCGATGACCGCCTGCTCCCATGCCTTGACCAACTCGTCCTCGTGTTGCTTCTGTGCGGTCAGGTCGCTGCAGATCGCCATGTAGCCTTCATCGCCGATCGGCAGGCGGCGCACCGACAACAGGCGGCCGTCGCCACGGCGGTACAGCCAGCGGCCGCTGGGCTCGAACGCTTTGGGGTCGGTGGCGGGCTTGCCGAGATCGTCGTTCTCCAGGCGATGCGCGCGCCCGCTCTTGGCGAGCTCGTCCAGCATTTCGTCCATGGTAACGCCGGAACGCAGGAAGCTCTCCGGGAACTGCCACATGTGCGTATAGGCGCGGTTCCAGTGCTGCAGCCGGCGCTCGCGGTCGAACACGGCGATGCCGTCCTCGATCGATTGGATGGTGGCGCCCAGCATCTGCGCCGACTGGCGCAGCGCGTCGTTGCGCGCTTCGATCACCTTGACCTGCTCGCGCGTCACGCGGCGGATCGCCACGATCTGCCAGAGCACGAACAGGCCGATCGCGCCCAGGATGACAAAGGCCACCAGCGCGCCCGGCGCCAAGGTCGCCATCAGCGCGCGGCCCGGCGCCTCGGGCGCCCAGGCCAGCTCGCCGAACTCGGTGCCGTCGCTGCCGAGCAGCGGGATCTGCTCCGGGCGGGTATCGACATTGTCGATCAGCTGCGCCGCGAGATCCTCGCGCGCCAGGGTCGCTAGCTTGTGCGGCACGATGCGCGGATCGGCAATGCCGTAGATCGCGCCAACCTGCTGCAGGTATTCGGGGGTGAGCGAGCGCAGCATCACCAGAACCGAGGTGCCATCCCGGCTGGTCAGCAGTTCCGGTTTCTCGTACGGCGTCAGGCCCGACGCAGCGGCGATCGCCACCTGGCCGTTGTGCGCAATGTAGGCGGCCTGCGGGGTCGGACCGGCCGCGGGATCGCCGGCCGCCGCGCGAGCGGCGGCAGCCAGCTGTTGCAGGCCGCCGTCGAAGGTGAGGCCGGCCACATCCAAGAGCTCGCCCTGCCACTTGGCGAACAGGATTTCGTCGTTCGGGCCGAGCAGCACCACGCCGTCCACCGCCTTGTCGGCTCCGAGCACGGTGCTTTGCGCGAACGTGGAATCGGCCCATTCGGCGCGGTACTGGACATGGACGTTTTCGAACGCCTCGTCCCACCACGAATAGTCCAGGGCAACGGTCGAAGCCGCGCCGCGCAGGTTGGCCAGCACCAGCTTGGTGCGGGCGGACGCATCCTCGGCATACTGCCGATCGACCTCGCGCGCGCTGAACCACAGCATGATGCCGATGGTCGCCGCCATCGCCAGGATCAGGCCGACGATCGGGAAGATGGTCGCGCGCGCCGGCCGCAGGACAGGGCCTCGGCGGTCGGCTGCATAAGTCGGGCGCGCTGCGTGCGGCGGTTGCATCGTCACTGACACACCAACTGACGTCTCCGGCCGATCATTGGCTGCGGTCCATGCTCAAGACTCCCACGGCCCGGAATTCGGCCGCAGACAGACGGCAAATTCTGGTCAACATTGGTGCTAATTTGGTTAATGGAACCTGATCGGTCAGTCGTGGCTGGATCGCCACTGTGCGGTGCAAAAGCATAAACGTCACGTTTTTGTGAGGCGTAACTGTTTGTCATATATAGTGAAAATCGTTTCATGAAGCGATGCGATTGATTCTTGACTTTTCGCAACCGCAGCATCATATTTTGCATCGCGACATCTGGATATCTCCCCTGACATTCCGATGTCGCATCGCCCTTATGGGCGTTTCCTCCCAGAACTTGGGCCGTGCTTTGGCACGGCCCATTTTTTTGCCTAACCTCTTAGAGCGGCGGGGCGGAGCTGCCCGGCCCGAGCACGCGCTGCATCAGCACGCTGTCGACCCAGCGGCCATGCTTGAAGCCGATCGCCTGGAAGGTGCCGGTCAACTCGAACCCGCAGGCGCGGTGCAGCGCGATCGAGGCCGCGTTGCCGGAATCGCCGATGACCGCGATCATCTGGCGCTTGCCAAGGCCGGTGCATATCTCGATCAGCTGGTGCAACAGGCCGCGGCCGATGCCCCGGCCAGCCTGCCCGGGCGCCACATAGACCGAATCCTCGACGCTGAAGCGATAGGCGCTGCGCGGCCGATACGGGCCGACATAGGCGTAGCCCACCAGGTTGCCGCCCGGCTCGACCGCGCACAGATACGGCAAGCCGGCATCGTCGATCGCGCGCCAGCGCCGCGTCAGTTCGGCGACGTCGGGCGGCGTTTCCTCGAACGAGGCGAGGCCGTGCAAAACATGGTGGGCATAGATGCGCTGGATGGCGGCAATATCCGCGGTGGCCGCCGGACGAATGGAGAAGGTCGCCGCAGGATCGCTCATGCGTTCGATCAAGCTGCCTTGACCAGCTGCAAAGCGGCGGTGCTCAACCGCTCGATCAGCAGCTTCAACGCATCCTGCACGGCGGCGAAGCCGGCGGTGGGCTCCAGCGTGGTCTCGTTCATGTAGAGCGCGCGGTTGATCTCGAGCTGCAGCACATGGACGCCCTGGGTCGGACGGCCGTAGGCCTGCGCGACATAGCCGCCGGAATAGGGATTGTTGCGCCGGACCTTGGCGCCGCGCTCGCCGAGGCAGGTTTCCGCCGCGGCGGTGATGCGTTCAGCACAGGACGAGCCGAAGCAATCGCCCAGCACGTAATCGACGTCGATGCGCTGGCGGCTGTGCAGGCCGTCCATCCACGCGCCGGCGGACGGCATGGAGTGGCAATCGAGCAGCACGCAGACGCCGAACTGGCGCTTGGACGCAGCGACCAGATCGCTCAGCGCGCGATGATAGGGCCGATAGAACTGGTCCAGCCGTTGCTGCGCCTCGGCCTGCGGCAGCTTGGCCGAATAGATCTCCTGCTCGTTGGCGGCGAGGCGCGGAATGACGCCGAGGCCGGCCAGCACGCGCGGCGACGTCGCATTGACCGGCGGCGCCAGGCGTTCGGCGAACATGTCCTGGTCGAGCTCGGTCGGCTCGCGGTTGGGATCGACGAACACCCGCGGAAACAGCGCCGACAGCAGCGGCGCGCCGAGCTTCGGCGCGGCGGCGACCAGGCGGTCGATGAAGCAATCCTCCGACTGCCGGAGCACGACCTCGGCCAGGCAGGACTGCTTCGCGAACTCTTCTGGATAGATCCGGCCGCTGTGCGGCGAGGCCAGCACCAGCGGGCTCAGCTGCCGTGCCGGCTGCGTGAGCTCGAAGGGACGGCTCGCCAGCTCGGCGAGGCTCGCCCGGCGGGCGGCAAGGTCGGCCAAGCTGGCCTGTCGGGCGGCGAGATCGTTCATCACGAGGCCAGATTTACTGGAAACGGTCGGGCCTGTCACGAATCGGGAATGTCACCGCCGTAGCCGCCGAAAGACGCAGAATGCCCTTGGTCGCGACTCGGCTATGAGCATCTAATCCGGTGCCATCGAACGGTCACGAACATTTCGGCGTACGGGGGAAGCGGGCACGATGGCGCGAATATTGTTGGCGGAAGACGATGCGGAGATGCGGTCGTTCCTGGCGCATTGCCTGCGCCGTGCTGGGCACGACGTGAGCGCGACCGAGGACGGCGAGAGCGCCGCCAGCCAGCTGGAGCGGCGCGATTTCGACCTGCTGCTGGCCGACGTGGTGATGCCGGGCATCGACGGCGTCGAGCTCGCCAAGCGCGCAGCGCGGATCGCGCCCGGCCTCAAGATCATGTTCATCACCGGATTTGCCGCGGTCGCCCTCAACCGGGACCTCGGCCCCGACGGGCGGCGCAATCCGGGTCTGTCCAAGCCGTTCCACCTCAACCGGCTGGTGAACGAGGTGCGGCAGATGCTGGCGGCTGCCTGACGGCCTAGGAAAGGCGCGACGGAACGTCACGTTTCGGGCGAATTTGGCCGGTGCGGCGCCAGGCGGCCGGTCTTGCATTCCCCCCGCCCAGATGCTATTTGCCCCCGTCTTGCCGGCCGGGAACCCCTTCCCGGCCCGGCCATCCCGGTTCCGGGTCACGGGCGGTTAGCTCAGCGGGAGAGCACTACGTTGACATCGTAGGGGTCACTGGTTCAATCCCAGTACCGCCCACCATCTCCGGCCGATCTTCGCTATTTCAGTAGACCGCCGGCACGTGCATCTCCGCAGGGACCGGTCCGCGGATGTAGTCAGCATGGCGAACGCGGCGCGGCAGGACGATCGGCGCGTGCTCGATCTCCTGATACGGAATCTGGCTCAGCAGATGATGGATGCAGTTGAGCCTGGCGCGCTTCTTGTCGACAGCCTCGACCACCCACCAGGGCGCTTCGGGAATGTGCGTGCGCTCGAGCATCGCCTCCTTCGCCTTGGTGTATTCCTCCCAGCGGCGGCGTGACTCGAGATCCATCGGGCTCAGCTTCCACTGCTTGATGGGATCGTGAATGCGCATCTGGAATCGCAGATGCTGCTCCTCGTCGGTGATCGAGAGCCAGTATTTGACGAGGATGATGCCGGAGCGGACGATCATTCTCTCCATATCGGGCACGGTGCAGAAGAACTCCTCCACCTCCTCCGGCGTGCAGAATCCCATCACGCGCTCGACCCCTGCCCGATTGTACCAGCTGCGATCGAACAGGACGATCTCGCCGGCTGCCGGCAGATGCGCCACGTAGCGCTGGAAATACCACTGCGTGCGCTCGCGCTCGGTCGGCGCCGGGAGAGCTACGACGCGACAAACGCGGGGATTGAGGCGCTGCGTGATCCGCTTGATGACGCCGCCCTTGCCGGCGGAGTCGCGTCCCTCGAACACGACAACGATCTTAAGCTTTTTGCGGACGACCCAATCCTGCAGCTTCACCAGCTCCCGCTGCAAGCGGAACAGTTCCTTGAAATAGAGGTGCCGGTCGAGCGTTTGCTGCTCCGGCTTTTCGGTCAGACCCTCCAGCACCCGGGCGAGGCGATCATCATCGATCTCCATCTCCAGCTCCTCATCGAAGCTGTCGGCGATTTCGGCATCGATCCGTTGGGCGAGATCGCTGGGCTTCTTCGTCATGGCTGTCCTCCAGTCGCTCCGACCTGATTAACAGCCAAGGACGGCAAAAGCGCGCAAGTAACGGATTCATGACGTCGGGCGGGCGAAGATTCCGCTCCGCCGACCTGCCAAGAACCTATCCCTCTTCGGCAGAGGCTTCGCCGTGTTCGGTGATGATCGCCTTGAACGCGTCCACCGGCGCGAAGTGGGCGCGCTGGAGCTTGCCCATTTTGCTGCTGTCGACCACGAGATAGCTCGCGCGCGCGAGGGCGATCGTCTTCTTCTTCACCTCCGCCTCGTGGAAGGCGGCGCAGGTGGCGCCGCGCTGCATGTCGACGCCTGCGGCCGAGAGGAACGCGACGTTGATGCCGAAGCCGGCGAGCCGGTCGAGATCGAACTCGGCAGAGAATGATGCGGAGGGCGGATGGTAGAGGCCGCCCAGCATCACCAAGGTGACGTTCTGCTTGCGCGCCAGCCGCTCCGCGACGTTGAGGGCGTAGCAGATCGCGGTCAGGCGGCAATCGTCGGGGATGAGATCGACCAGATGCAGCAGCGTGGTGCCGCAATCGATGAAGATGGTCTCGTCCGGGCGGATGTGGCGCGCGGCATGAACACAGGCTTCGCGCTTGGCGGCAGCGTGGCTGTCGGCGGCGGTCGCGATCTCGTAGCGCGTGTTCCCTTCGACCTGCGCCGGCGACATGATGTGCCCGCCGAAATAGGCGAACTGGTCCGGGTGCTCGGCGATGTCGCGGCGCACGGTCATCTCCGACACGCCGAGCAGCTCCGCCGCCTGGCGCAGATGCAGCACGCGGCGCTCTGCGAGCGCGCTGACCAGGGCGGCGATGCGCTGGGTGTTGCGGGCACTCATCCCCGACGTCCTTCCAAGACCACGACGGCTCCTTGTAGCACAGGAGCCGCCGGTTATGAATCGGACCCTGTCAAGGACAGTGGCGCTACGCGCCGTCCGCCTGCACCGCGCGCCAGGCGCCGATGATGGCGGCGACCGAGCGGTCCGCGTCGGCTTCGCTGGTGGCCCAGGAGGTGACGGAGAGGCGCATGATCCACAGCCCCTTCCACTGCGCGCCGGCGGCGAAACAGGTGCCCTCGGCCTGGATGCGGGCGATCACCTTGCTGGTCAGGATATCGTCGGCGGGATCGTCGCCGCCGAAGCGCACCACGACCTGGTTCAGCTCGACCTCGTTCAGCACGCGGATGCCGGCTTCCTGAGGCAGCGCCTGCGCCATGCGGCGCGCGATGCCGCAGTGATGCGCGACCAGCTGCGCCACGCCGCGGCGACCAAGCGCGCGGATCATCGCCCAGGCGGCGAAGCCGCGCGCGCGCCGCGACAGCTCCGGCACGTAGTGCGACGGGTTGCGCTCGTTGGCCGTCACTGCGGGCAGATAGCTCGCGGTGATCGCCATGGCACGGCGGTGCGCCTCGGCGTTGCGCACGATGGCGAAGCCGCAATCGTACGGCAGCTGCAGCCACTTGTGGCCATCGGTCGCCCAGGAATCGGCGGTCTCGATGCCGGCGGCAAGCAGCGCGGTCGAGGGGCACGCGCGCGCCCACAGGCCGAACGCGCCGTCGACATGCACCCAGGCGTTGCCGCGATGCGCGACCTTCGCGATGCGCAGGATGGGATCGAAGGCGCCGGTGTTGATCTGTCCGGCCTGCGCGATGACGATGGTCGGCTGATCGCTCTGGCCCATCGCGGATTCGAAATCCTCGATCAGCATGCGGCCCATCGCGTCGGTCGGGATGCGGATGACGCGCTCATGCCCGAGGCCGAGAAACTGCAGCGCGGAGAACACCGAGGCATGCGCCTCCTCGCCGATGATGACGCGAATCGGCGGCGCGCCGAACAGGCCGTTGGCGTCCGCGTCCCAGCCGACGCGGCGCAGCAACTCGCCGCGCGCGGCGGCGAGGCAGATGAAGCTGGCGAGCGTGGCGCCAGTGGCGAAGCCGACCGAGGCATCGCGCGGCAGGTCGAGCAACTCGAGCAGCCAATTGGCCGCCGCTTCCTCGCTGGCCGCGGCCGCCGGCGTCGCGGTGTGGTTGCCGCAGTTCTGCCCCCAGGCGCTGGTCAGCCAATCGGCGGCAACGCCGATCGGGTGCGAGGCGCCGATGACCCAGCCAAAGAAGCGCGGACCGGTCATGGCGGCGAGACCCGGTTCCGCCAGCGCGGCCAACTCCTCAATCACGAACCGGCCGTCACTTCCCTCTTCGGGCAGCGGCTGGAGGAAGGACTCGCGCATATCGGCAAAGCTCTTGGCCGGCCGTTGCGGACGGCTACCCTGGGCGCGGCGGAAATCCATGGCGCGCTCCGCGGCCTGGCGCAGCATCGTCTCATGCTCGAGCTGCCAGCCGCCCAATGCCGTCTGGGTCTCTCCGCGTCGCGAGAGGTCGTTCATCGGTCACTCCTTCAAGTCTGGCCCAAAGGTCCGGGCCGTCGCCTGACTGAATAGGAGACCATCATCAGAAAGGGCGCGCTTGGGCGTCAAAAGCCGATCAATTCGGGGAGAACCTCAACCCGGCGCGTTCAAGATGGGTAATAGTTATTGACCTATTTACCACACCTTCGAGCATAATTGTGACGAGTCACACATTTTCCGAGTGAGTCTGTAAGTTTTTTGTGGGATTCTTCTGTGAACGGGAGTATTGAGGGCGCCCACGCACAAGGTGGGAGTGGGCCATGGCTGCGGTAGTCCAGTTGACGTTGCTCGGAGGCTTTGGCGTCCGACGGAACAAGGAGGACGTGCGGCTCCCCACGCGCAAGGCTGAAGCCCTGCTCGCCTACCTCGCTTGCCATGCCGGAGAGAAGCAGCCGCGTGACCGGCTTACCGCCCTGTTGTGGGGCGATCGCGGCGACAAGCAGGCGCGCCACAGCCTCAGCCAGACGCTGCTGTCGCTGCGCCAGGAACTGGGCGAGGCGAATTCCCTGCTGCTGATCGAGCGCGAGACCGTGACTCTGCGCACCGATGCCGTCGAATGCGACGTGCTCGAATTCCGCCGGCTGGCGAGCGGGCCCGATGGGCTGCGCGCGGCGCTCGACCTCTATCGCGGATCGTTCCTGGACGGTTTCAGCCTGCGCGGGCCGGGATTCGAAGACTGGCTGCTGGAGCAGCGGACGCAGCTGCAGAGCGTGGCGTTCAACACGTTCCTGGCGCTGGCCGAAGCGCAGACGGCGGCGGGCGACTGGAACGCCGCGCTGTCGACGCTCAACAGCGCGATCCGGTTCGATCCGCTGGCGGAGGAGGCCTGTCGGCGCCTGATGGCGCTGCAGATCGAGCATGGCCTCTCCAACGACGCCATCCGCAACTACCGCACCCTGACCGACGCCTTGAAGCGCGAGCTGAACACCCAGCCCGACCCCTCGACCACGGCGGTCTACCACCGGGCGACGGCACGGCCGCAGCAGAGCGCGCAGCCGCAGCGGCTGTCCGAGCCCGGTGGCGAGATCGACGTGGTTGCCGCCGAGCCCGTCGTGCCGGTTCAGCGCGACGCGACCGGGCCGCGGCGCGCGTCGATCGCCATCATGCCGATCATCGACCTGGAAGCGGGCCGCGAAGGCAAGCTGCCGCTCGCCCGCGGCCTCAGCCACGACCTGATTACGCGGCTCGCCAAGCTGCGCAGCGTGTTCGTGATCGCACAGGGCACCGTCTTCACCCTGGCCGAGAAGGGCGTCAGCGCCGAGGAGGCCGGCCGCCTGCTCAACGTCGACTATGTCGTATCCGGAACCCTGCGGAACCGCGACGGGCGTGTCAGCGTCTCCGTCGAGCTGATCGAGACGCGGTGCGCGCGCATCGTCTGGGCGGACACCATCGAACGCAGGTTGAGCGATTCGCTTACCATCGAAGACGAGGTCGTCAACGAGGTCGTGAGCTCGATCGCATCGGAGATCGAACTCACCGAACGCAACCGCGCCATCCTCAAGCCGCCAGGATCGCTGGACGCTTGGGAAGCGCTGCATTGCGGCTTCTGGCACATGTACCGCTTCAACGAAGCGGACAACGAGCGGGCCAAGCGATTCTTCAAGCTGGCGGTGCGGCTCGACCCGACAATGGCGCGGGCCTATGCCGGCCTTTCCTTCACGCATTTCCAGAACGCGTTCCTGCTGCGTCTCAACGAGCGGCAGCAGGAGATCACCCGCGCCTACGACATGGCCTCGGAGGCGCTGAGCTGCGACGACCGCGACCCGGCGGCGCACTGGGCGATGGGACGCGCGCTGTGGCTGAGCGGCGACCACGAGCGGTCGATCAGCGAGCTCGGCGACGCGGTCGACCTCAGCCCGAACTTCGCGCTCGCGCACTACACGCTGTCGTTCGTGCATTGCCAGTCGGGCGACGCGGCGGCGGCGATCCGCTACGCCAACCGGTCGCACGATCTCAGCCCGTACGATCCGATGACCTTCGCGATGCTCGGGGCCAAGGCCCTCGCGCATGCGCGGCTGGGCCAACATGCCGAGGCAGCGGAGTTCGCGATCAAGGCGAGCTTGCGGCCCAACGCGCACACCCACATCCTGGCGATCGCGGCGCAATGCCTGGCGCTGGCGGACCGCGGCGACGAGGCGCGGGCTTTCTGGGCCCGCATCCAGCAGGCGCGGCCGGAATATTTGATGGAAGACTTCCTGAGCTCGTTCCACTTCCCCGCCAAGGACGCGGCGACGTTCCAGAGCGCGGCACAGAGCGCCGGGATCTTTCAGTATGGGAAGCTGCTGCGCTCGGCCTAGTGCACAGGTAGGCCGCTCCTCTCCGCCCCGTCATGCCAAGGCTTGGCCTTGGCATCCACGAGTATTGGCAGGCGAGACCTGGTCATGACTAAGAAACTCGTGGACCCCAAGGCCAAGCCTTGGGGTGACGGAGTCTAGGTCAGCGACGCAGTCAGTGTTGGTTGGACTATTCGCCAACCACGCCGGCGACGTTTTGGTCGTAGTCGACCAGCGCGCCGGTCATGACGCCGGCATGCGGGCTCAGCATGTATGCGGCGAGGACCGCGAGCTGGTCCGGCTTCACGAGCTGACCCATCGGCATGCTGGCCTCCGCCTTTTGCAGCCAGTCGGCAGCGGCGCCGTGGAACTTGCGCTGGATCTCGTCCTCGGCCGGCGTATCCATCCAGCCCGGCAGGATCGCGTTGCAGCGAATGCGCTTGGTCCGATAGGACGACGCGACGTTCTTGGTCATGGTCGCGAGCGCGCCCTTGGACGACGAATAGGGGTTGAGGAACGACTGGCCGGCATGGGCCGACATCGACAGAATGTTGAGGATCGAGCCCGGCTCGCCCTTTTCCAGCAGGCGCTTCACCACGCCCTGCATCAGGAAGAACGGCCCGCGGACGTTGGTGTTGAAAATCTGGTCGAACAGCTCCGGCGTGGTCTCGGTCAACGAGCCGCGCGCCGAGGTGGCGGCGGCGTTGACCAAGCCGTTGATGACGCCGAAGCAGTCGATGGCCGTTGACACGATGCGGCGGCAATCCTCGACCTTGCTGACATCCGCCTGCACGAAGTGGGCGTCAACGCCGAGCGCCTTCAGCTGATCGACTGCCTTCGCGCCCTTCTCCGGCGTGCGGCCGGCGAGCACAATGGCTTTGCAGCCTTCCGCCGCGAGCTGGCGGGCGATCGCAAAGCCGATGCCTTGCGCGCCGCCGGTGATGATGGCCTTGGTGTCCTTGTTGCGCGTGTTCGGGTCGAGCATGGCTGCCTTGTTCACAATGATGGTTAGGCCTTGCGCCGGCGGCGCTGGCGATACTGGTCGATGATCACGGCGGCGACGATAATGATGCCCTTCACGATCTCCTGGTAATAGGCATCGATCCTGAGGAACGTGAAGCCCGACGTCATGACGCCGAGGATGATGGTGCCGATGACGGTGCCGGTGATGCGGCCGACGCCGCCGGCGAGCGAGGTGCCGCCGATGACCGCGGCGGCGATGGCGTCGAGCTCGTAGGAGACGCCCATGCTGGCCTGGCCGGTGATGGCGCGGGCGGACAGCACGACGCCGGCGAGGCCGGAGAGCAGGCCGGCGATGGCATAGACCTTTATCAGGTGGCGGCCGACATTGATGCCGGACACGCGGGCCGCCTGGACGTTGGCGCCGATCGCGTAGGTGAACTTGCCATAGCGCGTGTAACGCAGGGCGACGTGGAAAATCGCCGCCACCACCAGAAAGATGATGACCGGCACCGGGACGGACATACCGAGGAGATCGACGTTGGCGCCGATCGCGGCGTAGTCGTCCTGCAACATGGAGACCGGCTGGCCGCGGGTGTACCACTTGGCGACGCCGCGCGCCGCCACCATCATGCCGAGGGTGGCGATGAATGGCGGGATCCCGGTGTAGGCGATCAGGCTGCCGTTGATGAGGCCGGCGACGAGGCCGACCAGCAGGCCGACGGCGATCGGAAAGATCACCGGAAGGTCGGTCAGGCTGGGATAGACGGCGCGGGCATAGTCGGAGTTCTGGGCGAAGCTGGCGGCGATCATGGCAGTCACGCCGACCACCGACCCCGAGGACAGATCGACGCCGCCGGTGATGATGACCTGGGTCACGCCGACCGCGATGATGCCGATGACCGCGACCTGCAGGATCATTACCGTCAGCCGCTGGCTGTTGAACAGGAAGCTCTGTCCGACCAACAGCCAGCCGACGATCTCGAAGAACAAGGCGATGCCGATCAGCACGAAGAAGATGTTGGCTTCCGGCGGCAGCCTGCGCCGGCGCGGTGCTTCGCTCGCCGTCGCCTTGGTCGCGTGTTCAGTCGCCATCGGTCCGCTCCCAGTCTCTTCTCTCGAGCGGCGTTAGTGCGCCGCCAGTTCCATGATCTTGACCTGGTCCGCTTCCGTGCGGTCCAGGAAACCGGTCACGCGCCCCTCATGCATGACCATGATCCGGTCGCTCATGCCCAATACCTCCGGCATCTCCGAGGAGATCATGATGACGGCGACGCCTTCGCCGGCGAGGCGCGTGATCAGCTTGTGGATCTCCGCCTTGGCGCCGACATCGATGCCGCGCGTCGGCTCGTCGAGGATCAGGATCTTCGGATGCGTCAGCAGCCAGCGGCCGATCAGCACCTTTTGCTGATTGCCGCCGGAGAGGTTCTCCACCCGCTCATGCAGGTCCGGTGTCTTGACCCGCAGCGCGTTCCTCATCTGCTCGCAGTTCTTCTCGACCTCGCGTTCGGCGACGAAACCGGCCCGGGAGAAACCCTGGTTGAGGATCGCGATCTGCATGTTCTCGAGCACGTCGAGGATGAGGAAGCAGCCGGTCTCCTTGCGGTCCTCGGTCAGGAAGGCCATGCCGTGCTTCATGGCGTCGGCCGGCGTCGCGATGGCGGCCTTCTTGCCGTTGATGAAGATCTCGCCGGAGGTCGCCGGCGTCACGCCGAACAAGGTCTCCGCCACGTTGCTGCGGCCTGAGCCGACCAGGCCGGCGAAGCCGATGATCTCGCCCGCACGCACGTCGAACGAGACGTCGTGGAACACGCCCTTCAGGGTCAGGTTGCGCACCGACAGGCGCACGTCGCCGATTGGCACCGTCTCCTTGGGGAACATCTGCGTGATCTCGCGCCCGACCATCATGCGGATGATGTCGTCGCGCGTCACCTCGGACGCGGCGCGGGTGCCGATGTAGCGACCGTCACGGAACACCGAGACCTCGTCGGCGATCTCGAACAGCTCGTTCATCTTGTGGGTGATGTAGACGATGCCTTTGCCCTGCGCCTGCAGGTCGCGGATGATCTCGAACAGGTGCGAGACCTCGCGCTCGGTCAGCGCGGAGGTCGGCTCGTCCATGATCAGCACGTCGGACTGGTAGGAGACCGCCTTGGCGATCTCGACCATCTGCCGGCTGGCGACGGACAGCTCGCGCACCTCGATCTCGGGATCGATGTTGATCTTGAGCTTCTCGAACAGGGCGGCGGTCTTGCGGTGCAGCGCGGCATGGTCGACGAAGCCGAGCCTGGTCTTCGGCTCGCGGCGGATCCAGATATTCTCCGCCACGGTCATGAAGGGCATCAGGTTCAGCTCCTGATGGATCATAGCAATGCCGTTCTCCAGTGCATCCAGCGGCGATTGCAGGCGGATATCCTGCCCGCGCAGACGGAAGCTGCCGGAGTCCGGCTGATAGATGCCGGCGATGATCTTCATCAAGGTCGACTTGCCGGCGCCATTCTCGCCCATCAGGGCGTGCACTGTGCCGGCCTTCAGGCGGAACGAGACATCGTCGAGCGCCAGCACGCCCGGAAACTCCTTGCGCACGCCGGCGACTTCCAGAAGCGCTCCGGCGGTGGCTGCGGCGGCACTGCGATCGACTGCGGCGGCGGTCGTGGTCATCCCGCTGATACTCCCCGCGATCTCGAAGGGCGAAACGGATCGGGGCGCGCCATGCAAGGCGCGCCCCTGTCCGGCCTCAACGGCTTAGTTCTTGGACAGATACTGTTCCATATTCGCGGGCGTGACCAGTTCGAACGGGATCCAGACCATGGATTCCACGCTGTCGCCCTTGGCCAGCTTCAGCGCGGTGTCGACCGCGCCGGAGCCCTGCGCCGCCGCGTTCTGGAACACGGTGACGTCGAGGTCGCCGGCCTTCATGGCGGCCAACGCGTCCTGCGTCGCATCGACGCCGGCCACGATGACCTTGCTCATGTCGACGCCGGCCGCCTTCAGCGCCTGGATGGCGCCGATCGCCATCTCGTCGTTGTTCGACACCACCGCGTCGAACTGCACGCCGGAGCTGATCCAGTTGGTCATCAGGTCGGTGCCCTGGGTGCGGTCCCAGTTGCCGGTCTGCTCTTCCACGATCTTGATGCCGGCACATTCCGGCTTGGCGATCACGTCGTGGACATCCTGGGTGCGCTGGCGTGCGGCCTGGTTGGAGAGTTCGCCCATCAGCACCAGGATGTTGCCCTTGCCGCTCATGATCTTGCAGACTTCCTGCATCTCGAGCGTGCCGGAATCGACCTCGTTGGAACCGACGAACGAGACCTTGGCCGGCAGCGGATTGTCGGACGGCATGCGGTTGACATAGACGAGCGGCACGCCGGCCGCGACCGCCAGCTTGGTCATCGCCGGGGTGGCGTCGGTGTCGACCGGGTTGACGATGATCGCGTCAACACCCTGGGCGATGAAATTCTGAATCTGGCTGAGCTGCTTCGCGACGTCGTTCTGCGCGTCCTCGACCTGCAGGTTCACGCCGCTCTTGCCCGAGGCGTATTCCTGCATGCCGTTGCGCAGCACGGTCAGGAAGTTGTCGTCGAACTTGGCCATCGACACGCCGATATTCTCGGCCAGCGCCGGGCTCGCCATCAGCACCGTCATGGCCGCTGCGTACAGGATCTTCCTCATTTCCAGTCTCTCCTCCACAGGGGGTGTCCGGTGGCACCCCGTTTCGCCGGATGCTCCCCTTCTTTGCGGGGAATCTTGTTCGCGGTGCGCGCGTGTTCGCAGGTCGTGATGGTCCGTCCCGGTTGCGGGCAGCGCAATCGCAATGAGATTACAAATTCCGTTCTTGACAGAAAATAGAATAATTGTTTCATTTTCGCAAGCGGAAGATTCCGGCGGCGCGTGAAGTGCCGACTGGTCTCGGGCGTACCCGGCTCATCCTGATCAAAACCCATCAGGCCGCGTACCGTGACGGTGCTTTTTTGTTAGATTACGGGCCGTTGAGCCGGCATTTCTGGAGAGATGACGACCATGCCGATGCGCGATTACAGCCTGATCGGGGCGGAATCGGAAAAAGCGGTGGCAAAGGGATTGGCCACCGGCGAGTGGTACCGCACCGACATCCCGCGCAAGCAGATGAAAGAGCTGATGCAGCGCAGCGATGGCCCCGCCATCCGCGACACCATCCTGTGGTTCGTGCTGTTCGCTGCCTTCGGCTACGGCGGATATTACTTCTGGGGCACCTGGTGGTGCGTGCCGTTCTTCCTCTGCTACGGCGTGCTCTACGGCTCCTCGAGCGACAGCCGCTGGCATGAATGCGGCCACGGCACGGCGTTCAAGACGCGCTGGATGAACGACGTCGTCTACCACATCGCGTCATTCATGATCATGCGCGAGCCGGTGATCTGGAAATGGAGCCACACGCGGCACCACACCAACACCATCATCGTCGGACGCGATCCGGAGATCGTGGCAACGCGCCCGCCTAACCTGTTCCAGATTTTCCTCTACTTCTTCGGCGTCACGACGGTGCCGAAGACGCTGCAGAAATTCGCCATCCACGCCACCGGCCGACTGACCAACGAGGAAAAGACCTTTGTGCCGGAATCGGAGTGGAACAAGGTCTACTGGACGGCACGCCTGTTCCTGGTGCTGCATGCTTTGCCTTTCATCCTCGCGCTCTATTTCGGATCGTGGCTGCCGCTGATGTATTTCGGCGTCCTGCCCCTGATGTATGGGACGTGGCTTGGCGTTTATTTCGGCCTGACGCAGCATGCCGGATTGGCGGAGGACGTGCTCGACCACCGGCTGAATTCGCGGACGGTCTACATGAATCCGATCTTCCGCTACGTCTATTGGAACATGAACTATCACGTCGAGCACCACATCTTCCCGATGGTGCCGTATCACGCGCTGCCAAAGCTGCATGCGGTGATGGGACCGGACCTGCCGAAGCCATATCCCAATACCATCGTCGCCTATCGAGACATCATCGGGGCGTTCCTGCGGCAGCTGAAGGATCCGACGTGGACCATCCAGCCGGAGCTGCCGGGCTCGGCGAAACCCTATCAGCCGATGGCGCAAGCCGTTGCGGCGCCGGCGGAATGAACATCACTCTCTGGGAACAAGGCACATGAGCAACAACTGGGTCGAGGCGTGCACGGCAGACGACATCGATGAAGAGGATGTCATCCGCTTCGACCACGGCGGGCGCACCTTCGCCATCTACCGCAGCCCGGACGATCGCTATTTCGCGACCGACGGCCTGTGCACCCATGAGCAGGTGCACCTGGCGGACGGGTTGGTGATGGATGAGATCATCGAGTGCCCGAAGCATAACGGGCGCTTCAACTACCAGACCGGCGAGGCCATGGGCGCGCCGGTCTGCATCAACCTGAAGACCTATCCGGTGAAGGTCGAGGCCGGCAAGGTCCTCGTCCAGCTCGGCTGAGCCCAATGACCGCCGGCATGCTCATCGTCGGCGCCGGAGAATGCGGCGCGCGTGCGGCGCTGACGCTGCGCGAGCGTGGCTATGATGGACCGGTGACGCTGGTCGGCAACGAGCCGCACCTCCCCTATGAGCGCCCGCCGCTATCGAAAGACGCGATGGTTTCGGAAGCGGAGCCGGCGCCCAAGTTCGTCGGCGACCGCGAGCATTTCGCCAGTCACCGCATCGAGTGTGTCACCGGAACCAGTGCGATTTCCATCGACCGCGCGGCGCGACGCGTGGCGCTGGCCGACGGCAAGACCTTGTCCTACAACAAGCTCCTGCTCGCAACCGGAGCCGTGCCACGCAAGCTGCCCCTACCCGGCGCAGACAGTGCCCGGTGCGCCTATTTGCGCACGCACGACGACGCACTGCGGATCCGTGGTGCGCTGAAGGCCGGCAGGCATGTCGCGATCCTCGGTGGCGGCTTCATCGGCCTGGAGATCGCGGCCAGCGCGCGCAAGCGCGGCGCCGGCGTCACGGTCATCGAGGCGCTGCCGCGCATCCTGACGCGTGGCGTGCCGGAGGCGATCGCCCAGGTGGTCGATGCGCGCCACCGCCGCGAGGGCGTCTTCCTCGCCTGCGGCAAGGCTGTGCTGGCGCTGCACGAAACCGCATCGGGCATCGAGATCGCCCTGGCGGACGGCAGCACCGTCGCGGCGGACCTGCTGGTCATCGGCATCGGCGCGGTCCCGGTGACCGATGTGGCGCAGAAGGCGGGACTGGCGATCGAGAACGGAATCGCGGTCGATGCGCAGCTGCGTAGCTCCGATCCGGACATCTACGCGGCCGGCGATTGCTGCTCGTTCCCGGTGGCAGTCTATGGCGGAAG
>DATEOK010000487.1:0-34881 GCA_035274225.1 Dongiaceae bacterium
CAAGGGCGGGACGGGCACAGCCTCGCGCCGGCTGCCCGCCGATCGAGGCGGCTGGACCGTCGGCGCGCTGGTGCAGGCGAACTATGGCATGCGCAACATGCTGCGCTGCGGCCATGCGCCGGTCGGGCTGGAGATCACCGACGACGTGGTGCCGGTGCCCGAGCGCAACATCAAGCCGAAGACCGATCAGGGCTCCATCATCGTGATCCTGGCGACCGATGCGCCGCTGCTCCCGATCCAGTGCCAGCGCCTGGCACGGCGCGCGACCACTGGCCTCGCCTGGGTCGGCGGCTTCGGATCGAATTCGTCTGGCGACATCTTCCTTGCCTTTTCGACCGGCAACGCCGTGCCGATAAAATCGCCGATGACCAACTTGCGCATGCTCGGCATGGACGAATGCACGCCGCTGTTCCAGGCCGCCGCCGAAGCGACTGAGGAAGCGATCTGGAACGCCATGATCGCGGCCGAGACCATGACCGGCTGGCAAGGGCGCACCGTTCACGCGATCCCGCACGATCTGCTGAAGCAGGCCTGTGCGCGCTACGCGCGGCGCGACTGACCGAGCGGGGTTGACTAGGCGAGCCGGCTCGTTCAACGTCCGACCGAGCCCGAACTTCTATTGTTGGATAAATTGTAACCCTTCCGCCACGCGCGACACCGTTCTGCTCCCGCACGTTGATCGCGCGCGCCGTTCCCGGCGATCCTCTCGCTCTCGAGACAATGGAAGGCCGCCAACAATTATGAACCATGACAATGACGTGAAGTTCCTAGACGTCACGCGGCCTGTCTTCACGACCGCTGACGCCGAGCGCCTCGCGCGCGATTTCTACGGCGTCGCGGCGAATGCGAAGGAATTCTATTCGGAACGTGACCGCGTCTTTCATCTGAAGGCCAAGGACGGGCACGAGCATGTGCTGAAGCTCGTTCATCCGGACGAGGACGACGCGACGCTCGACTTCCAGATCCAGGCGCTGAACTGGATCGCGCGCGAAGACCCGACGCTCGCTCTGCCCCGCGTGATCCACAACAAGAATGGCGTCCAGCTTTGCCACACAATCGATGCGTCCGGCCGGCGCCATGCGGTATGGATGCTGGACTATCTGCCCGGCATACCGCTGATGGAAGCAAAGCCGAGACCAGCGCCGCTGCGCGAAGTTGGCAGTTTTGCCGCGCGCGTGGACGTCGCGTTGGCGGGCTATTTCCATCCGGCAGCCGGGCGCGAAATCGTCTGGGATGCGCGCCATACGCCACGGCTGCGGCCGCAGCTAGCTTTGCTCGATGACAAGGCGGATCGCGCGGCAGCCGAGCATGTCATCGACCGCTTTGCTACAGACTGCTTGCCGAGGTTGAGCAGCCTGCGCGCGCAGATCATCCACAACGACGTCAATTTCCACAATCTGTTGGTCGATGAGCAGCAGCCTCAACGCATTACCGGCCTGATCGATTTTGGCGACATGGTGCATGGCCCGCTGGTGCTTGAGCTGGCGAATTCCGGGTCCGAGGCGGCGATGGAAACCGACCGGCCGATCGAGGCCATCGCGGAGCTGGTGGCCGGCTATCACGCGCACTTGCCGATGACAGCGGCGGACATTGCTCAATTGTTCGATCTGATCCAGGTGCGGCAAGCACTCACCCTCGCCGTGCTAGCCACCCGACGGCAGCAGATCACCGATGATCCGAGTTATGTCGAAGTCTATGCGGTGCCGTGCCGCGATGCGTTGCACGCGCTGGAAGAAATCGGGCGTGACAAGGCGACTGCCGCCTTTCAGCGTGTGATCGAGCCGACACGGTCCATCGTTCTGCCACGCATTCCCGAGAGCGAGGTCGATGCCGACCGCAGCGCGATGCTGGCGCGGCGCCGTCGCGTGATGGGGCCGCAGACCTACATGTTCTACGACAAGCCGCTGCACATGGTGCGCGGCGAAGGTGCGTGGCTGTACGATGTGACTGGGCGGCGTTATCTCGACGTCTACAACAACGTGCCCCATGTCGGCCATTGCCATCCGCACGTGGTCGAGGCAATCGCGCGCCAGGCCGCCATCCTCAACACCAACACGCGCTACCTGTTCGACGAGGTGCTGGATTACGCCGAGCGGCTTTCCGCGACGATGCCGGCCGGCTCCGGCCTCACCGCATGCATGTTCGTCAATTCCGGCAGCGAGGCGGTCGATCTCGCGACGCGCCTGGCCAAGGCCTACACCGGCCACACCGGCGCGCTGGTCATGGAATGCGCCTATCACGGCTGGACAGAGGCTGTGGAAGCGCTATCGCCGGAGTTCCGCGGGCCGGAGCATCTGAAGCCGCACGTGCGCATGCTGATTGGGCCCGACGACTACCGCGGCCGGTATCGCCGCGGCAGCAACGACATCGCCGCGCGCTATGCCGCCGATGCCGACCGCGCGATCCAGTCACTCGCCGAAGGCGGCCACAAGCCGGCGCTGTTCATCGCCGACGCCGGCCTGCTCACCAACGGCGTGCTCGATGCGCCGATGGGCTGGATGCAGGGCGTCTACGAGCGCGTGCGCAAGGCTGGCGGCCTCGCCATCGCCGACGAGGTGCAGACCGGTTTCGGCCGGCAAGGCGATGCCATGTGGGGCTTCGAACTGCACGGCGTGACGCCTGACATCGTTTGCATGGGCAAGCCGATCGGCAACGGTCATCCGCTGGGCGCAGTCATCACGCGGCCGGAGATCATCCAGACCTTGGTCGACCAGGGCATCTTCTTCTCGACCTTCGGCGGCAACAACGTGTCCTGCGCCGCCGGCATGGCCGTGCTCGACGTGCTCGCGCGCGATGGCCTGCAGGAGAATGCGCGCACGGTCGGCAACCACTTCCGGCAGGGCCTGCGCCAGCTGGCGGACAAGCACACGCTGATCGGCGACGTGCGCGGCCACGGATTGCTGGTCGGCCTGGAGCTGGTCCGCGACCGCAAGACGCTCGATCCGGCCGCGCCCGAGACCAAGCGCGTGGTGAACCGGATGCGCGACCTCGGCGTCCTCACCGCGACCGAGGGGCCGCACGGCAACGTCCTGAAGCTGCGCCCACCCATCTGCTTCAGCACCGCACAGGCGGACATGACCATCGCCGCGATCGACCAGGCGCTCTCGGAACTGTAGGGAACGCCCCGCACCCCCTCGGCATCAAATGACCAGGAACCACTTGCCGAGGCTCGCATGTCAATCAGGGACAAGACCGATAAAGCCGGACACGGCCCAAGCCTGCTCCGCGCCCTGGGCCGCTCGCCGGCCGCGCTGGCCGGCTATCTTGGCCTGCACCAAGGGTTGGCGCAGAGCCGGTTGTCCGAAGCCGAGCGCTGCCTGATCGGGCTCGCGGTGGCGCAACGCAGCGGCAGCCCCTATTGGCTTTCCGTCCAGGGCCGCTCGGCGGAGAAGGCAGGACTGACGAAGGTCCAGGTCAGCGCGGCGCGCGAGGGCTGTGGCGATAGTGACCGGCAGACCGCCCTGTTGTTCCTGGCCGGAAAGCTGGTGATCAATCGCGGCGAGCTGGCCGAGGCCGATCTCGCCGCGGTCCGGCAGGCCGGCCTCTCGCACGCCGACATCACCGATGTCATCCTCCACGTCGGGCTCCACCTCGCGGCCGCCTCGGTCAGCCACGCCGCCGGCCTGAAGCTGGATTTTCCGCCGGCGCCGCCCCTGCCCGCCTTCTGACACCGCTCTGCGGGTTTGCATGAGTTCGGCGCAAGGCGTCGCTGAGATTTTTGAGCGTTCATGCCCGGCGCCGAAGCTGGTCAAATTCCCGCCATCGGCCGGTTCCTGCACCGGGAACGCCGGATTGGGGGCTGGGCATGCTCGATGCGACATCGAACGCGGGTCGGACGGCTGAACCGGACGCGCGCGGCAGCAGCAGTGTCGGAGGTCGACGCAAGTTCGGCGATGCTTGCCTCCCCCGCGAGCGAGCCATCGGCCGCGCCGCGCCCCATTTCCTCGCCCACGGGCCGGATGGCATCATCGCCTGCCAGATCCTGTTGCTGCCCGGCTTCGAGCTCAACGAACTCTCGGCTTTGACCGAGGCCTTCGACTGCGCCAACCGCGTGCTGTGCGAGAGGCAGTTCGACTGGCACCTGGCGAGCCTGGACGGCGCACCTGTTCCTTCCGCCGGCGGCTTGTCGGTGGCGGTCACGCGAACGGCGCAGGCCGCTGACCACCGCCACCTGTTCGTGCTCTTCGCCTATGGCGCGCCGGACTTGGCGAAGCCGGCCCTCTCCGCTTTGCTCTGCCGCCGCTATGCGATCGGCACTCGCATCGCCGGCATCGGCGCCGCCTGCGCCCTGCTGGCGGAGGCCGGGCTGTTGAATACGCGGCCCTGCGCGGCGCACTGGTCGCTGGCCGATGCGCTGGCCGAACACGCGCCCCATCTCGACATCGCCGACAAGCTGTACGTGATCGAGGAGCGCATCGCCACCTGCGCCGGCCGCGACGCCACGCTCGACTTCACGCTGCGCCTGATCGCCGATGCCGCAGGCGAGCGGCTGGCGCGCATCGTCGCCGACCGCCTTAACCATGCGCGCCCGCGCGAGGCTGGCGAGCGGCAGCTGAGCGAGCTCGACTTCAGCGGCCAGCGCGGCGCCAGCGCGATCGCGCACACCGTCGCGGCGATGCGCCGGCGCATGACCGAGGGCGAGGATCTCGACGGCATCGCCGCGCAATCAGGCGTCAGCCAGCGCCAACTGCAGCGATTGTTCCGCCGCCATCTCGGCATGACGCCGACGCAGTATTTCCTGAAGGCGCGGCTGCAGCGTGCGCGTCACCTGCTGCAATATTCGACGCTGAGCGTGACCGAGATCGCGATCGCCACCGGCTTCGCCTCGATCTCGCACTTCACGCGGCGCTATACCGAGCTCTATGGCCGCACGCCGACGGCGGAGCGCGGCCGCACGCCGCGCCGCGGCAAGGCATCCGGCGCATTCGCGCTGGAGCGCAGCGCGGCGTAGCTGAACGCCTCGTTCATTCTGCGTTCAGCTTTGCAAACTTTCCAAGCTGAGTTCTCCGATGGGCATGCCTCATCGGAACATTTCGCTTGCTCGGCTGTATGTCGCAGTGGGCCTCGCGCGCATGCAGCACGGAGAGCAAGATGAACGCATACTTCAAACATCCACTCGCGATGACGGCGACGGCGCTCGCACTGGTTCTCGGCCCGATGTCGGCGCAAGCGGACGAGACCAGCCCAAAGGCGGCGGAGGCTGCCGACACGGCGAAGCCACACGCGGCCGATGCGGATATGCAGGCCGACGCTGCCGAGCCGACAGCGGAGGATGCGAACGAGGACTCCGAGGTTGCCGCCAGTGATGACATCGATGCCAGTGACGACATCGATGCCGAATCTGATCAAGCGACGGACGCCGCCAGCGGCGACGTCGCCGCAACCGCCGACGACTCCGCGGCCCGCTCCAAATCCTTCACCAAGACCATCGCGACACCGCACATGACCATGAGCATCTCGCGCTCCAAGAGCTTGGCGAAGGATGAGGATGGCGACATGGCGATGGCGAAGGCGACGGCCAAAGCCAAGGCGCTCGACACGCCCGGGGTGACGCGGACCGACACCGTCGCCAAGACCACCGTCAGGATCGAGGGCGATGCCGAAGCCGATGCAGAGGCCAGTGCCGATGCCGCCATCGAGGGCGGCGCCATGAGTGTCGAGACCTTCGCCAAGACCAGTGTGGCGGTCCAATAGCCACAACGCGCAAGCCCAGAGCGCGGTCATCCATTGGGCTTAGGCCTGACGATGCAAGACCAATGTGGGAGCACGTTGCCGCAATGTCCGGCGATCGTTGCGTCGCGCTGCATCGTCAGGCTTATCGCGTTGATCCGGCTGACAGAAGCGCGAGCCGCGCGGCCCGCTCGAACGGCCGGGACCGTTCTGTCCACACGCGCGACGCGTCATTACGCTACCGCGTGATTCAAGTTTTGTTGGTGATTTCGGGTCACCTTGCTTTCATGAGCGCGCCTTATGAAAACGCCGGCGCTTCTTGCGGATCATTATGATGAACATGATCAATCCCTACGAGGCGGAGAGCAGGTTCGACCTGGCATTGTCGGAGATCAGCTCCGACATGGTCCAGCAGTTCCACCGTCACTGGCTGCAGATCTGCGGCGCCGGCCGGCTGCCGAAGCGCGCCGACATCGATCCGGCGAACTTTAAGCGCATTCTACCGAACGTCATCCTGACCGATATCGAACGCGATCCGTTCCGCGTGCGCTATCGTCTGTGCGGCACCAGAGTCGCGGAGTTCTGCGGCAACCTCACCGGACGCTACCTCGATGAGTTTGCGTCCAATGACGTGTGGAGCACGGCCGCCTATGTCCGGCAGTATCAGATGGCAGCGACCGACGGCCGGCCGGTGTTCAGTTTCGACTGGATGGTGGGGCAATTCGGCGCGCGCCACCCGTTCCAGACCGGCATCTGGCCGCTGGCCAGCGATGGCCGCACCGTCGATCTGTGCATTGCGGTCGAGGATTACATGAAGCTGCGTCCGGCTGATATGAAACCCTCAGCGGTCCTACGCGCGCATTAACCACGACTCGTGCTATTCTGATTTTGGGCAGTTGCAGACCGCGCCGTTTGCGGCCAAAACTTTACGCCCAATTCAGTGATCAACCATGAACGCGGACACGCCACCGGAATCCGAGTCCGACGCCTCGAGCGCTCAGCCGACGTACGCCTTCGACATCCAATTGTCCGAGGTCGAGTCTGCGCCAATCAAGGGATTTGATGCCTATTGGCGCGGCAAGGCCAAGGATGGCCGCCTGCCTGCGCGCGAGGATATCGACCCCGCGGAGATCGTGCCGCTGCTGCCGGACCTGGTCCTGCTCAACGTCGAATGGGAGCCGTTCCGCTGCCGCGTCCGCCTGCGCGGCACCAGGGCCGAGCAATTCCGCCCGATCGAAAAGACCACCAAGTATCTCGATGAGGGCACCACCTTCGACCCCGGCCGCCGCGACGACTATGTGGCGGAGATGAAGTTCGTCGCCACCAGCAAGCGCCCTGCCTTCGCCCGCGATTGGATGACCACCCGCTTCGGCGCGGTGCGCGAGATCTACGCCGGCATCTGGCCCCTCGCCACCGATGGTTCCCTGGTCGACATGCTGGTCGTGATTGAGGATTTCGCGGGCCTGTCGATCGACGATTTCGACTTCAAGTAGGCCTCTCCTCATACGCGGCGGTAGAGGTCTTCATCTTTCGCTATACTTTTGCGCTGCTCCGTATGCCCTCTGCCATATGGACGTGCCGGGGCAAATCGACACAAGATTGAATAGACTTACGTGATCCGCAACCAGGGCACGGCACCGGGGAACGCCATGTACCAAGACTGGGAAGGCAAGATCATCAAGTTCCAGCGCGCCGGCAGCGGAACCCTGGCGCTGCCGCGGCACGACTACGAGTTCGATATCCCGCTGGCCGGCGTCACCTCTTCCTGCATCGCGCGGTTCGATGCCTATTGGCATGGGAAGGTGCGGGGCGGCCGATTGCCGACGCGCGCCGACATCGATCCCGCGGACTTCAAATCCATCCTGCCCAACATCATCCTGCTCAACGTCCACTACGACCCGTTCCGGGTCAGTGTCCGGCTGCGCGGCACCCGCATCGACGAGTTCCGGCCCAAGGGCAAATGGAAATACCTGCACGAGGCCAACACCTTCGACCGCGGCCGCAAGGAAGATTATCTGCGCGAGATGGAGTTCGTCGCGCGGCATCGCCGGCCGGTCTTTGCGCGCGATTGGATGACCTCGCGCTTCGGCGCGCTGTGCGATCTCTATGCCGGCCTCTGGCCGCTGTCCTCGGACGGCCAGCGCATCGACATGCTGGTGGTCATCGAGGATTTCGACAGCCTCGAGCCCGAAGACTTCGATCTCGCTTAGTCGCGCGCGAGTTTGTCGAACCGCTCGCTATCATCCAGATAGGTCAGCGCCTGCCTCGCGGTCGTGATGTCAGCGGCGTCCAACTCGGCCGTGACAAGCGCCTCCTGGCGCCGCCGGCAATCACGCGGCCATGTGGGCCGGCGAAGCAGCTCTCGCCCAGATACTCGAATGCATCTTCACTGCCGCAATAGTTAGCATAAGCGACAAAGAAGCGGTTCTCGAACGCGCGGGTCGGAATCATGCTTCTGGCGACGAAGGCCCATTCCGTCTTGAGCGCTGTCGGCGCGACCACCAGCTGCGCTCCCCGCGCCGCGCAGGCGCGGACCGCCTCCGGAAATTCCACGTCGTAGCAGACAAGGATGGCGATGCTCCAGCCATGCAACTGGAACACCGTGAAGGCATCTCCTGGGACGAAGTAGCTTTTCTCGAACGCATTCGGCAGCCGGAGCTTGCGGTGATGCGCAACGGCGCGGCCATCGCGGTCGATGCACGCAGCCGCATTGTAGATGACGGCGCCGGCTTGTTCCGGATAGCCATAGACCAGCGCCGTGCCATGCTTCTTGGCGAGCATGGCTGCGGCCTGCGCGAACGGACCGCCCTGCGGTTCGGCCAGCTGCCGGATCTTGTCACCGACATTATATCCGGAGAGGAAGAGCTCGGGACAGATGACCAAGTCGAGCACGCTTCCGTGTGCATCCAGCATCCGATCCAGGCGCTGGAGACGCTCGGCCGGAGGTTCGTCCCGACACTCGTATTGATAGATGGCAGCGCGCAACACGTCGGTCATTTCTTCCGCCGGGATACGCGCAGGGTGGTCAGTTCCTTGATCATGCCATGCAGAGTGCGCACTTCCTGTTCGGTCAACTCGGCGCGCTGCCACATGCTGCGCAGGTTGCGGATCATGCTGGGACGCGCTTCCAGATTGCGCAGGAAGCCGCAGTCGTCGAGCTCGCGCTCCAGGTGCGCGAAGAAGTTCTGCAATTCCGCCTGGGTCGCCGGCAGCGTGCCGTTCATGGGCAGCTGCGTGGCCGGCGTCTCGTCAGCGGACTGGAACCACTCGTAGCCGAGCAGCAGCACTGCCTGGCCGAGATTGAGCGAGGTGAAGGCGGGATTGAGCGGCACGGTGACGAGCTTGTTGGCAAGGCTGATGTCATCGCTCAGCAAACCCGTGCGCTCCGGCCCGAAGAGGAACCCGACCTTGCCGCCGGCCGCAAGGTGTTCGCGTGCCTCGATCGCGGCCTGACGTGCCGTGACGATCGGCTTCACCATCTGCCGGTCGCGCGCGGTGGTGGCGTAGACCATGGTGAGGTCGGCGATCGCCTCGCCCAGCGTGTCGAACACCCGCACTGGCGGCATCAGCTCCAGCGCGCCGACGGCAGCACGGTCGGCCGCGAAATTGGGCCAGCCGTCGCGCGGCGCCACCAGGCGCAGGTCGGTCAGGCCGCAGTTCAGCATGGCGCGGGCGGCGGCGCCGATATTCTCGCCCAGCTGCGGCGTCACCAGGATGATGGCGGGCGCCGCTGGCGTCTGTGCCGGATCAGTTGCCACGCGACTTGAGCAGCTTCCAGGTGATCGCGTCGTTCAGCGCCTCGTACGAGGCGTCGATGATGTTGCCGCTGACACCGACGGTGCTCCAGCGCTCGCCGGTCTTGTCGGCGCTCTCGATCATGACGCGGGTGATGGCTTCGGTGCCGGCCTGCGGCGTCAGGATGCGCACCTTGAAGTCGACCAGCCGCATGTCGTCGAGCTGCGGATAGTGCGGCATCAGCGCCTTGCGCAAAGCGGTGTCGAGCGCGTTCACCGGGCCGTTGCCGACCGCGACGGTCATGGTCGCATCGCCGCGCACCTCGACATTCACCGTCGCCTCGGATTCGGTCACCAGCTCGCCGCGCGCGTTCCAGCGCCGCTCGTCCATGACGCGGAAGCGCGACAGCGTAAAGAAACCAGGCAGGCCGCCGATGGCTCGGCGCGCCAGCAATTCGAAGCTGGCTTCCGCGCCGTCATAGGCATAGCCGTCGAACTCGCGCGCTTTCACCTGCTCGACGAGGGTCGCGACCTTGGGATCGCTGGCGTCGACCTCGAGCCCGATCTCGCGGAAGCGCGCCAGGATGTTGGCGCGGCCGGACTGGTCGGAGACCACGATGTGGCGGCGGTTGCCGACCTTGGCCGGCTCGATGTGCTCGTAGGTGCGCGGATCCTTCTCCACCGCCGAGACATGCAGCCCGCCCTTGTGGGCAAAGGCGCTGTCGCCGACATAGGCGGCGTGGCGGCTGGGCGCACGGTTCAGCCGCTCGTCGAGCAGGCGCGAGAGATGGGTCAGCTGGCCGAGATCCTTGTCGCTGAGCCCGACCGTGAAATCGGTCTTCAGCATCAGGCTGGGGATCAGCGACACCAGGTTGGCATTGCCACAGCGCTCGCCGAGACCATTCAAAGTGCCCTGCACCTGCCGCACGCCGGCGCGCACTGCGGCCAGCGAGTTGGCCACCGCGTTCTCGGTGTCGTTGTGGCAGTGGATGCCGAGATGGGTGCCGGGCACCTTGTTCGTTGCTTCACCGACGATGCGCTCGATCTCGTGCGGCAGCGTGCCGCCGTTGGTGTCGCACAGCACGATCCAGCGCGCGCCGGCGGTGTAGGCCGCCTCGATGCACTGCAGGGCGAAGGCGGGATCGGCCTTGTAGCCGTCGAAGAAATGCTCGGCGTCGAACATCACCTCGGCCATGCGGGTCTTCGCATGGATGATGCTCTCGGCGATCATCTCAATGTTCTCGTCCTTGGTGATGCCAAGGGCGACGTCGACGTGGAAGTCCCAGGATTTGCCGACCATGCAGACCGCCTGGACCTTGGCGTTCAGCAGGGCACTGAGGCCGGGATCGTTGGCGGCGCTGCGGCCCGGCCGGCGGGTCATGCCGAATGCCACCAGCTTCGCTCGCTTCAGGGTCGGCGGCTGGGAAAAGAAGGCGTCGTCGGTCGGGTTGGCGCCCGGCCAGCCGCCCTCGACATAGTCGATGCCGATCCGGTCCAGCGCCTGGGCAATTGCCGCCTTGTCGTCCGCGCTGAAATCGACGCCCTGGGTCTGGGCGCCGTCGCGCAGGGTGCTGTCGAACAAATAGACGCGCTTGCTATCGGCCATTATTTCCCTGGGGCACTTTTCCCGCCTCGTCGGCTGGGCTATTCAGCACATCGGCCCCAAGAGGGTCAACCAACCGACCCCACGGGGAGCCATGCTGGATTTAGCCCAACTGCTGCCGTTCCTGGCGGCCGCCCTTGCCCTCAACCTCACCCCCGGCGCCGACATGACCTATGTGATTGCACGCAGCGCGACCCAGGGCCGGGCCGCCGGCATCGCCGCCAGTCTTGGCATCTCCGCCGGCAGTGTCGTCCACAGCGTGCTGGCGGCGCTCGGCGTGTCGGCGATCCTGCAGCATTCCGAGACCGCATTCCTGGCCGTGAAATATGCCGGCGCGGCCTATCTGCTCTACCTCGCCTGGAAGGCGATCCGGGCCGGCAATGGCGACGTGGCGGTCGATCATACCCTAGCGCGCACCAGCCTGTGGCGGGTGTTCGGCGAAGGCGCGCTGACCAACCTGCTCAATCCCAAGGTGGCGCTGTTCATTCTCGCTTTCCTGCCGCAGTTCGTCGATCCGGCGCAGGGCAATGCCGCGGTGCAGATCCTGCTGTTGGGCGCGATCTTCAATGTCGGCGGCACCAGCGTGAACGCGATCGTCGCCTGCTCCGCCAGCGCCGCCGCCCGCGCGCTTGGCAGCTCGGCCAGTTTCGGCCGCTGGCTCAATCGCATCTCGGCGTTGGTGTTCGTGGGATTGGCGGTGCGGTTGGTGCTGACCGAGCGAAAAGTCTAGAGCTGGCTCAGCATGCCGATGTTGTCGCTGAGATACGCCAGGATCATGTCGACCTCCTCGCCGTCCGAAGACAGCGGCAGGCGCATGGCCCAGGCGGCCGGCTTCTGGTCTTCCATCCAGCCGTTGATCTGCTGGCAGAACATCGGCTTGCGGGTCTCCACCACCGTGCGGTAGCCCTCGATCACTGTGCCAGCCATTTCTTCCGGCCATGCCGTCTCGACCGAGCGGCCGGTCGGATTGACGCCCAGCAGGTCCACCATCTGGGTGCCGATCAGGCGATAAGTGAAGCTCCGGCCGTCGGGGCTCACGTCGACTAGGCTGAGCCGCGGCAGCCACTGCCGCATCTCCAACGGATCGATGTCGGCGCGGGTCGGCATCGGCCGGATGCCGCGCCGGGCATTCCAATATTGGTAAAGAGCGACGGCCTTCGGGCCGCAGCGCTCCAAAGATTGCAACGAATCCGACCGCTCCCAGGTACGCGCACTTGCCGAGTTGGGGCGGGCTACGCTCTCCCACAACATGTCCGATCACCGATAGCTTTTGCTGGATTGGTGTGTGCTGTTGACGCGGTATTTGGGGAAATTTAACCGATCGGACAAGGTGCGTTTTCGCATGTGCGAAACGCCAAACCTGCAGACCTAGTGGGATTGGATATGTAATCGCCATTCGGCCGATGATAGGGCGGATCTTGTTATCAGCCCGGGCCTGTATTGGTAATTTTATTGCGCCTTAATATGCTGCAGCGCGGTAGCTGGGGCAGCCATGCAGCAAGGTCAGGGCTACCTGGCCCAGGCCCAATCGTAGGCGGCCGCGTCCTCGATATAGACCAGGACCCGGTCAACCTTCTGGCCGTCGCTGGACAGCGGAAGAAGCAGTGTGCCGCTCCCGACCCGCCTGCCCTCGGCCACCTCGTCGTTGTACCAGCCATAGAGCGGGATCCGGAGGTCGATCACGACGTTGTAGTTGGCGAGGACATGAGCCACGGACCGGCCAAACGCGGCCTTTGAGACGGTCATGCCGGTGGGGTCATAACCGCGCAAACGAACCCCCCGCTCCCCGACGATGCGATAGATGAGTTCACGACCCTCGCCGCCGGCGACCTCGATGACGAGAATGCCCGCCAGCCAAGGCCGCAACTCGACGAAATCGATCTCGGATGGCGACGGCATCACGCGCGCGCCGCGCGCCCGGTCCCAATAGCGGAAGACCTGGGCCACGCCGCCAGTCGCGTTGTGCAGCAGCTCCTCAGATGTGCTGAAGGCATGCGCACTCTGTTCCGGTTGCTTGATGCAGACCTGCATGATTTCCCGAGCCAAAGGTCGCGACCGCAAAAAAGCTGCGCCTTCAACCCCGGCACTTCAATGTATGCAGAAGTCTAGGTGGTACGAATGAGGGAAAAACCCGTCGGTCTCGAACGATTACAACGAATGCGCGGATTTGAAACACATTTTCAGCCGCGGCTGCGCCTCCGCGCCACCGCATCCGCCAGCAAGCACATGATCTCGAACATGAAGGTCGCGCCGACCAAGGCGGTGTTGCCGCTGGGATCGAACGGAGGCGAAACCTCGACCACGTCGCCACCGACCAGGTTCAATCCCTGCAGGCCGCGCACCACCTCCTGCGCCTCGCGCGTGGTCATGCCGCCGATCTCCGGCGTGCCGGTGCCGGGCGCATAGACCGGGTCGAGGCCGTCGACGTCAAAGCTGACATAGGTCGGACCGTCGCCAGCGACGCGCCGCGTGATCTCGATCACCTTCGCGGTGCCGAGCTTGACGAACTCCTCCATGTAGATGACGCGCATGCCGGAGCTCTCGGCGAAGCTCATGTCGTCGGACGAATAGATCGAGCCGCGGATGCCGATCTGCACCGTGCGCTTGGGGTCGAGCAGGCCCTCTTCCACTGCGCGGCGGAACGGCGTGCCGTGGGTGTATTTGTTGTCGCCGAAATAGCGGTCGTTGGTGTCGGAGTGCGCGTCGAAATGCACCATGCCGACCGGCCGCCCCTTCGCGATCGCGCGATAGATCGGCAGCGTGATGAGATGATCGCCGCCGGCGGACAGCGGCAGCGCGCCCGCCGCGTGGATCTTGGCATAGAATTTCTCGACCCGCGCCAGGGTGTCCATCAGGTCGATCGGATTAACCGGCGCGTCGCCCAGGTCGGCAATGCGCGCCAGGTCGTACGGCGCGATCCGGCTGACGTGGTGCACCTTGCGCATGAAGCTCGACATGTTGCGGATCTCGCGCGGGCCATGGCGCGCGCCGGCGCGGTTGGTCGTCCCGCCGTCCCAGGGCACGCCGATCAGCGCGATGTCGAGCTTCGCCGGATCCGGCACATGCGGTAGCCGCATGAAGGTCGGAATGGCGCCGAAGCGCGGCACCAGGGCGGCGTCGACCGGCTGCGGATTATTGGCGGCGTCGTTCATGCGGGCATACTCCAGGTTCGCGGCCATCATGCATGCGACCAACGGCCCCGTCATCATGATCGCGCTGCTGGCACCTTAGCTCCCGCGGCACTGGCATCATTGCGGGCAACTAGGCTCGCTTCCACGTCGTGCCCTGCGGGCCGTCTTCCAGGATGATGCCCTTGGCCGCCAGGTCCTGGCGGATGCGGTCGGCCTCCGCGAAGTTCTTTGCCTTGCGCGCCTGCTTGCGGGCCTCGATCTGGCGCTCGATCTCGGCGGCATCGACGCCATCGGTCGCTTGCAGCCAGGCGGTTGGGTTCTGCTGCAGCAGGCCCAGCAGGCGGCCCGCGCCCAGCAGCGCCGCCTTGGCGGCACGGACATCGTTCGCCTTGTTGAGGCGCGACAGCGCCTCGTGCATGTCGGCCAGGGCCAGCGGCGTGTTGAGATCGTCCGCCAGCGCCGCCAGCAGATGGCTCGACGGCTCGGGGCTCGCCGCCACGTCGGCATGCTTCTGCAACGCGCCGTAGAAGCGGTCGAGCTGCGCCTTCGCCTCCCTGATGCCGTCGCGCGTGATGTCGGTCGGCTGGCGGTAGTGCGAGGACAACAGCGCCAAGCGAATCGCTTCGCCGCGGTGGCCTTCCGCCAGCAGCTCGTGCACGGTGAAGTAATTGCCGAGCGACTTCGACATCTTCTGCCCGTTCACCTGCACGAAGCCGTTGTGCATCCAGGTCTTCGCCATCACCGGCGTGCCATGCGCGCAACGGCTCTGCGCGATCTCGTTCTCGTGGTGCGGGAAGATAAGGTCGATGCCGCCGCCATGGATGTCGAACACCTCGCCCAGCAGCGCGCTCGACATCGCGGAGCATTCGATGTGCCAACCCGGCCGGCCGCGGCCCCAGGGCGAATCCCAGCCCGGCTGGTCCGCCGTGCTCGGCTTCCACAGCACGAAGTCCGCTGGATGCTTCTTGTAGGGCGCGACTTCGACCCGCGCGCCGGCAATCATGTCGTCGAGCGAGCGGCGCGACAGCTGACCATAGTCCTCCATCGCCGGCACGTTGAACAGCACATGGCCTTCTGCCGCATAGGCAAAGCCCTTGGCGACCAGCGTCTCCATGATCGCGATCATCTGCGGCACGAACTCGGTCGCGCGGGGCTCCTGGGTCGGCGACATCGCGTTCAGGGCGCCCATGTCGTCGTGATAGAACTGGGTGGTGCGCGTCGTCAGCGCAGCGATGCTCTCGCCGTTCGCCTTCGCCGCATCCATGATCTTGTCTTCGATGTCGGTGATGTTGCGCACATAGGTGACGTGCTCTGCGCCATAGGTGTGACGCAGCAAGCGGAACAGCGTATCGAATACCACCACCGGACGGGCGTTGCCGATGTGCGCGTAGTCGTAGACCGTCGGGCCGCAGACATACATGCGCACGTTCTTCGGATCGATCGGCGCGAACGCCTCCTTCTCGCGCGTGAGGGTGTTGTAGAGGTGGATGGTCACGCCGTCTCTCCCTTCAGGCGTTTCAGCGCGCGGTCGCGGCCGATCAGCGGCAGCAGCAGTTTCAGCTCGGGCCCATGGTCCGACGCGGTCAGCGCCTGGCGCAAAGGCATGAACAGCTCCTTGCCCTTGCGGCCGGTGGCGTTTTTGACCGCGTTGGTCCAGGCGCTCCAGGTCTCGGTGCTCCACGGTTCCGGCGGCAGCAGCTCCGCCGCCTTTGCGGCAAACGCAGCGTCGGCGATCGCGGGCGTTACCGGCCCTTTCACCACCGACTGCCACAGCGCCACATCCTCGACCTTCTCGACATTGGCGCGCGCCGCGTCCCATACCGCCGCATCGACATCGCCGAGGCCGATGGCGGCGAGATGCTTACGCGCCTCCTCGAACGGCAGATGATGCAGCAGCCGTGCATTCAAGTGATTCAATTCTTCCGGATCGAAGCGCGGCGACGACTTGCCAAACTTGGCGAGGTCGTGCGCCGGCAACAGCTCATCCAGCGCGCGCACCGGCGCCACCGGATCACCCGTTCCGATCCGCGCCAGGTAGGCGTTGATCGCCATCGGCTCCAATCCACTTTCGCGCATCTGGCCGATCGAGAGCGAGCCAAGCCGCTTTGACAGTCCCTCGCCCGCGGCATCGATCAGCAACGGCAGATGCGCGAAAGACGGCGCCTTCGCGCCGAGGGCCTCGAAGATCTGGATCTGTGTCGCGGTGTTGGTGACGTGGTCGCTGCCGCGGATCACTTGCGTGATGCCGAACGCGATATCGTCCACCACCGAGGTGAAGGTGTAGAGGTAGCTGCCGTTCTCGCGCACCAGCACCGGGTCGGACTGGCTGGTCTCGTCGACATGCTGGGAACCGCGCACCAGATCCGCCCAGGCGACGTCGCGCGGCTCCAGCTTGAAGCGCCAATGCGGCTTCACGCCCTCGGCTTCCAGCTTGGCGCGATCGGCGTCGGTCAGCTTCAGCGCGGCGCGGTCGTAGATCGGCGGCCGGCCCTGGCCCAGCTGGACCTTGCGCTTGAGGCTCAGCTCCTCGGCGGTCTCGTAGCAGGGATAGAGCCGGCCGGCGGCGCGCAGCTTGTCGGCGGCGGCGTCATAGATGGCCAGGCGGACCGACTGGCGGTCGAACAGATTCCAGCTGAGGCCGAGCCATTCCAGATCGGCCTTGATCCCGTTCGCGAAGTCTTCGGTGGAGCGTTCCCGGTCGGTGTCGTCGAGGCGCAGCAGGAACTCGCCGCCTGCCTTCCTGGCGTAGAGCCAGTTATGCAGGGCGATGTAGATATTGCCGACGTGCAGCCTTCCCGTCGGCGACGGGGCGAAGCGAACGCGTACAGCCATCTTGACCACTCAACTCCATCATCAACCCTTGGCCTTGAAGCCGTTGGTGATCGGGTAGCGCCGGTCGCGACCGAAGGCCCTGGACGAGATCTTGACCCCCGGCGGCGCCTGCCGGCGCTTGTATTCCGCCAGGTCCAGCATGCGCCAGACCCGGACAACCGTCGCCCGGTCATAGCCTTTGGCGGCAATCTCGTCCACCGTCATTTCGCCCTCCACCAGGCATTCCAGGATGCCGTCCAGCACGTCATAGGGCGGCAGCGAGTCCTGGTCGGTCTGGTTGGGTTTCAGCTCGGCGGAGGGCGGCTTGGTGATGACCCGCTCGGGCATCACCCGGCCCTTGGGTCCGAGCGCACCCAGTGGATGGTTGGCGTTGCGCCAGCGGCTGAGCTCGAACACGGTCATCTTGTAGATGTCCTTGAGCACCGAATAGCCGCCGCACATGTCGCCATAGAGCGTGGCATAGCCGACCGACATCTCCGACTTGTTGCCGGTGGTCACCAACATGTGGCCGAATTTGTTGGACAGCGCCATCAGCGTCAGGCCGCGGGCGCGGCTCTGGATATTCTCCTCGGCGGTGTCGGCGTTGCGGCCGGCGAAGCTCTTCTCCAGCATCGCGGCGAACGCCTTCATCGCCGGCTCGATCGACACCACCTCGTAGGAGATGCCGAGCATCTTGGCACAGGCTTCGGCGTCTTCGAGAGAGTCGCGGCTGGTGTAGGGCGACGGCATCATCACCGCGCGAACCTTGTCGGCGCCGAGCGCATCGACCGCGACCGCGGCGGTGATCGCGGAATCGATGCCGCCGGAAAGACCGAGGATCACGCCGGGGAAGCGGTTCTTGTTCACGTAGTCCTTCAAGCCCAGCACCATCGCCTGGTAGGTCGTCTCCAGCAGGGACGCTTCAGGCGTGATGGTCGCGGGATCGCAGCTCCAGCCCTCGTTGGTGCGGCGCCAGTGCGTCAGCTCGATCGCCTCGCGGAACATCGGCAGCTGCGCCTTGATCTGCTGCCCACGATCCAGCACGAACGAGCCGCCGTCGAACACCAGCTCATCCTGACCACCAACCTGGTTCACATAGACCAGCGGCAGCTGCGTCTCGGTCTGGCGGGCGACCGCGACGTTCATGCGCACGTCCATCTTGTCGATCTCGAACGGGCTGCCGTTCGGCACCAGCAGGATCTCCGCGCCGGATTCGGCGAGGCAGTCGGTCACGTTGTCGAACCAGATGTCCTCGCAGATCGGCAGGCCGAGGCGCACGCCCTTGAAGCTGACCGGCCCCTGCAGCGGCCCCGGTTGGAACACGCGCTTCTCGTCGAACACGCCGTAGTTCGGCAGCTCGTATTTGAAGCGGCTGGCGGCGATCTTGCCTTCGGCCAGTAGGAACAGCCCGTTGTGCAGCTTGTCGCCCTCGACCCAGGGCGAGCCGACCAGCATCGCCGGGCCGCCGTCCTTGGTGTCGCCGGCGAGTTCCTCGAGCGCGGCGCGGCAGGCCGCCTGGAACGCCGGCTTCAGCACCAGGTCCTCGGGCGGGTAGCCCGACATCACCAACTCGGTGGTCAGCACCAGGTCGGCCCCCTTGCTGGCGGCAGTGGCGCGTGCCTTGCGCAACAGGGCGAGATTGCCGGCGACGTCGCCGACGGTCGGGTTGAGCTGTGCCAGCGCGATCTTGAGTTCGTGGGTCATGATCCGTGAAGGTAAAGTCTTACTGGTCCAAGATTATGGGGCATTCGGCCTCACTGCAAACCTGTCTTGCGTGCATGCTTGGCCCTCATTCCACGCATTTGCCAAGGCATGCCCGCCATGTTTCCCTATCAAGGTTTGGGGCGGCAACGGGATTTACCGCTGCGTTGGAGGGATTTGATGTCTCGATACGTATTGGCGCTGTTGGCATTGACAGCGCTGACAGGTCCGGCGACCGCGCAGGACAGCACCTACACCGTCTCGCCGACGCCAGTCGCCGCGCCGCTCAGCCAGCGCTTCGTGCTGATCGTGCTGGACCAAGCCGACCGCGACCTCGTCAAGGGCGACCCCAAGATCAACATGATGTTCGACACCCAGACCGGCCGCTCCTGGATCCTGGAATATTCGCGAAAGCCTGGCAGCAACGAGCAAGGCTACGTCTGGGTCGAAGTGCCCTACGCCAAGCCGCCGACGAATTGATCGGAGAGAGTTTCCACCAACATCCATAAACGTCATTACCGGGCCGACGCGAAGCGGCGAGACCCGGTGACCCAAGTTCTCTTCGGACGCTCCGCACCAACTTGGATTGCCGGGTCAAGCCCGGCAATGACGGGAGAGAGGACAGACTCTTGAATAGCACTCGTTCCCTTCAATCGACCCGCCCTATCTCCCTCGCCTTCGGCGGCGCCGTCGCGCTGGCGTCCGCGATGGGGATCGGGCGCTTCGCCTACACGCCGATCCTGCCGGAGATGGTGGCGGCGCTGCATCTCAGCGCCAGCCAAGCCGGGCTAATCGCCTCCGCCAACTTCGCCGGTTACCTCATCGGCGCGCTCGTTGCGGCTGCTTCGGTCTTCGCACCGCGCCGGCGCGACTGGATGCTGTGCGCGCTGTTGGTAAGCGCACTCACCACCGGCGCGATGGCTGCGGGCTCCTCGCTCTATCTGTTCCTGCTGTTGCGTTTCCTCGGCGGCTTCGCCAGCGCCTTCGCATTGGTGTTCACCTCGTCGCTGGTGCTGGATCGATTGTCGGAGACCGGGCGCGGCCACATGGCCGGGCATCAGTTCGCGGGAGTCGGCGCCGGTATCGCAATCTCGGCGGTGCTGGTCGCGCAGCTCGCAGCGCAGGAAGTCCCCTGGCAGTGGCAATGGCTGGCTTGCGCCGCCCTCTCGGTCCTGGCGCTGGCGGCCGTCGCGTTCCTCATTCCGCCTCGCCCGCCGACTGCAGCGTCCAGCGGCGGCAGCAACGGCACCACGCTCGGCGGCGCGCTCGCGGCGCTGATCATCGCCTACGGGCTGTTCGGCTTCGGCTATGTCATCACCGCGACGTTCCTGGTCCAGCTGGTGCGGACCAACCCGGCGATCATGCCGCTCGAGCCCTATGTCTGGCTGATCGTCGGCCTCGCTGCCGTGCCGTCGGTGCCGCTGTGGACCAGGGTCGGCCGGCGCTTCGGCACAGGAGAGGCCTACGCCGTTGCCAGCGTCGTGCTGGCGCTCGGCGTGCTGGCGAGCGTGCTGTGGATCGCACCCGCCGGCGCTCTCCTTGCGTCGATCCTGCTCGGCAGCACCACCATCGGCATCACGGTCATGGGCCTGGTCGGCGCGCGGCGCCTCGCCGCCGGCGCCGCCTCGCGCATCATCGGCCTGATGACCGCGTCGTTCGGCCTTGGCCAGATCATCGGCCCGATCTTCGCCGGCTGGGTGCACGACCTCACCGGCACGTTCCTGCTGCCGTCGGTCGCGGCGGCAATCCTCCTGACGATCAGCGCCGTGCTGGTGTGGAAGCTTACCGCTCCAACGTTGCGATGACCTCGGCGACCGCGCCGGCGATGTCGGCGGGATCGAACTCGGCATGCGCCTCGCACACGAACCAAGGCTCGCGCGAATCCGGCTCCGGCAGCAGGCCGTAATCCGGCAGCGCCCGCACCATCGCATCGTAGAGATCGTGGTTCGAGGTCGCCCAGTCGCGGTAGCTCTCCGGCAGGCTGTCGCGGAACATGATGCCGAACATCGACGGGTGGCCGGTGAAGACGTGCGGCAGCTCCGCCGCGCGGAACACCGCGCCCAGCTCCGACTGCAGCGCGTGGCCCCAGGCCTCGATCCGCAGCAGCGCATCGGTGTCGCGCAGGATGCGCAGCGTCTCTTCGGCGGCGGCGAGGCTGACCGGATGGCCGGTGAAGGTGCCGCCATGCATGACGCCGTCGAAGCCGGAGATCACCTTCATGACTTCGGCCGAGCCGCCCAGCGCCGCGATCGGGTAGCCGTTGCCCATCGACTTGGCGAAGGTGCTGAGGTCGGGGCGGACGCTGTAGAGTTCTTGCGCCCCGCCGCACGCCACGCGGAAGCCGGTCTTCACCTCGTCGAAGATCAGCACGATGCCGTACTTGTCGCACAGCAGCCGCACGTCGTGCAGGTAGCGCTGGCGCGATGCGATCGAGCAGCAGTTGCCGAGGATCGGCTCCATCAGGAACGCGCCGATCCGGTCGCGCTCGCGCTTGAACAGGTCCTCGAGCGCGTCGGCGTCGTTGATCGGCACCACGCCGACCAAGTCGCGATGGGCCTTGGGGATGCCCCGGCCGAACGGCACCACCTCCGGCGCAGTGCCGGACGCGGGATCCCAGGTCTCCATCTGGGTGCGCCACAGCACCGGATCGAACATGCCGTGGAATGCGCCTTCCACCATCACGAAGCCGTCGCGGCCGGAATAGCCGCGCGCAACTCGCAGCGCGGTCGCCACCGCTTCCGAGCCGGAATTGGCGAAGCGCACCTTCTCGACCGACGGCACCATCTCGATCATCAGCTCGGCGACCGACGCCTCCAGCTCGGTCGCCAGCGCTGCGATGCCGCCGACCTCGATGCCGCGCCGCGCCGCGCGGTCGACGCGCTCGTCGCCGTAACCGAGGATGATCGGACCCCAGCCCAGGCGGAAGTCGAGATAGCGATTGCCGTCGAGATCCCACAGCAACGCGCCCTTGCCGCGCTTCATGTAGATCGTCGCGTCATCGCCCCAGTAGCGGTAGGTGTCGGAAACGCCGAGCGGCAGCGACTTCGCCGCGCGCTGATGCTGCCGCTGCGAGGCGTGCAGCACGCGCTTGCTGCGGGTGAATTCGCCAAATTCCAGTTTCGGTGCGGTCGCCATCATATCCCCCACTTTGATTACCACTTAAGCGCGAAGCTCCCGCGTCCCGCGGCGGTTGGAATTTGAATAACCAACCCGTTTTCCTAGAGCTTTACCGAATATTAGTGACGTTTGTGGCGGATACTGAAGCGTTTTATCGAGTATTGCTATTCATTCTCAAGAACTAGGCCAAAAGGTCTACCATCTTTACTATAATATTGCAGTACTGATTAAGGTGCATAGTTAAGCGCGTCAAACGGTGTGCGGAGTCCGCGCGCACGGCAAAGATTTGAGACAGAGTGGTCTCGCGGATCACGGCCGAAGATGTGCGATCTGCTGCTCGATCGACTTGGTGAACTCCGTCTCCGCGTCGCCGGTGTGCCTGGTGGCGGCCGGCTCGACGAACATCACCCATGCCTCTTCGGTTGCACGCGGCCGATGCTCGACACCGCGCGGCACGACATGGAAGTCGCCGGCCTTCAGCACCACCTCGCGGTCGCGATAGCACATGGTGAATTCGCCGCGATGCACCAGGAAGAACTCGTCCTCGTCGGCGTGGCTGTGAAACGGGAACTCGCCCTTGAACTTGGCGAGCTTGAAATATTGGCCGTTGGCGCTCGCGATCACGCGCGGCGAGAAATGCTCGGTGATGGCGTTGAACTCGTCGGTGACGTTCGACATGGCTGGGTCCTCCCTTTCCGTCGCAATATGGAAAAGGGGAGCCTCCGTATTCTTGAACGTTTGTGCACCGGCAGACTCACCACTCTCCGTCATCCCAAGGCCTGGCCTTGGGATCCACGAGTTTGCCTGCAATGACTTGATCGCGCCCAACGAAACTTGTGGATGGCAAGGCCAGGCCTTGCCATGACGGAAAGAAGGTGCGGGTGGTGGAGCCTACTTCCTAAACAGGAACTCGCGGCCGATCTTCACGCGCTTCACGCCGTTGTATTCGATGATGTCGGCGGTGGCGTAGGTCTCGGTCCAGCGCTGCGGCAGGAAGGAGCCGGTACCGACGATGTCGATCGGCGCGTTGGCTTCGGCCATGACCTTGCACTTGGCGGGATCGAAGCCGGACGAGGCGACGATCTTCACCTTCTGGAAGCCCTCGCGGTTGAGCGCCTCGCGCAGGTGCCAGACCGCGGCAGCGGAGACGCCGGCGCCAACCAGGTGGCGCAACTCGGTCTCGTTGCGGTAGCCGCGGATGGCATCCGGCACGTTGCGGTCCAGCACGGCGTAGGAGGCCGAGGGATCGAGCCCCTCGATGAAGCGGCTGCCCGGCGTGTCGATGCGTACCGCCAGCTTGCCTTGCGAGGCGAGGTGCGCAAAGCGGCGCGCCACGGTCAGCCCGTCCGTGACCTCGCGGCCGAAATAGTCGACCAGCACGGTCATCGGCTGCTCGGGGAAGGTCTCATGGAACATCTCGGCCGCGCGCAGGGTGGAGCCGGCATAGCCGATGAGGGCATGGGGCATCGTGCCCATCGCCTGCTCCTGGCCGAAATAGTGCGCTGTGGCATGCGTCGCGTTGCCGATGAAGCCGACGGCGCTGACCTTGCGGCGCGCGCGGTTGGAGCCGACGCTGGCGGCATAGGCCATGATCTCCGCCATCTCCAGCCCGGCGCAGTGGCGCGCATCCATCGCCAAAAAAGCGACGCGCGGCAGATCGGAACACATGGTGAAGGCATTGAACGCCGCGACGCAGGCCGGGCCCAGCTTCTGCAGCAGGATGGTCTCGAGGTCGGAGAGATGGACCAGCGAGCCGGAAATGTACATCAGCGGTTCGCCGGCGCCGACCCAGCGGCCTTCGTCATAGCGCAGGTCGATCTTGAACTCGGTCCCGCGCTGCTCGGCCATCGACTTCAACCAGTCGATGGCGAGGCGCGGCGCGGAGATGACCGGGCGGCGCATGAAGACCGCGTAGGTCACCTGCGCATCGCCGAACTTCTCCACCACCGCCTTGGTCTTCAGGAAGTAGAGGTCGGTCCATTGCTCGACCGAATCCGGATCCGGCCCGGCCGCCGGGCCCGGCTCGTGGCCGTTCCCGGCCGGCGCCTCGACCGGACGCAGATGATCAGGATGCTTCGGCAATGCGGTTCCCTTGTCCGTTGCGCTCGGCCTTCAGCTGCTCGGCGATCAGGAAGGCGAGCTCCAGCGACTGGCTGGCATTGAGGCGCGGGTCGCAATGGGTGTGATAGCGGTCAGCGAGGCTGTCCTCGGTGACGGCCTTGGCGCCGCCGATGCACTCGGTCACGTCCTGGCCCGTCATCTCGAAATGCACGCCGCCGGCATGGGTGCCTTCGGCACGATGCACCGCGAAGAAGCTCTTCACCTCGGTGAGGATGCGGTCGAACGGCCGGGTCTTGTAGCCGGTCGCCGACTTGATGGTGTTGCCGTGCATCGGATCGCTCGACCACACCACCTTGGCGCCATGGCGCTTCACCGCGCGCACCAGTGCCGGCAGCTTCGCCTCGACCTTCTCGTGGCCCATGCGGGCGATCAGGGTCAGGCGGCCGGGGATGTTCTGCGGGTTCAAGGCATCGATCAGGCGCAACAAGTCGTCCGGCTCCAGGCTCGGCCCGCATTTGAGGCCGATCGGGTTCTGGACGCCCTTCATGTATTCGACATGCGCGCCGTCAAGGTTGCGGGTGCGATCGCCGATCCACAGCAGGTGGGCCGAGCAGCCGTACCACTTGCCGGTCAGGCTGTCGACGCGGGTCAGCGCCTGCTCGTAGTGCAGCAGCAGCGCCTCGTGGCTGGTGTAGAACTCGGTCTCGCGGATCTGCGGCACCGTCTCGGAGGTGAGGCCGCAGGCCGCCATGAACTCCAGCGTCTCGGAAAGGCGGCTCGCCAGCTCCTGGTAGCGCTCGCCAGCCGGCGAGTCCGCGACGAACTCCAGGTTCCAGCGATGCACCTTGTGCAGATCGGCGAAACCGCCCTGGGCGAAGGCGCGCAGCAGGTTGAGGGTCGCGGCCGACTGGTTGTAGCTCTGCACCAGGCGCTCGGGGTCCGGAACCCGTGCTTCGGCGTTGAAGTCCATGCCGTTGACGATGTCGCCGCGATAGGACGGCAACTCGACGCCACCGATGCTCTCGGTCGGGGCGGAGCGCGGCTTGGCGAACTGGCCGGCGATGCGGCCGACCTTCACCACCGGCAAGGCGGCGCCGAAGGTCAACACGACAGCCATCTGAAGGAGAACGCGGAAGGTGTCGCGGATGTTGTTGGCGGAGAATTCCGCGAAGCTTTCGGCGCAGTCGCCGCCCTGCAGCAGGAAGGCCTTGCCTTCCGCCACATTGCCCAGCGCTTCCTGGAGCCGTCGCGCCTCGCCCGCAAACACCAGCGGCGGATAGCTCTTCAGGCGCTCTTCCACCGATTGGAGTTTGGCCGCGTCCGGATAGTCCGGAACCTGCGACACCGGCTTGGTCCGCCAGCTGTCCGGCGCCCACTTCGCGTTCATGGTGATCCCTTGCTGCTGCTCGCTCATCCCATATGGGAAAGCATCATTCCCCGGACCTTGTCCAGGCGCGCTTTCCGCATGGCGCGCAAGCTAACATGCGGGATCAGCTGCAACAATCCTCAAATCTTGCTGTAAAATCAATTAACTATATGACTGCTTTCGATTGCTGCAAGAGGATTTTCCGATCGCTCCGGATCACTGGGCCAGGGTGAACTGGTACTTCCAGGTCTCGTTGACGAACAGCACCACGCAGCCGCCGCTGCCCCCGGCGTAGCCGCGGCAGCGTCGCTCCGCCAGGTCCGCCGCCAAATGGCCGGACGGGATGGAGATGAAGCTGTCTTCCAGGCTGTAGTCGTCGCAGTTTTTCCACAGCCGCGACTGGCAGATGTAGTAGGCCGCCGACTGGCCGTCGCGCGAGATCGCGAGCGCGCCGAAGCGCCCGGACACCTTCGCCAGGTAGTCGCCGATCACCTTGGCGGCGCCTGGACCGACGATGATGGTGCCGTCGGGCTGGAGCCCGGCCTCAGCCGCCTGCGCCGGCGCAACGGCGGCGAGGACCAACCCGGCCATGCCAATGGCCGCCACGACTTTCTTCAATCCAACAAGCATTGATCCCCTCCGAATCGAGCGCGTGCAGCGCCACCTTATTTCGGCGGACCGGCTTCGGAATGCAAGCCGCGCCCACACCTGACTGTGACGGCGTTCACGGTCCAACCTAGGGCTGGACCGCGAAGTCGCGCTGCTGGTCGTCGTTGATGAAGACGAGGATACAGGCCGCCCCACTTTGGCTGCGGCAGCGGGTCAGCGCCTTGTCGCGTGCGATCTTGCCGGAGGGGATGGCGATGTTGCTGTCCTCGTTCCCCGGCTCATCGCAATTCTTCCACAGACGCGACTGGCAGATGTAGGAGACCGCCTTGGCCCCATCCTGCGAGACCGCCAGCGCGCCGAACCGCCCGGACACCTGCTGCACGTAGCGCTGGATTTCGCTGTTGGCGGCGGCGCTAACGGTGAGGCGCCCGTCGGGCGAGAGACCCTGGGCCCACGAAGCGGGCGTAGCGGCGACAAGCAGAAGGATCAGGTACGGCAGAACGCGCGCAGCGAAGAACATCAGGCCCCATCCCAGCAGTTGCACGGAAGCGAGACTAGCGGCCCTGCGCGAAATGCAACAGCACAGAATACGGATCAGACTTGCAGTCCGACCACCTCGTGCACGTCCACTTCCTCGCCGCGGCCCTTCACATGGATCGGCCCGAGATGCCGGCAGATGAACCCAGCGCCGGCGGCCCGCACCGTGGATTCGCTGGCGAGGATCGCGGTGCCAAGCTCCTTGTTGGCGGCCTCGAGGCGCGCCGCGACGTTCACGGTGTCGCCGATCGCCGTGTAGTTGATGCGGTTGATTGAACCAACATTGCCGACCACGCAGCTGCCGGTGTTGAGGCCGATGCGGATCCTGAACGCGCCCGCCTTGCCCGTCTCGGCGCGGAGCTTGTCCTGCGCCGCAAGAGCTGCGCGCATCGCCGCGGCGGCGTGGTTGGGCAGCGGCACCAGCGCGCCGAAGATCGCGACCACCGCATCCCCGACATATTGGGCGATGATGCCACCTTCGACCTCGATCGCCGCGCCCAGCATCGTAAAGTGGGCGTTCAGCTCGCGCACCAGCTCCCTGGGCTCCATCTTCTCGGCGACCGTGCTGAAGCCGGCAATGTCGGAGAACCAGATCGTCACCTCGCGCGTCTCGCCGCCCAGCTCGGGCGGCTCTTCGCTTTCCATCAGCTTCCGCGCCAGGTGCACGTCGAGGTAGCGCGAGAGTGCCAGCGCCATCACCCGCCGCTCCCGGTCGATCACAAAGGTGCGCAGGCCGAGCCCGATCAGGAACGCAGCGGCTGCCGCGGTGACGCCGCCCAGCAACGGCGCGAACCAGTCGAGTGAGGCCGACGCAACCGTGCCCGCAGTCCACAGCAACAACGTTCCGACGAGCAGCAGGCTCGCGGTCTGCGCACGCAGAAAAATGGACAGCGCGGATCCAGCGGACGCCATGGCCGCAAAGGCCAGCATGCCAAAACCGATCGGCCACAGCCGCGCGACCTCTCCGCGCAGCAGGTCGTTGACAGCTTGGGCATGGATGAAGACGCCGGGAATGGTTCGTCGTGACGATGAGGCGGATTGGTGCTGCTGCTGAGACGGTTTCGGCGGCGCTTTGTCGGCACAAGGTAGGGTCTGTGGGCTGCTGCTTTCGAGGAAGGCGCGCCCTGAGGTTACTTTGCGATCCTCGACGTCAGTCGATGCACCGAGGAGCACGATCTTGCCGGCAAAAGCCTTCTTGAGAGCGTCAATGCCAGCGGCGCCGGCCGCAGCGCACTGATAGATGTCTTGAAAGGCGTAGACCGGCGCAACCGCGGCATCGCTGTAATTGGGCGCCATGGAACGCATGTCGCTCGGCAGGCTTCCAAGATCGAAACCAGCGCGCTGGGCAAGCGTCGGCGAAAACGTGGGGATCGGCGCACCGGTAGCGCTGCTCCCTTGCCATAGCGGCAGATAGCGCACGATGCCGTCGACGCCGATCGGCACGTTCACGGACCGAATATTCTTCTGATACCCGACGAGGCCCGCGAAGTACTTATGCGGACCCAGATACCTCTCACCGAAACCCGCTTCTGCCAAGACCACGCGTTCCGCCGCCCCAAGCCGACCCAAACTACCCCAAAGCGGTCGATCATGGCCGGGCTTCACCTTCTCCGTTGTCGTCGCGAAGATCAGGTCAATGCCGATGACTTTGGCGCCTGCGGCGTCGATAGCATCCAGGACCGTCGCAAACTGCGGCGCCCAGAACGCAAATGGCTGGTCGGCAAATCCCGACGCGGAATAGGTATCTTCGTCGATGTTGACGACCACGACTTCCGCAGATTGCCCTTGATGGCGATCGCCGAACACGGCATGTCGCAGCGTCAGCAATGCATCGAACGACAGACCGAGCGTCAGGAATCGTTCTGTGGCATATCCGATCAGCAGTGCCAGGACCGCGACGATCGCCGCGAAGCGAACGCGCGTCTTCATGAATCAGAGTCGCACGACGCGCTGCAGCATGACGACCGGAGCGACACCGGCGTTGGGCGCGATCTTGAACGCGGCCTTGCGGTCGCCGCAGATCGCGGAGTAGACGCCGCCCTGTGTCAGCTTCATGCCGGTCTGCTTGAGATCGAGGGTGCGCCCGAACAGGGACACCCGGATCGGCGCCTCGGTCTGGTCGAGACGCTGGATGACCAGCGAGGGATCGCTCGGCATCCCGCCCTCGTCGAGCACGAACACGGGTTCCAGGCTTTCGACCACCCGGACCGACGGATCGTCGTCGCCCAGGCTGCGGATCGCGACCACCGCGGCCTCGTTGGCGCCGGCGGCGCTGTCGGGGTCGACCGATCCGTTGCAAGAGACGACGGTGCGGGTGACGTTGCCGCCCTCGACCTTGCTTTCCTTCGCGCCGACGGTGACCGTGCCGCCGGAGATCTCCTCGTGGGCGCAGGAATTCATGTAGCCGAGGCTCAGCATTTCGCCGGGCTTCAGCTCGATCACCGTGCCATCCATCAGGATGTCGAAGGCGCGCACGTCCTCGCGCGGTGGCGAGACGGCCTCGACGATCGCGCTCAGTTCCTGCGCGGCGGCCAAAGCCGGCAGGCTCGCCACGCCGACCAGCAACCCCGCCCCGATCCAATGCGCGACCGTTCGCAGCATGAACGCAACCCCCGACCGTTGCCGTGCAATAATTGTGGTGGACGCCCCCCATGCTGTCCAGCCCACCCGCTGTGCGTCCGGTCACAAACGGCGGCCGCTGGCTTGATCGCCCACCGTGCGGCGCTATGGTGGAGAGCCATGAAGCCGAAACATCCAAGAGCCGGCGCACGGCTGCGGGTCGTCCTCGGGCCTGGCATTGCCGTCGGTCCGGGCAAGGCCGACCTGCTGGAAGCGATCGCCGAGACCGGCTCGATCTCCGCGGCAGGCCGCAAGCTCAAGATGAGCTATCGCCGCGCCTGGCTGCTGGTGGAGGAACTGAACGGCTCGTTCCAGACCGCCTTGGTGGCGGCTGACAAGGGGGGCGCCCATGGCGGCGGCGCGCGCCTGACCGAGCTTGGCGCGCGGGTGCTGAAGCACTTCCGCAGCATGGAAAAAAAGACCCAGAAGGCCATCGCGGCCGACCTCTCGGCCCTCGCCACCATCGTCAAAGCCTCCAAATAGCACCGGCTGGCTGCGCCTTGCCGCCGCCCCGGCAACGCGATATATCCATCTGTATACAACGAAGACAACCGCAAGGGGATGGTCATGATCCAGGGCTTCATCACGCTTTCCCGCCGCGCGCTGGTTGCTGGCATCGCCGCAACGCTGACCTTGGCAGGCGCTGCTGCGGCCGCCGAGCAGCCGGTCATGGTGTTCGCGGCGGCATCGCTGACCGACGCGCTGAAAGCCGCGGCGGCGACGTGGCAGGCCAAGGGCCATGGGTCGGTTGTGCTGTCCTTCGGTTCCTCCTCCGCCATCGCCAAGCAAGTCGAGGCCGGCGCGCCCGCCGATATCTTCGCGTCGGCGGACGAGAAGTGGATGAAGTACCTGACCGACAAGAGCCTGGTCGACACCGCCACGGTGGGCCGGCCGATCGGCAACGACCTGGTCCTGGTCGGCGCGGCCGATTCCAATGCCGCGGTCACCATCGCCCCGAACTTCGATCTGGCCGGCGCGCTGAACGGCGGGCGCCTGGCGATCGGCGATCCGAAGGGTGTCCCGGCCGGCACCTATGCCAAGGCAGCGCTGACCAAGCTCGGCGTGTGGGATTCGATCGAGGCGCAGACCGCGCCGGCGGAGAATGTGCGTGCCGCCCTGGCGCTGGTGCAGCGCGGCGAAGCGCCGCTCGGCATCGTCTACGCGACCGACGCGCGCAGCGCGAAGGGCGTCAAGGTCGTCGGCACCTTCCCGGGCGACAGCCACGATCCGATCGTGTACCCTATGGGCATCGTTGCCGGACATGACCGGCCGGAGGTCAAGGCGTTCTTCGACTTCCTGCTGAGCGACGAAGGCAAGGCCCTGTTCAAAAGCTACGGATTCAAGACACTTTGAACGACGACGGCCGCTTCCTGACCCTGACACCGGAGGAATGGACGGCCGTCGCCCTCAGCCTCGAGGTCGCGCTCAAGAGCATCCTGTTCAGCCTGCCCATCGCCATCCTCACCGGATGGCTGCTGGGCAGGCGCCGTTTTTTCGGCAAGAGCGTCGTTGACGCCTTCATCCACCTGCCGTTCGTGCTGCCGCCGGTCGTCACCGGCTATGTGCTGCTGCTGTTGTTCGGCGTGAAGGGGCCGATCGGCGCGCCGCTCAATGACTGGTTCGGCGTGCGCTTCGCCTTCACCACGGCGGGCGCGACGCTGGCCACCGCCGTCATGACCTTTCCGCTGATGGTGCGGGCCATCCGCCTCTCTGCAGGCGCCGTCGACCGCGGATTGGAGGACGCCGCACGCACCCTCGGCGCCGGGCCGGTCGACCGGTTCCTGTCCGTCACCCTGCCCTTGATGGTCCCCGGCATCGCGGCCGCGGCGATGACCGCTTTCGCGGCGGCGCTCGGCGAGTTCGGCGCCGTCATCACCTTCGCCGCCAGCATTCCCGGCGAGACCCAGACCCTGCCGCTCGCGATCTATGGCGCGCTGCAGGTGCCCGGTGCCGAGGAGACGGCGGCGCGCCTGTCGATCGTGTCCTTCATCCTGGCCCTCACCGCCCTGTTCGTGTCGGAGTGCATCGCCCATCGCGCCCATATTGTGCAGGGATAGCCGCGCTTGATCCGGATCGACATCGCGAAACAGCTCGGCGGCTTCAGGCTTGCAACCAGCTTCGAGGCGCAAGCGCGCGGCGCCACCGTCGTGTTCGGTGCGTCGGGCGCGGGCAAGAGCTGCCTGCTCGCCGCCATCGCCGGCCTCGTGAAGCCCGACAGCGGTCGTATTGAGATTGCCGGTGAGACCTTGTTCGATTCCACGCGCGGCATCAACGTCGCCGCCGAGAGCCGTCGCGTCGGCTTCGTGTTCCAGGAAGCGCGCTTGTTCCCGCATATGAACGTGCGCGCAAATCTCGAATACGGCCGCAAGCGCCGCAAAGAGCACGCCACTGCCGCAAGCTTCGATGATGTCGTGGCATTGCTCGGCATCGGCAAGCTACTGGAGCGTCGTCCACGTACCCTGTCGGGCGGCGAGAAGCAGCGTGTCGCCATTGGCCGCGCGCTGCTCTCCAACCCGCGCCTGCTGCTGCTGGACGAGCCGCTGGCCTCGCTCGACGATCCGCGCAAGGCGGAGATACTGCCGTTCCTGGAACGGTTGCGCGACGAGATCGGCATCCCGATGCTCTACGTCACGCACAGCATGGACGAGGTCGCGCGCATCGCCGATCACCTCGTGCTGCTCAACCACGGTACGGTCGCCGCGTCGGGCTCTCCGGGCGAGCTTTCCGGCCGGCTCGACCTGCCGCTGCTGATCGACCGGCCGGATGTCGGCGCAATCCTGCTCGGCCGCGTCGCGGGGCAGGACGAGGCGCGCGGCGTCACGCGCATTGCGATCGGCGCGGCGGAGTTTCTGCTGTCGCACATCGATCTCCCGCCGGGCCATCCGGTGCGTCTGCGGGTGCTGGCGCGCGATGTCGCGATCGCGACCCAGCGGCCGGAGGGCCTCAGCGTGCAGAACGTCTTGCCATGCCGCCTGACCAATCTTGCCGAGCGTCCGAACGACCGCTGCCTGCTGCGGCTCGATCTCGAGGACGCACCCCTGCTGGCGCTGCTGACGGCCGATTCAGCCCGCCGCCTGCAGCTGCGCCCTGGACAACAGGTGTTCGCTTTGGTGAAGTCCGTCGCCTCGAGCGCCCTGGTCTGAGAGGTCACGGCATGTCACGCATCACGTCGAGACTGACTGAGCTCGGCCTCACCCTGCCGCCGCCGATGCAGGCGCCGGGCGGGATCAAGCTGCCGTTTCCCTGGATCAACCTGCGCGGTGAGCGCGTGACTATCTCCGGCCACGGGCCGCAGAACCCCGACGGCTCGCTCGCCGGTCCGTTCGGCAAGGTCGGCGCCGATGTGACGCCGGAGCAGGCTCAGGAAGTGGCGCGCAAGGTCGGGCTCTCGATCCTCGGCAGCCTGCAGCGCGAGCTCGGCGACCTCGATCGCATCGCGGGATGGGTGCGGGCCTTCGGCATGGTGAACAGCGCACCGGCGTTCGACCGGCACCCGGCGGTGATTAACGGATTTTCGGACCTCATCCTCGCCGTGTTCGGACCGGACGTTGGACGCCATTCGCGCTCGGCGATCGGCGTCGCCGCCCTGCCCTTCAACATCGCAGTCGAGATCGAAGGCGAAGTCCTGCTCAAGAAATAGAGAAAGCGGCGAAGTCGCACGAGTACATCCGTCGCGCGATTACGCCGCTCTCACCCCGCGCTCAGCGCGGGACCACTCGTGATCTTATCCGGTCTACTGCTGAACGATGATGTCGTTCTGCACGCTGCGCACGCCTTCGACGCTCCAGGCGATCTGCTCGGCCTTGGTGCGGTCGGCCGTGGTCGGCACGAAGCCGCTCAGCTGCACGACATCCTTCGAGGTCTCGACCTTCACCTGGCTCGCCAGGGCAGCACTGCCGTCAGATGCGAGCTTCGATTTCACCTTGGTCGAAATCGTCGCCGAATCGACATACTGGCCCGGCGTCTCCTGGTCCTGGAAAACCGAGCATCCCGCCGTCCCGACGCTCAGCATCAACAGCGGTAGCAGAAAGGCAAATTTGGTACGCACGATCTCTCTCCTCACAGAACTCTGGGCGCGGCCATCGCAACGGACGCGTTTGAGAGAAAACGCTTGTGAGGAGTTTTGGTTCCTTAACGCGGGCCCCAATAGTCGCGCGGCCCGTACCAGCGCATGGCGCGCGGCGGGCGCGTGGCCAAGGCTTCGCTCGCCTGGAACGCGAGCAGTTCGCCGAGGCGCTGCAACCCGACCGGCAGATCGTGCGTGCGCTGGACCATGTCGGAGCCTTGCTGCACGTTGCCTTCGATGATGACCGGCCCGCGGTCGGTGATCGCAACGTCGAAGCCAACCATGATTCGGTCGGGGAACAGGCCCGCTGCCTTCGCCACCATGGCCACCGTCTCCGGCCAGCACGGCAGGATCATGCCGGCGATGGCGGCGCCGGTGCCGGGATGGGTGTGGTGCAGCACGCACGGCCGCTTGATCCAGTTGTCCCACGCCGGTCCCGCCTCGCCGGTCGCGACATCGACGCGGCAGACCGCGCCGCCCTGGTGGAAGTTGTCGACCGAGGAACCCGCCGCCAGCGACATCTTCAGTACAGCATTGGTGACCTCGAAGCCGCCGCTTTCGTTCTTGCAGCTGGTGATGCGCAGCGAGGTCAGCCCACCGCCGAAGCGCATGAGATCGGGATGGTTCTTCAGGCACTCCTGGACGAGATAGCGGCCGCGCTTCGCCACCAGCGCCAGGATGTGCGCGCGCAGCTGCGCGTCACTCAGGCGCTGTCCGGCGGGGCCCTCATACCGACCGTCGCGATACAGCCACTTCTCGCAACCGCGCCCGCCCTTGCCCTTCGCCGGCTTGATGAAGAGATCGTGCGGCGGCAGGCCCCCGCCCTGATAGCTCTCGCCGGTAAACGCGCCGTCGGCGGTCGCGACCTGGAACACGCGCGGGCTCGCCACCCCGGCCTTTTCGCAGCGGCGGAAGAACAGCAGCTTATCCTTGAGCGATTCCTTGGTGCTGCGCCGCATGGTCACGCGGGTGTGGAAATGCACCAGGTTATGAAACCCGCCCTTCAGCTCGTAGCGCAGGATGTAGTGCCGCGCGTTGGCGAAGCGCTCCGGCCGGAACAGGTCGAACACATAATATTTGTCCGGCGGGATCGAATGGCGGAACGCCAGCCACAGCTGCTCCAGCACTTGGCGCCACACCGGCTTGCCGGTCGCGCGCGCGACCGTCGGCCCGATCCGGCGGGTGAACATCCACAGCATGACGATGAAATTGACCGGCCACAGCAGGCACAGGGCCACCGTCAGCGCCAGGTGCCGCGGCCCCATGCTGCGCCAGGCGAAGCGGGCATAGGCGGCGTGGATCCGGTCGGATGCGGATCGCGGTGTCCCCAAGGGCGCCAAGAACAGGCGATAGGGCGAGCAGTACGGCAGTCGGGTGCGGGCCATCGTGGTCAGCAGCCATACCGAGCAAATCAGCCGCCGTAAAGCCTCATCGGGCCGAGCGGGTAGACGCGCCCCCATGCCGGGCGATAAGGTCGCGCAATCACAGGACAAGGTGCGACGCGTGACCGCCAAACTGAAAGCCCGCCTGAAGGCCGGAGAGAAGCTGCTCGGCGCCTGGACCATGAGCACCTCGCCCGACAATGCCGAGGTAATGGCCCTCAGCGGGCTCGATTTCGTCCTGATGGATCATGAGCACGGCCAGGCCACCCTGCCCGACGCCATCGCCCAGCTGCGCGCCATGAAGGGCACCGACTGCGCCGGGCTGATGCGCGTGCCGTGGAACGACATGGTCTTCATCAAGCGCGCGCTCGATGCCGGCATCCACGGCGTCATGGTGCCGCAGGTCAACACCGCCGAAGAGGCGCGCGCCGCGGTCGCCGCCTGCCGCTACCCGCCACGCGGCATCCGCGGCGC
>DATEOK010000488.1:0-4446 GCA_035274225.1 Dongiaceae bacterium
TAAGGAATACGCGTACCCGTGCCGCAGCCCATCCGCATCCCCGACGTCGCAGGCAAGGTCGTTGCCCTGCTCGGCCTCGGCCGGACGGGCAGCGCGACCGCGGCCGCGCTCGAGGCGAGCGGCGCGACAGTGTGGGCGTGGGACGACAGCGAGCAGGCGCGCGCCGCCGTCGCGCCCGGCATGATCGTGGATCTCGCCAAGTCCAATTGGGTGCGGCCCACGATGCTGGTGATGAGCCCTGGCATCCCGCACACCCATCCCGCGCCGCATCCGGTCGCGGCGCTCGCGAAAGCTGCCGGCAAGCCACTTCTTGGTGACATCGAGCTGCTGTACCGCGCGATGCCGCGGCAACGTTATGTCGGCATCACCGGCACCAATGGCAAGTCGACCACCACCACCCTGATCGCGCACATCCTGCGCCAGGGCGGCAAGCAGGTACAGGTTGGTGGCAACCTCGGTGCCGCAGCTTTGTCATTGGAACCGCTGCCAGGTGACGGCATTTATGTGCTCGAACTAAGCTCATACCAACTGGAGCTCACGCCGACAGCGATCTGCGACGTTGCAATCCTGCTCAACATCACACCGGACCACCTGTCCCGTCACGGCGGGATGGATGGCTACATCGACGCCAAGGCTCTGATCCTGCGTCCGAAAGGTCGTGGAAGCATTGGGGTCCTTGGCGTCGATGACCAACCTTGCCGCGATCTCTTCGCCAAGCTGAAGGATCGCGGCCGCAAACTGATCCCGATCTCGGTCGAGCGCGAAGTCGAAGGCGGTGTCGATGCCCTGGACGGCATGCTGGTGGATCGCACCGGCGCGCACGCGGAACCGATCGTCGATCTCAAGACCATCGCCACACTGCCCGGCAGCCACAACTGGCAGAACGCCGCGGCGGCCTATATCGCCGCGAAGGCGATGGGGCTCAATCGCGATGCGATCGTCGCCGGCCTCAAGAGCTATCCGGGCCTCGCGCATCGCCAGGAACTAATCGCGACCATCGGCGGCGTGCGCTACGTCAACGACAGCAAGGCGACCAACGCCGACGCGGCGGCCAAGGCGCTGGTCTGCTACGACCCGATCTATTGGATCATCGGCGGCCGCGCCAAGGAAGGCGGCCTCGCCGGGCTCGATCCGTTCTATCCGCGCGTGCGCCACGCCTACCTGATCGGCGAGTGCGCCAACGACTTCGCCAAGCAGCTGCGCGGCAAGCTGCCCTTCACGCAGTGCGGCACGCTGGACAAGGCGGTCGCCGCCGCCAGCGCCGACGCGCGCAAGGAGCGCAAGCCCGGCGCGACCGTGCTGCTCTCGCCCGCCTGCGCGTCGTGGGACCAGTATCCGAATTTCGAAGCGCGCGGCGATCACTTCCGCGCCCTCGTAAACGCTCTCGGCGGAAATGCAACGCAATCCCCCTCCCCCAAGCTGGGGGAGGGCCGGGGTGGGGGAAGCGAGCGATGACTCTCCCCCACCGAAACGCGGCTTCCCCCTCCCTGACCTCCCCCATGTTGGGGGAGGAGTTCAGAGCGCGGTCTACACGTATCGGGACCTTGCACGGAAAGGGGGCGGCATGACGAATTTCACGCGCGCCGACCGTTCCGTCGTCGGGCTGTGGTGGTGGACGGTCGACCGCTGGACCCTCGCCACCGTCGGCGCGCTGATGTTCATGGGCGCGATCCTGGTGCTGGCGGCGAGCCCGGCGGTCGCCACCCGCATCGGCCTCGACAGCTGGCACATGGTGCGCCAGCACTATGTGATGCTGCCGGCCGCCTTCGCAGTGGTGGTCGGCGTCTCCATGCTGTCGCCCAAGCAGGTGCGCCGTTTGGGCGTGCTGCTGTTCCTGCTGTTCCTCGGCCTCACCGTGCTGACCTTGTTCTACGGCACCGAGATCAAGGGCGCGACGCGCTGGATCTCGGTCGGGCCGTTCTCCCTGCAACCCTCGGAGTTCCTGAAGCCGACCTTCGCGATCTTCGCCGCCTGGATGTTCTCGCTGAAAATGAGCGAGCAGCGGGTGCCCGGCAACCTCATCGCCATCGCGACCTTCGGCCTGGTGATCTTCGTGCTGCTGAAGCAGCCCGACCTCGGCATGACCGCAGTCATCACCGCCACCTGGTTCGCGCAGTTTTTCGTCGCTGGTTTGTCGTTCTTCTGGGTCATCCTGTTCGCCGGCCTCGGGATCGGCGGCCTGGTCGGCGCCTATTTCATGTTCCATCACGTGCATGAGCGCGTGGACCAGTTCCTCAAGGGAACCGGCGACAGCTATCAGATCGACCGCGCGCTGGAGGCGTTCCAGAACGGCGGCCTCACCGGCCGCGGCCCGGGCGAAGGCTCGGTCAAGATGGTGCTGCCCGACGCGCATTCCGACTTCATCTTCGCCGTCGCCGGCGAAGAGTTCGGCCTCATCGTCTGCCTGCTGCTGGTCTCCTGCTTCGCCTTCATCGTGCTGCGCGCGCTCTCGCGCATGGTCAGCGAGCACAACATGTTCGTGCTGCTCGGCGTCACCGGCCTTGCCACCGGCTTCGGCCTGCAGGCGGTGATCAACATGGCGTCGAGCCTGCACCTGATGCCCACCAAGGGCATGACCCTGCCCTTCATCTCCTACGGCGGATCGTCGATCATCGCGATCGCGCTCGGCGTCGGCATGCTGCTCGCGCTCACCCGCAAGCGTTTCCCGGGGAGCCTCGATACATGAGCGCGCCCCGCATCCTGCTCGCGGCCGGCGGCACCGGGGGCCACATGTTCCCGGCGGAAGCGCTGGCGCACGCGCTGCTGAAGCGCGGCCTCGCCGTCGATCTCGCCACCGACGAACGCGGCGGCGGCTTCGGCGACCGGCTGCCGCAGGTCAAGGTGCACCGCATCGCCTCCGGCGGCGTCGCCGGCAAGGGGCCGGTCGCGCGGCTGCGCAACTTCGCCCGCCTCGGTCTCGGCTACATGCAGTCGCGCAGCCTGCTGCGCAAACTGAAGCCCGCGGTGGTGGTCGGCTTCGGCGGCTATCCGTCGATCCCGCCGCTGACCGCCGCGCAACGCGGCAATGTGCCGACGCTGCTGCACGAGCAGAACGCGGTGATGGGCCGCGCCAACCGCTTCCTCGCCAAGCGCGCCGCGCACCTGGCGCTGAGCTTCGACCAGGTCAAGTTCGCCGACATCGTGCCGGCCGAGCGCCGCACCGTGACCGGCAATCCCGTGCGGCCGGACATCTCCGTCATCGCCGATGCGCCCTACGCCGCGCCGCAGGCGGGCGGACCGGTGCGCCTGTTCGTGATGGGCGGCTCGCTCGGCGCCCGCGTGTTCGGCAAGGCGGTGCCGGACGCCGTCGCGCTGCTGTCCCAGGATCTGCGTAGCCGCCTCGCCATCGCGCAGCAGGCGCGCGCCGATGACCTGATCAATGCGCAGGACGCCTATCGTGCGCTCGGCCTTAGCGTGGACCTGAAGCCGTTCTTCGAGGACGTGCCGCAGCGTTTGCGCCAGGCGCACCTGCTCGTCACCCGCGCCGGCGCCTCCACAGTGATGGAGCTGGCGGCGGCCGGTCGCCCCGCGGTGATGGTGCCGTTGCCCAATTCGATCGACGACCACCAGATGGCCAACGCCCGGGCTCTCGAGTCCATCGGCGGCGGTTGGCTGATGCCGGAGAGCACGCTGACGCCCAAGGCGCTGGCCAAGATCCTGGAAACCGCCCTGAGCGACCCCAAGCGCTTGGAGCAGGCAGCGGCGGCGGCGCGGAGCCTCGGCAGGCGCGACGCCGCCGACCGCCTCGCCGACCTGGTCATGCGCCTGCTGCCGCAGGATGCGCGCGCCGCCTTGCCCGGAGGGACGCACTGATGCGCGGCCTTCCCCTCGACATCGGCGTCATCCATTTCGTCGGCATCGGCGGCATCGGCATGAGCGGCATCGCCGAGATCCTGCACAACCTCGGCTACAAGGTGCGCGGCAGCGACATCAGCGAGTCCTACGTCACCAAGCGGCTGCGCGACCTCAAGATCCCGGTCGAGATCGGCCACCGGCCGGAGAACCTGGCCGATGCCGAGGTCGTCGTCATCTCCTCCGCGGTGAAGCCGGACAATCCGGAAGTCATCGCCGCGCGCGGCAAGCTGCTGCCAGTGGTGCGGCGCGCGGAGATGCTGGCCGAGCTGATGCGCCTCAAATGGTCGGTCGCGATCGGCGGCACCCACGGCAAGACCACCACCACCTCGATGGTGGCGGCGCTGATCGACGCCGCGGGCCTCGACCCCACCGTCATCAACGGCGGCATCATCAACAACTACGGCACCAACGCGCGGCTCGGCGCCGGCGACTGGATGGTGGTGGAGGCAGACGAATCCGACGGCACCTTCGTGAAGCTGCCGGCGGTCATCACCATCGTCACCAACATGGATCCCGAGCATCTCGACCACTACGGCTCGGTCGAGGCGATGAACCGTGCCTACGAGGATTTCGTCCACAACATCCCGTTCT
>DATEOK010000489.1:0-15278 GCA_035274225.1 Dongiaceae bacterium
AGTTCCTCGAGGATCCGATGCGCATGCCGGGGCACGCCTGCCTCGGTCGGCTGAGGCCGCCGGAGTTCCGCTCGCCCGCGGGATAGACGGAGTTATCGCATTTTCCCCCGCCCCCAAGCTGGGGGCGGGTTGGGGTGGGGGAAGCGAGCGATGACTGTCTCCCACTGAAACGCGGCTTCCCCCTCCCTGACCTCCCCATGTTGGGGGAGGAGGTTTCATGTGTGCTCAGGCGCGGCTGAAATGCATGATCCAATTGGTCTCCCAGCTCGCGCCACCGTCCGGCGAGAAGGCCTGCTCCCAGCGCGCGGCGGTTGGCGTGATCTCGGACCAGCGGAACCGCACCTTGATCGGCCGGCCGTTGAAAGTCTCGTCGGCGAGGAAGGTTCCGATCCGGTCCTTGAATCCGCCGCGCATCGGCGGATCGATCGTGGGATTTCGCAGATCGAGCCACCAGATCAGCCACTGGCCGGCCTTCTCGTCGAGGGCGCGGATGCCCATGGCGTGATAGGTCCCGCCGGGCAGCTCGAGCCGGTTGTCGTCGACGTTGCCCTTGCCGCCGAGCGTGGTCCAGTTGACGCAGGTCCCGTCGAACTCATCCCACTCGATGCAGGCGGCGAGCCGCGCCTTCAGCCGGCGATGCCGGACGTTCCAGCGCCCGACCAGGAAGTCCCAGTCATGCAAGTCATCGATCTCGGCCACGTTCGCCTCCCCGCTTGCGATGGAGAGCCACAATAGCGGGCCGTGCCGTCAGCGGATGTCAGGTGGTTGCGAGCGGCTGAAAACGCGCGAGTGGCCCCGACGCCGCCGCGCCCTCGAGTTCGTCGGTGGTGACGACGCGGTTGCGGCCACGGCGCTTGCCGACATACATCACCTGGTCGGCGGCATGCAGCACGCCGGCGACGCTGTCGGCATCCTGCGGATAGAGCGCAACGCCGATGGTGGCGCCGATGGGAAGTTCAGTGTCGCCCGCCGGAACGCTGAGCTGCAGCTCCTGGCGGACCCGCTCCGCGACCGAGAACGCGACTTCGCGCGCTTCCTCGGGCGGGATTTCCACGATCACGGCGAATTCGTCTCCGCCCAGGCGCGCGGCGAAATCCTCCTGCCGCATCGCCGCGCCGAAGATGCCGGCCACCTGCTGCAGCAAGACGTCGCCGGCCTCGTGGCCCAGCGTGTCGTTGATGTCCTTGAAGCGGTCGAGGTCGACGAACAGCAGCGCGATGGTCGACCCGCTGCTGCCGGCATACTCGATGCGCCGCTTCAGCTCTTCCTGGAAGGCGAGGCGGTTGGGCAGGCCGGTCAGCATGTCGTGCGTTGCGAGATAGTCGCTGCGCTGCTTCTGCTCGGCCAGCTCCTCCGCCAGTTCCACCGACTGCGAGGCCTGGCCTTCGAGCACCGAGTGCGTCATCTCAATATCGGCCAGGAACCGCTTCAGCTCTTCTTCGCGCTGCATCGCGTCGCGTTTGAAGGCTTCGTGCATGGTGCGCTCGCAGGCGAGCTCGGTCTCCAGCGCGTTGATGCGGACCTCGCGCGGATCGATCGTAGCGGGCTCGAGCGTGAAACTGTGGTGGCGTTTCTGCAGCAGCATGCCGGCAGCCGCGCCGGCAAGGGCGCCGGTGATGCCCGCCATGACGGGGAAGGAGTCCTGCAGCACGACAGCAAGAGCGGCACCGGCCGCAGCGCTGATGATCGGCACCAGCGTCTCGCGTGCATCGACTGACGACGTTGTGTCTGATTTCGTGATGACCATGTTCCCCGAAACACAGTGCGACCAAACAACGCAACCATTCTAACCGACATACTACCCGAAAGTATTAGGCCGTTAGTTCGCACAAGCATCCCCTGGGGTGAGGAAAATAAAAAAGGGCGGCTCTATTAGAAGCCGCCCTAATTGTTCAGAAAATTTTCTGTAATTCTACGAAGCCGCCGCGACCGCGCGCGATGCCATCACCGAGACGAGATGCGCGCGATACGCCGCCGTCGCGTGCAGGTCGCTGTTGAGGCCGCTGGCGCTGATCTTCACCGCCTTGGCCGCATCGGACGTGAAGCTGGCGGCAAGCGCGCTCTCCAGTTCCTTGGAGCGGAAGGCGCACGGGCCGGCGCCCGTCACCGCCACGCGCACGCCGCTGCCGGCCTTCGCGACGAACACGCCGACGATGGCGTAGCGCGAGGCGGGGTTCGGGAACTTGGAATAGCCCGCCTTGTCCGGTTTCGGGAAATGGATGGCGGTGATGATCTCGCCATCCTGCAACGCCGTCTCGAACATGCCCTTGAAGAAGTCGTCGGCCTTGATCTCGCGCTTGTTGGTGCGGATGGTGGCGCCGAGCGCGAGCACGGCGGAAGGATAGTCCGCCGCCGGATCGCTGTTGGCGACCGAGCCGCCGATGGTGCCGCGGTTGCGCACCTGCGGATCGCCGATCCCGCCCGCCAGCGCGGCGAGGGCAGGAATGGCTTTCTGCACGTCGGCGGACCGCGCCACCTCGGCATGCGTTGTCATGGCGCCGATGGTGATGCCGGCGCCTTCCGCCTTCACGCCCTTGAGCGCGGCGATGCCGCCGAGATCGACCAGGTCGCTCGGTTGCGCCAGCCGCTGCTTGAGGGTGGGGATGAGGGTCATCCCGCCCGCAACGACCTTGGCTTCGCCTTTGAGCAAAGCGGCGGCATCCGCAGCGGAGGCCGGCCGGTGATACTGGAAGTCATGCATGATCCGTCCTCCCCTTATTCCGCAGCCATCTTGGTGGGCGCGCCTTGGATGGCTTGCCAGACCTTGAGCGGCGTTGCCGGCATCGTGATGTCCTGCACGCCGAGCGGCGCGAGGGCATCGAGGACGGCATTGATGACAGCAGGCGTGGAGCCGATGGCGCCGACTTCGCCGACGCCCTTCGAGCCCAGCGGATTGTGCGTGCACATGGTGGCGTGGGTGCCGACCTTGTAGCTCGGCACGTCATCCGCCCGCGGCATGCAGTAGTCCATGTAGGAGCCGGTCAGCAGCTGGCCGCTGTCGTTGTCATAGACGCAGTTCTCCAGCAGAGCCTGGCCGATGCCCTGCGTGACGCCGCCATGGATCTGGCCCTCGACGATCATCGGGTTGATGACGCGTCCGACGTCGTCGACCGCGGTGAAGTTCACGACCGTGGTGACGCCGGTATCGGGATCGACCTCGACCTCGCAGATGTGGCAGCCGCCCGGATAGGTGAAGTTGAGCGGATCGTAGAACGCGGTTTCTTCGAGGCCGGGCTCCAACTCGGTGATCGGGTAGTTGTGCGGCACGTAGGCGGTCAAGGCCACGGTGCCGAACGGCACGCTCTTGTCGGTGCCGGCGACCGTGAAGGTGCCGTTCTTGAACTCGACGTCGGCGGCCGAGGCCTCCATCAGGTGCGCCGCGATCCGCTTGGCCTTGGCGATGATCTTGTCCATCGCCTTGACCAGGGCCGAACCGCCGACCGCGAGCGAGCGCGAGCCATAGGTGCCCATGCCGAACGGGATCTTGTTGGTGTCGCCATGCGACACCTCCACGTTCTCGATCGGGATGCCGAGGGTGTCGGAGACCAGCTGCGAGAAGGTGGTCTCGTGGCCCTGGCCGTGGCTGTGGGTGCCGGTGAACACGGTGACCGACCCGGTCGGATGGACGCGGATCGAGCCGCATTCATAGAGACCGGCGCGGGCGCCGAGGCTGCCCACCACTGCCGACGGCGCGATGCCGCAGGCTTCGAGGTAGGTGGAGATGCCGATGCCGCGCAGCTTGCCGCGCTTCTTGGCTTCTGCCCTGCGGCCCTCGAAGCCCGCCCAGTCTGCGGTCTTCATCGCCTGATCCAGGGTCGAGAAGTAGTCGCCGCTGTCGTACTGCAGGGCGACCGGCGTCTGGTACGGGAAGGCGTCGGTCGGGATGAAGTTCTTCCGGCGGATTTCGACGCGATCCATCTTCATCTCGCGCGCCGCCTTGTCGACCAGCCGCTCCAGCAGGTAGGTGGCTTCCGGCCGGCCCGCGCCGCGATAGGCGTCGACGCAGACGGTATTGGTGAATACCGCCTTCACCTCGGCATAGATCGCAGGGGTCTTGTAGACGCCCGCCAGCAGCGTTGCGTACAGATAGGTCGGCACGCAGGGCGCGAAGGTCGAGAGATAGGCGCCCATGTTGGCGATGGTGCTGACGCGCAGGCCGAGGAACTTGCCGTCCTTGTCCATCGCCAGCTCGGCGTGACTGACATGGTCGCGGCCCTGCGCGTCGGTGATGAAGGACTCGCTGCGCTCCGCAGTCCACTTGATCGGCCGGTTGATCTTGGCCGAGGCCCAGGTCACCAGGGCTTCTTCCGCATAGTGGAAGATCTTGGACCCGAAGCCGCCGCCGACGTCCGGCGCCACCACCCGCAGCTTGTGCTCCGGAATCTGCAGCACGAAGGCGCCCATCAGCAGGCGGATGACGTGCGGATTCTGGCTGGTGGTGTAGAGCGTGTATTCGCCGGTCGCGCGGTCATAGTCGCCGACCGCGGCGCGCGGCTCCATCGCGTTCGGAACCAGGCGCTGGTTGACCAGGTCGATCTTGGTGACGTGGTGCGCCTTGGCGAAGGCTGCGTCGGTCGCCGCCTTGTCGCCGATATGCCAGTCGAAGCAGGTGTTGTTCTTGGCATCGGCCCACACCTGCGGCTTGCCCGCTTTGTCGGCGTCGCCGGTGGAGATGATCGCCGGCAGCTCCTTGTAGGTGACGCTGATCTGCTCGGCCGCGTCCTTGGCCTGGGCATAGGTTTCCGCGACGACGAGCGCGACCTGGTCGCCGACATGGCGCACGCGGTCCTTGCACAGCGGCAGATGCGGCGGCTCGATCATCGGAGAGCCGTCCTTGCTGTGGATCTGCCAGCCGGCGGGCAGTCCGCCCTTGTCGTAGTCCGCGCCGGTGAGGATCGCGATCACGCCCGGCGCCGACTTGGCGGCGGAGAGATCGATCTTCGCGATCTCCGCATGGGCGTGCGGCGAGCGGAGGATGTAGGCATAGGTCTGGCCATGACGATTGATGTCGTCAGTGTAGGTCCCCTGGCCGGTCAGAAAGCGGTAGTCTTCCTTGCGCTTGACGGACGCGCCGATCCCTGTGGCTGCCATGGCTTCACCCTTTCATCGCGGATGCGCCGGATTTCACGGCCTTGACGATGTTGTGGTAGCCCGTGCAGCGGCAGATGTTGCCCTCGAGTCCGTGGCGGATCTGCTCTTCGCTCGGGTTCGGATTGTTCTTCACCAGGTCGATGGCGGTCATCACCATGCCCGGCGTGCAGAAGCCGCACTGCAGTCCGTGGTGGTCGCGGAATGCTTCCTGCATCGGATGCAGTGTCGTGCCGTCCGCCAATCCCTCGATCGTCGTCACGGCGGCGCCGGCCGCCTGCACCGCGAGCATGGTGCATGATTTCACGGCGCGCCCATCGACATGAACGACGCAGGCGCCGCACTGGCTGGTGTCGCAGCCGATGTGGGTGCCGGTCAGGCCAAGTTTTTCGCGCAAGAACTGAACGAGCAAAGTGCGACCCTCGACTTGTGCCGAGGCGCGCTTGCCGTTCACCGTCATCTCCACGGTCGGCATCGATCCCTCCCAGAATACAAGCGACGGCGGGCGCCGCCGCTGCCGTTGGCCGGTTGGACCGGCCTTCATTGCCAGCGCGTTAATCTAACGACCGCGTTCGATCATGTGTCAAGCGCGGCCCCGTTTAAGCGGGTGTTTTGCGCAGGAATATCGGCAGCTGGGAATGCGCCTGCGTCATCGCAGTGCAACGAAACCTAGGATCGCCGCGACGATGACGACGAGGCCGATGATCCAAAGTACAGGAGACAGGCCGCTGCTGGTTGCGCTAGCCACCACCGGCGCCGGCTGCGAGACCGGCTGGCCCGCGACCGGCTGCTCTGCAGCCGGTGCCGCTGCGCCCGGTGCTGCAGCGCCTGCTTGGGCGGCGAAGGCGGCGAAGAACTCGTCTGCCAACTTCCTGGCGGTGCCTTCCACCAGCCGCGAGCCGATCTGCGCCAGCTTGCCGCCGATCTGGGCATCCGCGGCATAATGCAGCACCGTCGCCGTCCCGCCGTCGACGGCTTCGAGGCGCACCTTCGCGCCGCCCTTGGCGAAGCCGGCAGCACCGCCCTGGCCCTCTCCGGTGATGGTGTAGCCGTTGGGCGGGTCGAGATCGCTCAGCGTCACCTTGCCGCCGAACGCGGCTTTGACCGGGCCGATCTTGGCGACGACCTTCGCGACCAGCTCGGTGTCGGAGGTCTTGTTCAGCTCCTCGCAGCCGGGGATGCAGGCCTTCAGGATCTCCGGGTTGTTGAGCGCCGCCCACACAGCTTCACGCGGAGCCGGGATGCGATAGTCGCCGGTCAGGTCCATCTTGCTCTCCAGATCCAGGGCCGGATGCCATCGAAGCGAATCTTGACATGTTGTCAAGCAACGTCGGACTTTGGCGGCATGATCCAAAGACTAATACTTGCCTGTGCGCTGATCCTGGTGTCGGCCGCGACCTTCGCGGCGGAGCTGCCGCGCGACGTGGTGATGGTCGAGACCAGCTCCAGCCAATATCGCTTCGAGGTCGAGGTCGCGGATGACTCAGCCGAGCGCTCCGAGGGGCTCATGTATCGCACCGACCTCGCCGACAATGCCGGCATGCTGTTCCTGTACCAGGAGACGCGGCCGGTCGAGTTCTGGATGAAGAACACGCTGCTGTCGCTCGACATCGTCTTCGTGCGCGAGGACGGCACCATCGCGCACATTGCCGAGAGCACGACCCCGATGTCGGAGGACCTCATCCCCTCCGGCGAGCCGGTGCGCGCGGTCCTGGAAGTGAAGGCCGGCACCATGCGCCAGCTCGGCGTCACGGTCGGCGACCGGATTCGCAACGCGACGTACTTTCCTTAGCCCAAAAGAACTAGACGCCGAGTTTCTCAGCGAGGTCGCCGAAGTCCTGGGCCGCCACGTCCCAAGCCTGCTCTGGCTTCAGATCCTTGGTCTGACCCGGTCCGTGTTCGGCCGGGCGCGGGACGAAGGCGGTGGCGAGGCCGCAGGCGCGGGCGGCGGCGAGGTCGCTGTTATGGGCCGCCACCATGCAGACCTCGTCGGGCCGCATCGCCAGGATGTCGACGGTACGTAGATAGGCTTCCGGATCGGGCTTATAGGCCTGGGCCAGTTCGGCGCCCAGGATGGCATCCCAGGGCAGGCCGGCGCGCTTGGCCATGTCCAGCATCAGGATGACGTTGCCGTTGGACAGCGGCGCGACGATATAGCGGCCCTTCAACCGGGCGAGGCCAGCAACCACGTCGGGCCACGGATCCAACCGGTGCCAGGCGAGATTGAGTTCGTCCAGCTCCGCCGCTGGCACCTTGGCCGGATCGATGCCGAACGCCGGCAGGATCGCAATAAGGTTTTCCCAATGCAGGACATCCAGCCGCACGAAGGGGCGGCGGCCGCTGCGTACCGCATCCATCGCCGGGTCATAGCGCTTGCGCCAGGCGTCGGCAAAGGCGGTGGGATCGACGCGCGACCTGGCGTGGCGCGCCAGGAACGGTACGGCATCGCGCGCAACGCCACTCCGCCAATCGACGACGGTGCCGAATACATCGAAGACCAGAGCGCGGACGCGATCCAATATCATCGCGTTCGATTACAGGCGGCCTATGTCTCGTCCGGTGCCGGAACGTACTGGTTGCCGGATTCGAGCGAGCTCTGCGCCACCGTCTTGCGGCGAGTCGGATCGTTCACCGCGACGATGTGCGCGTACGGCGTGCCGTCGATCCCTTCGAACAGGGTGACGACTTCCCACACCATGTATGGCAGGCCGGCCGTGTAATACTTCGAGCCCACGGCTACGGTCGCGTGCTTTTGACTCTTGAACAGCTTGAACATCACTTAAACCGACTGCCCCGATAACATCCCGGGCGGAGACTAGCACGGCAGCGCTTCTGCCTCAACCTAACCTCAGTATAGCGGAACACGGGATTTGAGTTATGAGTTCCTCAAATACCAGTCATAGTCCAGCTGCGTGACACGGCTGAAAAAACGGCTCTGTTCCGCGCGTTTCACCGCCACGAACACGCGGTGGAAGTCGGCCCCGAAGTAATCCTTCATCCGCTCCGAGGCCTCGAACAGCTCCAGCGCCTTGAACCAGTTGTCCGGCAGCTTCACGCCCATCTCCGCCGCTTTGGCGTAGCCGTTGCCTTCGACCGGCTCGCCGGGATCGAGTCGGTGCTTCATGCCGTGATGGATCGCGGCCAGCAGGGCAGCGACCGCCAGATAGGGGTTGGCGTCGGCACCACAGACGCGATGCTCGATATGGCGGGTATGGGCGGGGCCGGCGGGCACGCGGAAACTCACGGTGCGGTTGTTGATGCCCCAGGTCGGCGCCACCGGCGCGTAGGTGTTGGCGCGGAACCGCCGATAGGAGTTGGCGTTGGGCGCGAACACCGCCATCGAATCCTCGAGCAGCGCCTGCATCCCGCCGACCGCGAATTTCAGCAGTTCGCTGCCCTCGGGCTTCTCGCTGGCGAAGGCGTTCTTGCCGTCCTTGTCGGCGAGGCTGACGTGGAGATGCTGGCCGCTGCCGGCGACGTCGGAGAAGGGCTTGGCCATGAAGGTGGCCTCGACGCCGTGCTGGACCGCGACGCCCTTGATCGCGCGCTTGTACATGATGGCTTCGTCGGTGGCGCGCAGCGCGTCGGGCCGGTGGCGCAATGTCATCTCGAGCTGGCCGGGCGCGTATTCCGAGATCGAGGATTCGATTGGGATCCCCTGAACGTCGCAGGCGGCATAAAGGTCGCGGAAGAACGGGTCGAAATCGTCCAGCTCGCGGAGCCCATAGACCTGGATATCCCAGGACCGGTTGCCGGTGACGGGCGACTTGGGAATCCTGAGCTCGCCGTTCGGGCCGCGCTCGCGGTCGACCAGGAAGAACTCCAGCTCGCAGGCGACGACCGGGGTCAGGTCGAATTCCTTGAAGCGGTCGATCACGCGGCGCAGGACGTGGCGCGGGTCGTAGGGGCATGGGCTGCCGTCGAGCTCATAGACGCTGAGGAACACCTGCGCGAAGGTTTCGCCAAGCCAAGGCGCGCGCACCAAGGTCCCTGGAACAGGCCTGCCCAGGTAGTCGGCATCGCCGTTGGTCCAGACCAGGCCGCTTTCCTCGACGTCCTCGCCGGTGATGTCGAGCGCCAGCATGGTGCCGGGCAGGTAGCGCGCATGCTGGTAGACCGGCAGCAGCTCGTGGCGGCGCAGATTCTTGCCCCGGCCCACGCCGCTCTGGTTGGTGAAGACGACCTGGATGGTGTCGATGTCCGGGTTCTTGGCCAGGAACTCCTCGGCCTCGGCGACATCGGCAACAAGTGCACTCATGATCTTTCCCCTTGAGAAGTCGTCAGGCGGCCAGCTCGGCCAGGCAGCCGTCGATGGTCGCGACCAGCCGGTCGACCTGGTCCGCGGTCGTGGCCGGGCTGACCAGAGTCATGTTGTGGAACGGTGCGATGATGAAGCCGCGGTTGAGCAGATAGAGATGGATCGCGAGCTCGACCCGGTGATGCATCGCGGCCTGCGCTTCGGTGCCGTTCTTCGGCCGCGTCGGCGCGCACACGAACTCGGCGCGTGCACCGACGTTCGAGACGTGCCACGGCAAATTGCGTTGCTTGATCTTCGCTTCGACGCCGCGCGCCAGGCGCTCGGACATCGGCAGCATGTGCTCGTACGCGGCCGGCGTAACCACCCGTTCCAGATTGGCACGCATCGCATGCAGCGCCATCGCATTGGCGCTGAGCGTCGTGCCCATGCCGGAATAGCCTGACGGATTTTCCGCTTCCGCTTTACGCATGCGCTGCTCGACCTCGGCGGTGAAGCCGAACACCGAGCAGGGAATGCCGCCGGCGATCGGCTTGCCGACGGTCAGGATGTCCGGCTCCAGCTTATGCGTACGCGTATAGCCGCCGTAACCGGTGGAGATGGTGTGCGTCTCGTCGATCACCAGCAGCGTGCCGTGCTTGCGCGTGACGGCGCGCAACGCTTCGAGATAGCCCGGCTGCGGCAGCACCATGCCGATGTTGGTGAGGGCCGGCTCGGCCAGCACGCAGGCGACATCGCCCGGCGCCAGCGCCGCTTCCAGCGCCACAACGTCGTTGAACTCCACCACCTTGGTGAATTGCATGACGTCGTAGACCTGGCCGAGCAAGCCGGGCCGGTGGATCGGCTTGCCGTCCTTGAGGCGCACGAAGGTGTCGTCAACGGCGCCGTGATAGCAGCCGTGGAATACCAGGATCTTCGGCCGCCTGGTGATGGCGCGGCACCAGCGGATGACGAAGCGGTTGGCATCGGTCGCGGTGGTCGCCGCCTGCCAGTAGGGGAGGCCGAACATCCCGGCGAGCAATTCGCCCACCACTGCGACATCCTCGGTCGGCAGCATGTAGGTGAGGCCGCGCTGCGCCTGCTCGGCGATGGCGCGCGCCACCGGTTCGGGCGAATGGCCGAACATCGATCCGGTATCGCCAAAGCAGAAGTCGTCATAGGAATGACCGTCGACGTCGTCGAGGCGCGAGCCCTTGGCGCCGGCGACGTGGATGGGAAAGGGCGTGCCCCAATCCAGCATCCAATGCATCGGAACGCCGTGCGCCCAGTGGGCCTTGGCGCGTTCCGCGAGTTCGCGGGACTTGGGATGACGTTGGACGAAGAGATCCTTCTCGCGCTGCAACATGGCGTCGACGTTCGCGGACGGAACGCCGGCTTCCAGCTTTCGCATTTTGCGGCATACTCCTCGTGATGCGCGCGAGAGTGATACAGGGGCGTGCGGGGAGATCGCAAGGGGGAGCCGATGAGCGGAGTTAAGGGCCGCGTGGCGCTGGTCACGGGCGCGGGCAGCGACAATGGGATCGGATTTGCCTGCGCCAGGGCGCTGGCTGCCGCGGGCGCGCGGGTCGCGATCACGTCGACCACCAAGCGGATCAAGGATCGCGGCGATGAGCTGGCGTGCAAGGCCGGCGACAAGCTGGCGGTCATCGCCGACCTCACCAAGGCCGCGGACGTGAAGCGGCTGATCGAAGAGACCAAGCGCGCGCTCGGTCCCATCGACATCGTGGTGAACAACGCCGGCATGGCACAGATCGGCCGCCGCATGCCGCACGGCCGCGCGCACGACATGAGCGATGACGAGTTTCAGCATCACCTCGATCTCAATGTGAAGACGTGCTTCGCGGTGACGCGCGCGGTGCTGCCGTCGATGATGCGCCGCCGCTACGGCCGCATCGTCAACATCGCGTCGGTGACCGGCCCGCTGGTCATCAATCCCAAGTCGAGCGGCTACGGTACAGGGAAGGCGGCGATGGTCGGCTACACCCGCGCGGTCGCGATCGAGGTTGCGAGCAAGGGCATCACCTGCAACGCCGTGGCGCCGGGCTGGATCGCCAGCGGCTCCGCCTCGAAGAAGGAAATCCTCGCCGGCCAGCAGACACCGGTCGGCCGCCCCGGGACGCCGGACGAGGTCGCGGCGCTGGCGTTGTTCCTGGCGAGCGAGGAGGCGAGCTACGTCACCGGGCAGATGATGGTGGTTGATGGCGGGAACACGATCCAGGAGTTCAAAGGCGACCGGAAAGGCTGGTACTGAAGGATAGGTTGGACGTGCAACATCATCGGGGTGAGCGGGTTTGCGAGATTAACCAATTACTTCCGATGGCCATATGTTAATCTCCCCCGTGCCGCGACCCGCAGTCGGCCTTGGGGAAATGCGGGCGAGGATGGGTTGGATGAGTGACAAAGAGGGCAAGGACTCGAGGCGCCAGCCGCGCTTTGATTTTGGCGGCACGGCGATGCTTGTGTTCGACGATCCGAGCAAGCGCCGCACCTTGGCGATCACCAACTACCGCAACATCTCGAAGGGCGGGGCGTGCATCATCACGCCGGACTCGCAGAGCTTCACCGTCGGCGATCATCTGTTCCTGATGCCGGAGCGCCATCGCAAGAAACGCGAGGCGGTGGTGGTGGATCTCGGCACCGGCCGGCTGCATCTGCACATCCCGCGCAGCGATGAGCTTAGCGACTTCGAATTGGCCGAAGTGCTGCAGCGCCTGCAGAACGCCCTGGAAAAATGACGCCGATCAGGCGTCGAGGGCGACTTCTTCGTAAAGCTTGCTGACCACCAGGAGCCCGCGGAAGCTGACCGCGACATGCGACGGCGTCAGGCGCACCACTGTCCCGATGGTCGGACCGCAATGCGGCAGGTCGACCGAAATCCGGTCACCGACACCCAGCCGGCGATCGGTCCGAAGCAATGCGCCGCTGGCCGACACATCGATCAAATGGCACGGTGCGGATGCCCCGTTGATCGTCAGGTGTGCGGGCAGGTCGACCGCATAGCGGGGGAATGCACGCCGATCGGCCGCATTCGAACGCCGGTCGAAAGATCTGGGGGAGTGCATGTCCGAATCCTGTGCCTCTGTCAGGGACCCAGTTTCGCGGTAGCATATTAATAAATGTTTACACGACCTTTGATCTAAGCCTAACTATCTAGCTTTCGATACAACATGGTGGTTGGTTAGGTGCCGGAACCGCAATGCGAGGGCTGCGGTGGCCACGGCCAGGGCCGCCAGCAACGCCCAGGTCAAGGCATATGGTCCCATTTCTTGGCGATAGCCCCACCAATAGCCGGCCGGCACTCCGATGACCCAGAAGCTGACGCCGTAAATGATGGTCGGGATCAGGGTGTCGGAATAGCCGCGCAACGCGCCCATCAAGACGCCCTGCAGGCTGTCCACGACCACCATCAGGCTGATCACGCCCCCCAGCACCGGCACCAGGAGAGCGAGGACGGCGGGACTGTCGGTCAGGAGTTCGGCGGCCTGATCTGGGAAAACAGCGGTCAGCACGCCCACCACCGCCATCAGGGCTCCGGCCAGGACGACCGCAGTCCACCCGGCAGACTGGGCGCCGCGCCAGTCGTCGCGCCCCACCGCGTTTCCAACCCGTACCGCTGCGGCTGTCGCCAGCCCGATGGTCAGCATGTAGACGAAGCTGGTGTAGTTGATCGCCGCGTGCATGGTGGCGAGCGAGACTTGGCCCAGCCAGCCCGACATGTTGGTGATCATGGCGAAGCAGGCGGTCTCGAGCCCGATGGCGGCGGCCAGCGGAAGGCCGAGGCGCAGCAGGGCGATGAACCCATCCCATCCTTCGGTATGGCGCAGCGTGATGCCGTAGCGGCGGCGGTCGATGGTCAGCAGCACCAGCAGCACGCCGCCGGTGCCGAGCCCCCAGCGGACCAGCGCTGTCGCGGTCGCGACGCCCACCGCGCCGCCCTCCGGCAGCCCGAATGCACCCGTGCCGAGGATGTAGGCCAGGATCGCGTTCGCGATGTTGCCGATGAACATCAGCACCATCGGCGCCACCGGACGGCTGATGCCCTCCAGGAAATGCGCGCAGGCGATGAAGACCAGGATTCCCGGCATACCCCAGCCCATGGCCCGCAGGACGGGGCCGCCGACCTCCTCCACTTCCGCCGGTTGTCCCAGCAAGCCAAGGATGAAGTCGCCGTTGGCCATGATCGCCGCATAGATCACGCCGAGGATGAGCGCGAGGATGAGGCCCAGGCGCCAGACTTCCCCGCAGGCCTCCGGCTTGCCGGCGCCGTCGAACTGGGCGGAACGCACGATGACGCCGATCAGCAGGCCGATGGCGGCGGTCTGCAGGACCGCGACGGGAATCAGCGCGGCGCCAAACGCCGCCAGCCCCCGATCGGCAAAAGCAAGGTGCCCGACGATCGCCGTATCCACCGTCAGCATCAGCACCATGCCGGCGCGCGACAGCATCACCGGCAGCGCCAGGCTGGCGGTGCGGCTGAGGTGATCCCAGAAGCCCGTCCCCTCATCCGAACCGGGGAAGACAGGCGAGGCCTGGGCCGCCGATTGTCCGCCCGGCGTGGAAGTTTCGCTTTTCATCTGTGTTGAGGCGGTGATATGAGGCGTTAGAGGGCTTATTAACCACTACATTCTCAGTATTAAAGGATCGTTGGCAAGCCTGACTGCGCGGGCGACCAAAGGACGAACGCAAGTGCTGAAGGCCATGGCTCTGCTGAAGCGGAAACCATCGGACGGAGCGCCCAAGGCGCCGTTCAAGCAGCGCTTTCTTGCCTGGTGGGAAGGCGTCGACCCGCCTACCATGGGTTCGCCGCTGCCGCCCACGCTGCGCGAGCGCGCGCCCGAGCCGCCGCCGCCGCCGATCAAGCTGGAGCCCTGGGAGAGCCCTGCGATCCGGGTGCGCCACGCGATCTGGGGCGAAGGCTTCCGCGGGCCGGGTGGGACGGCCTTCGCACTCGAGCTGGTGAAGCCGTTCGCCATCAATAATTCGATGTCGATCCTGGATTTCGGCTGCGGCGCCGGCGGGCCGGAGCGCGCCATCGTCAAGGAATTCGACGTCTGGATCACCGGCATCGAGCCCGACCGCGTGCAGGTCGACGTCGGCAAGCTGCTGTCCTCCAAGGCCGGTCTGGAGCGCAAGGCCGAGATCATCGCCTATGACCCGGACAACTTCGTCACCCGCTCCGGCGGGTTCGATTGCATCCTGTCGGTCGACACCATGTTCCGCTTCGAATCGCGCGAAGTAATCCTGGCTCGCCTCGAGAATAGCCTGAAGACCCGCGGCCAGCTGACGGTTTGCGACTACGTGCGGGCTGACAAAACGGCGCCGGACGACCCCTTGATTGCGGCGGCATTGGGCGCCGAGGTGCCTGCGCTGTGGACCAAGGGCGAGTACGAGAAGCGCTTCAACGAGCTCAAGTTCGACCTGCGCGTCAGCGAGGACATCACGGACAAGTTCCGCCTGATGGCCCTGATCGCGCTCGACCAGGTCACCAAGATCCCGGAAGGCAAATCGGTCATCCGCACCTTCCCGGACGCCTTCCTGGCGGAGGTCGGCGACTGGGAGCGCAAGCTCGCCGCCATCGAAGCCGGCACCCTCAGGATCTTCCGGTTCTACGGAATCAAGATGGGGTCGGCATCCTTGATGTCGAACTGGTCGTAAAGCCCAATTTTTTCAGCGGCTTAGATCGGATGGAGCGTGGGTTGACAGGATTCGTACCGATCTCTATGTTCCGCGCCCGACCCAAAGACCGGAATTCGAGGACCGACCCATGAAGATCATCAATTCGCTGAAGTCGGCGAAGAAGCGGCACAAGGATTGCCGCATCGTCCGCCGCAAGGGCCGGGTCTATGTGATCAACAAGACCAACCCGCGCTACAAGGCGCGCCAGGGCTAAGCCCAGGCTGCACCTCCGAGTTTCGAGCCGCGCCGATCGCAAGAT
>DATEOK010000490.1:0-6544 GCA_035274225.1 Dongiaceae bacterium
CACGCCCGGCGGGGCGCTGCGTTCGAAATCAAGGCCGAAAAAGGACGGCCGAACCACCTTGTTGATGCCGTTGGGGCCGCCGGTGAACCACCACCAGTTGATGATGATGACGCGAATCATCTCGCCGAAGCCGAGGGTGACGATCGCCAGGTAGTCGCCGCGCAGGCGCAGGACCGGAAAACCGAGCACGACACCGAACGTAGCGGCGAGCGCCCCGGCGATCGGCAAGGCGAACCAGAAGCTGACGCCGTAGTTCACCGAGAGCATGGCGTAGCTGTACGCGCCGACCGCATAGAACGCGACATATCCGAGGTCGAGCAGGCCGGCGAGGCCGACCACGATGTTGAGGCCCCAGCCGAGCATGATGTAGGTCAAGACCAGCGTCGCGACGTCGACCAGGCGCCGGTCCGCGAACGGCATGAACGGCAACAGCACCGCCACCGCGATCAGGATGAGGGAGAACACCACGACGTAGCGCAGGTAGAACTGCCCGAACTTGGCCGCGCGCACGCCGGCGCGTCGTTGCGCTTCGTCCCGGCTGCCGCTCACCATAACGACGATGGAGCGGATCACCAGGGACGCCGGCACCAACAGGATTCCCCAGTTCACCACCGGCGATTCGAACGGCAGCAGATCGCCGACCTCGTAGCCGGCACCATGCGCCCACATCAGGCCGCCCAGAACCGCGATCAACGCCGCGCCGCCCACGAGCGGCGCGATCGGCCGGCCGTTCTTCAGCAACTCGGCGAGGAAGTAGACGATCCCGACCCCGATCGCGGCGGCAAACACCGCGCGGAACCGCGTCTCGTAGGTCAGGGCCCCCGTGCTGCTGATGGTTTCGATGCCGACGATGAGTCCGGTCAGGACCAGAGTCAGAATGCCTGCGGCGATCGATCCCTTGGCGATTTTCGGGTAGTCGATGGGCGCCAGTACCGCTGCCGACATGATCAAACCTTCTCCAGGTCAGGTCGGCCGAGCAGACCCGTCGGCCGGAAGATCAGCACCATGACCAGGATCGCGAACGTCGCGACGTCCTTGTATTCGACCGAGAAATAGCCGGACCAGAACACCTCGATCAACCCGATCAGCAGCCCGCCGACCATGGCGCCGGGCAGAGAGCCGATGCCGCCAAGCACCGCGGCGGTGAACGCCTTGATGCCGGCGAGGAAGCCTATGTAGAAGTCGATCTGTCCGTAATACAGCAGCACCATCAGCCCCGCGATCGCGGCCAGCGCGGCGCCGATCACGAATGTCAGCGAGATCGTGCGGTCCACGTTGACGCCGAGCAGCGAGGCCATCTTCTTGTCCTGCTCGGTGGCGCGCTGCGCGCGGCCGAGCGACGTGCGCGTGATCAGGAACGTGAACCCGACCATCAGGAGCACGGTCACCAGCACGATGCCCATCTGCAGGTAGCGCACCGTCACCGCGAAGCCCTCGTTCTCGAAGATGGTGATGCCGCCCTGGATCAGGCTGTGCAGCGGCTTGTTGCGCGCGCCTTGCAGCAGCTGAACGAAGTTCTGCAGCACGATCGACATGCCGATCGCGGAGATCAGCGGCGCGAGGCGGGTCGAACCGCGCAAGGGACGATAGGCGACGCGCTCGACCGTCCAGCCGTACGCGGCGGTCACCGCGACCGTGCCGATGAGGACCAGGATGATGGCGAGCGGCACCCAACTGACGCCAAACCCGAACAGGATGAGGAAGAGGATGAGCGCATTGAACGCGCCCATCATGTAGATGTCGCCATGCGCGAAGTTGATCATGCCGATGATGCCGTACACCATCGTATAGCCGATCGCGATCAGCCCATAGATGGCGCCGAGCGTCAGCCCGTTGATCAGCTGCTGAAGAAAGACCTCCACCCGTCTCCCCCTACCGTCGCGTTGCCATGATCTGGCAACCCCGCCAGCCACCCAATCGCCCGGCCGCCCAAGCGGCGCCGGTTTCCCCACAAATCAGGGCAAGGACGTAAGACTCTGCCTGTTTACCCAATTCTTGACGCGGCACCATTCCGCGGCGCCCGCTTACGAACCGGACCCTAATGAACGACTCGCCCAACGGCAAGCCCCAGCCGCGGCGCTCCCGCCTCATATTCTTTCGTCCGCCGGCGCGTTGCGCAGCGTGCCGAGCAGGCCGCCCGGCCGGAAGATCAGCACCAGGGCCAGCACCGAGAATACCGCCATTTCGCGCCATTCGTAGCCGAAGGCCATCCCGGCATAGATCTCGACGACCGCGATCAGGAAACCGCCCAGAAAGGCTCCCGGGACCGATCCGATGCCGCCCAGCAAGGCCGCGGTCAGGGCCTTAAACCCGATGACATAGCCCATGTAGAAATCGACGATCTGATACTGCATGGCGGCGAACACGCCCGCGACGCCGGTCATCGCGCCGCCGATCAAGAAGCTCATGCCGATGGTGTGGTCGACATTGACCCCGAGCAACGCCGCCATGCGCGGATCCTGCGCGGTCGCGCGATAGCCCCGGCCGAACTTGGTCCGCCGGCCGGCCCACCAGAAGAAGCAGGCAACGGCAAGCGTCGCCGCGCCGATCATGACGTGGCCTTTCCGCAGGTAAACATCGAAGCCGTAGCCCTCGATCAGGCGCCAGGTGGTGCCGGGGGTCGGCGGCATCCACTTTGCCTTCGGCCCCTGGGCAAGGCGGACGACATCGCGCAGGATCAGGGCCAGCCCGATCGACGCGACCATCGGTACCGTGGTCGGCGCCCGGCGCATGTGGCGGAACGCGACGCGGTCCATGACCCAGCCGGCGCTGGCGCACACGCCGACACCGAGCAGCAGCGTCGCCGCCAGGACGGGCCAGGTGAAATGGCCGCCGCCGGCCACCACCACGACGTAGCAGATGTAGGTCACGAACGCCCCCGCCATGTAGAGGTCGCCGAAGGCAAGGTTCACGATGCGCGTGATGCCATAGATGATGGTGAAACCGACCGCGAGCAGCGCATAGAGGCAGCCGAGCGTCAGGCCGTTCAGTGTCTGCTGCAGGAGATAGAGCCACTGTACCGCGGGCGCCGGGGCCGGTGTCGCCTCCGGTTTCAGGTTGGGGATGTAGTTCTCGTTGAGCCAGCGCAGCTTGTAGAGCTGCTGCACGTCGTAGCGCTTCAGCTTGCCGTATTTCTGCGTGTCCATGAGGTCGATCTGCCACGCGCCGCCGGTCTCGCTGCGCGGCAGGAAGAAGCAGATGATCCACCCCTCTGGATCGCCGCCGGGCGACGCATCGCTGCGTTTCCAGCTGATCCGGACCGCCACCGGCTGATCGAGCGTCGCGGCGCGCACCTCGTGCCGAACATCCTGCGGATGCTGATCGAATTCGGGCAGCAGTTCCTGGCAGCGCTGAACGGCGCCGTCGTACTCATCTGCGCGCACCGCCGGCGAGGCCGCCAGCCAGATCAGCGCTTGCAGCGCCACCGCCGCGATCCGCAATGCGGCGGGCCATGAAAACAGATTCCAGCGAAAGCGATTCTGCGTTACCATTAAATCGACGTTAGACAGTAATCATGGACTAGACAAGAAGTGTCGCCGCGGCCTTCCTCGCTCGATCTGAAATCGCTGAGCACCGGGCGAGCCGGCCGGCTTCCCATCGTCGGCGGCCGGCCGTGCCTCGATTTCCTGAACACGACGAGTGGCCGCGGAACGACCGATCGAAGGGAACACCTTCACACCTATGGCGATCTGCTGGCCTGGACACACCATGCCGGATTGCTCAGCGCGGAGGACACGCTTGCGCTGGCGCGGCTGGCACGCGGCAAGCCGGCCGGCGCGCGGCGAATGCTGGCACAGGCGGTTACGCTCCGCGAGACCCTCCATGTCGTCTTCGAGGCGACGGTGCACCGCCGAGAGGTTCCGGCGGACGCCGTCGTCCGGCTGAACCGTTTCATCGCCGGGACGGCCAAAGTCACGCAGCTCGCGCCGACGAAAGGCTTGCTCTGGCGCTGGTCATCCGAGTCCCGGCGCCTCGGGCGGCCACTCTGGCCGATCATTCGCTGCGCCGCCGACCTTCTGACGGCGGGGCCGCTCAATCGGGTGAAAATGTGCTCCGGCCAGGCCTGTGGCTGGATGTTCCTGGACGAAACACGCAACGGGCGACGGCGTTGGTGCGAGATGCAGGTCTGCGGCAGCCGCGCCAAGATGCACCGCTTTCGCCAACGCCATGGCGCCAGCCAAATCTGAAATATATTAGATAGTTACGAGCGATTCTTCTCGTCCTTGGACAGCATGTATTCGAGTTTCTTGACCGCCTGTCGCGTCAGAAACTCCTGGGAGTGCTGCGGACTGCCGACGATCGAGACCTCGGTCATGGTCTTGGGATCGACCGCCGTGACCTTCACGCTGCCGCCGACCTGGGTGAACTCGATGATGTAGTTATCCGCCTCGGACATAGGGCTATGATGTTCGGCCTCTGCCTCGTCCCCGGGGCGCATGCTATACGGCGCGCCTCCCGCGCACCACAGTACGATCAGGAGCACGACCATGGACGCCAAGTCGAAGAGCAAAGCCGAGTTTCATTGGGAAGACCCGCTCCTGCTCGAGGACCAGCTGACCGAAGAAGAGCGCATGGTGCGCGACACCGCGCGCGACTATGCCCAGGACAAGCTGATGCCGCGCGTGCTGGAAGCGAACCGGCACGAGAAGTTCGATCGCGAGATCATGAATGAACTGGGCGCACTCGGCCTGCTCGGCGCCACCATCGAAGGCTATGGCTGCGCCGGCACCAACTACGTCTCCTATGGCCTGGTCGCCCGCGAAGTGGAGCGGGTCGATTCCGGCTACCGCTCGGCCATGTCGGTGCAGTCTAGCTTGGTGATGCATCCGATCAACGCCTACGGCACCGAAGAGCATCGCCAGAAATACCTGCCGCGCCTCGCGACCGGCGAGATCGTCGGCTGCTTCGGCCTGACCGAGCCGGACTTCGGCTCCGATCCGGGCGGCATGAAGACCCGCGCCAAGAAGGCGTCGGGCGGCTACATCTTGAAGGGCAACAAGATGTGGATCACCAACGCGCCGGTCGCCGACATCGCGGTGGTGTGGGCCAAGACCGAGGACGACATCATCCGCGGCTTCGTGCTGGAACGCGGCATGAAGGGTTTCTCGACGCCCAAGATCGAAGGCAAGTTCAGCTTGCGCGCCTCCATCACAGGCGAGCTGGTGATGGAAGACGTGTTCGTGCCGGAGGAGAACCTGTTGCCGAACGTGCAGGGCCTCAAGGGTCCGTTCGGCTGCCTCAACAACGCGCGCTACGGCATCTCCTGGGGCGCACTCGGCGCCGCGGAATTCTGCTGGCACGCCGCGCGGCAATACACCCTCGACCGCAAGCAGTTCGGCCGCCCCCTCGCCGCCAACCAGCTGATCCAGAAAAAGCTCGCCGACATGCAGACCGAGATCACCTTGGGCCTGCACGCCTGCCTGCGCCTCGGCCGCATGAAGGACGAAGGCCGCGCGGCACCGGAAACGATCTCGATGCTGAAGCGCAACTCCTGCGGCAAGGCGCTCGACATCGCGCGCCAGGCCCGCGACATGCACGGCGGCAACGGCGTCTCGGACGAGTTCCACGTCATCCGCCACGTGATGAACCTGGAAGCGGTCAACACCTACGAAGGCACCCACGACATCCACGCCCTCATCCTCGGCCGCGCGCAGACGGGGATCCAGGCATTCATGTGACCAATGGCTCGCGAGCGCGCAGAAGAATATCTGCACGCCGGCGCCACCTGAAGACTATCGATAAAGAGGAATCAAACGCGGGTCTGAAAATGACCCGCGTTTATTCTGTCTAGCGCGTGGCGTAGCTCATCGAGGTGCCCCAGAAGCGCTCCAGGCGCCGCAGGGTGGCGTTGGCGCTGTCGAGGTCGTTCTGGTTGGCGACTTCGGTCATGCCGCGCACGTGACGGTCGTACATCTCGTGCATCTTCTGGCAGACGGCCTGGGCCTTGGGCGAGAGCTTCACATGCACGGCGCGACGGTCGTGCGGCGAGCGCTCCTGGACCAGGTAGCCGTTCTCCACCATCTTCTTGACGTTGTAGGAGACGTTGGAGCCGAGGTAGTAGCCGCGGTTGGTCAGTTCGCCGACCGACAGCACGTCCTCGCCGATGTTGAACAGGATCATCGCCTGGACGTTGTTCAAGTCCCGGATGCCCTGCCGGTCGAGATCGGCCTTGATGACTTCAAGGCACTCGCGGTGCAGGCGCTCGACCAGCGCGATGGTTTCCAAATAAGCCTTCTTCACGTGGGTTCCCCTTCGCAGGTAACCGGAAAAATCCTAGCGCCCGGTATGAACGCTCACCTGCAAAGTTAGGCATTCGCTGTAAAAGAATGGTAAATGGCGCGTTATTAAAAAGATGAAAAAGGCTCAGGAATTCAATCCCCTGAAGCCTCACCGCTGCCGGATTGCCCGAATAATTGCGGAAAAATCGAGGTCCCCGGACCCTTCCTGGACAAATCGCTCGTAGAGCTTTTTCGCCAGATCGCCCAATTCGATCGCCTGTTTGTGCTTTTCTGCCGCGTCGGTGGCGAGGCGCAGGTCCTTCAGC
>DATEOK010000491.1:0-35283 GCA_035274225.1 Dongiaceae bacterium
GCAAGGTGCTGGAGCAGCTGGTCTCGTTCGCGCTGGAAGGGCGCACCACGCTGATCTTCCACCCGACCGGCGTGCGCTGGTCGCTGTTCGCGCCAGCCGGCGCGGTGGTGGCGGCGAAGGCGGCGTAGGCCGCGCTGCGTATTCCTCCTCCCCCAATGTGGGGGAGGATCGAGGTGGGGGAAGCGAGCGATAATTGTCGCACACCGAAGCGCGGCTTCCCCTCCCTAACCTCCCCCATGTTGGGGGAGGAGGTTTGCAGCGAATTGCAGGTGCGATTGTCCGATTCTTGCTACGCCCGATCCACCCGCGCCGCATAACAGCCCGGGCGGGCGTAGTGCAGGTGGATGTAGGCGACCGCGTCGTTGGCGAAGAAGCGGCCGATCATCTCTTCCAGCAGCCGGCCTTCGATCACGTCGGCATCGACCATCATGCCGTTCGCATCGAAGGCGCGGACTGACAGCAGGCGCTTGCGCAGCTGCTCGGGAATCTCGCCGACTGCATCGTAGCGCCGCTCGCCCTTGCGCACGTAGACGGCGTGGCGCGAGCGGTAGGGCGTATCGGCCTCCTGGTGCTCGTAATTGACCAGGATGACCTCATCGCCCGCCTTGGCGTCGATCAGGCTGACGCGGCAGGGATAGCCGGAATTCTCGGCCACCCGGCGCAAGGCGCCATGGCGCTTCAGTTCGTCGTCGCTGAGGGCGAACAGGTGCTGGAACGGCTCGGCGGGCAGGCCGGAAATGCGGAAATTCATGGTCCACTCCTCGGAAATCCTATGCTTCCGAGTATGGTGTAGGGCGCGGCTGCGGACGTTCCGGTTCTTGCGCGGGGCCATGAAATCTCCTACAGTTGCCTCATGCGCTCGATCCTGACCATTGCCCCGACGGGGCAGCGATTTTGGTACCGCTGGTATCTGCCAGCGGCCTAGGGATCGTGCATCCAGTTTGATCCAGAAGAGGCCGCCCGCATCCGGCGGCCTTTCGTTTTGGACCTCTTTCCGGCGAATGACGATCAGATGACAGGGCGGCCTCTCAACAGAAAGAGGAACCGCCATGAAGCCGATCACCTACGATTTCGACGTCATCACCGACGCCCCAGCACCAAAGCGCCGTGCGCCGGAGCCCGCGGAACAGCCGCCGCAAGCCGATGCGGAACGCGAACGACGACGCGTTGCGGAAACGCTCGCGCGGGAGCCGCGCTCCAACGCGCAGGCAGCGGAGTAGGTGGCTGCCCCCGCCCCCGCCGACGAATGTCGCCATTCGCCGACGGGCCTCCCCCATGCTGGGGGAGGGGGCGATGTGGCGACTCACTTTTCCTTCTCCCAAACTAGGGGGATTGAGAGAGGGAAGATGCAGCGCGCACCATCATGCTCGCGGGGGACCGTCATTGCTTCGAGGCTAGCGCCGTCTGTTGTCGGGATTTGTCAGCAGATCGCGGAGTGCTGCCAGGGGCTGTCAGTGTGCGATAGCATGCTGCACGGCGAGAGCGCTTGCGGAGTGCACAACCCATGAAACTCTATTCCGGACCCTTGAGCCTGTTCTCGCGCAAGGTCGAGATCGCGCTGGGCGAGAAAGGCCTCGCGTTCGAGCGCGAGATGGTGGCGTTCACCCAGGAGCGCGGCTATCAACCCAAGCATCCCGACGTGCTGGCCGCCAACCCCAAGGGGCAGGTGCCGGTGCTGGTGGACGGCGACCTCACCTTGTTCGATTCGACGCTGATCTTCGAGTATCTGGAGGAGGCCTATCCGACTCCGCCATTATTGCCGCAGGCGGCCAAGGCGCGCGCCCGCTGCCGCATGATGGAGCTGCGTGCCGACGAGGTGGTGTTCCCGCACGCCCGCACCTTCTTCTATCGCACCGATCCGCCGCATCCCGATGCGGCGCAGCGCAAAACCAACGAGGAGGCCGGGGCGCGGGCGGAGGCGGCGCTGCGCGATCACTTCGCGGCGCTGGACAAGGTCGTGGGCGACGGCGGCTTCCTGTGCGGCGCGCTCAGCTACGCCGACATCGCGATGTTCATGACCATCATCTGGACCCAGCGCTTGAAAGGCCCGCCGCTCAAGGACTATCCGGCGCTGGCGGCGTGGTTCGAGCGGCTGAAGGAGCGCCCGCCGTTCGGCAAGGCGGCGGCTGAGATCGCCGCGGCCGACCGCGAATTGACCCGGCCGATCGGGAACGCCTGAACCTCTCCGCGCATTGACCCGCCAAACCACGGAGAGCAGCCATGACCGGGAAGCCGAAGATCGCGCGCATCTGGCGCGGCCGCGTGCCGCGCGCGAAGGCCGACGCATACGCGCGCTACAACTACGAGGTTGGGATCAAGCCGCTGCAGGAGAAGGCGCTCGGCGTCCAGTCGCTGCGCGAGGACGGCGAGACCGAGAGCGCGTTCATCACCATCTCCTATTGGGAGAGCGTCGAGGCGATGGCGCGCTTCACCGGCAACGACCCGAAGCAGGTCCACCACCTGGACCGCGACCCGGAGTTCCTGATCGAGCTGCCGCAATCGGTGCAGATCCTGGATATCCTCGCCAGCAGCGGCGATTGCGGCGGGGACAAATGACCCCTTCCCCCCTTGTGGGGGAAGGCAGGGATGGGGGGTGCCGCGGCACGAATGGTTGGCGAAAAGAAGAAGGTGCGGTCGGTGCCTAGCTACCGCTGTTCGTGCGGCATCACCCCCCATCCAGCTTCGCCTAAGCTCGCTGACGCTCGCTAAGGCTCCGCATCCTTCCCCCACAAGGGGGGAAGAGAAGCTCATCGTTCAATCTGCGCACGCATTGCCGTCGGCCATCTGCCGCAGGTCCGGCGGCAGCGTCCTGGCGGCGGTGGCCGGCTGGCGAAGCGCGGTCTCATCGCCGGTGAGCGCCGCGGCGCTGAGGCTATCCAGCGGGCCGCTGATCCGCACCGGGATGTCGAGCGCGAAGAAGCTGGTGCTGTCGCGCTCGGTCCGCATGGTGAGGTCGAGACGGTCGCGCACGAGATCGATCTTGCCGGCGCCGACCGCCACCGCCGCATCGGATTCGAGGCGCAGGGGCGAGATGACGCCGACCCCGTCTTTCACAGTCACGATCCCGAGCAGGCAGGTGACCGGCACCTGCTCCTGCCGCTCGCGGAACAGGCTGCGCAGATCTGTGGACAGCTGCTCGATCAGGCTCCGCGCCACCTGGCCATCGCGCATCAGCAGCACCGCCGCGCCCGCGCTGTGCTGCAGCGCCGCGCCGACGCTGGGACCGGTCATGGCCAGGCTTGCGGCGGCATCGAGCCGGCCGCGGATCTCATCACCGTTCGCGCCCAGCTGACGCGCGAGCTGGGCGATCTCCGCCTTGGCGAGGCGCGCCCGCAGGGTGAGGCGCCCGCTGTCGTCCTTGCCCTGCAGCGCGCCGCTGGCGCTGAGCCGGCCGCCGCCGAGCGCGAAGCTCAGCTCCTTCAGCGTTACATCGCCGCCGGCCAGTCGGCCGTCGAGCGTCACCGTGCGCAGCTTGCGCTTGGTGATCGCGAGACTTTCCGCCGTGAGGGCGACAGTCGCGTTCACCTCCGACAGGCCTTCGGGATGCAGCGGCAGTGCGCCAAGCTTGATCGTATCCTTGGCATTGCCGAAGGAGGCCACCAGCGCATCGACATCGAGGTCGCTGAATCCGAGATCGAGCGCGACATCGTCGAGCTGCCTGGGCTTGCCTTCGATGAGCGCGAGCGCGCCGGAGAAATCCGATTGCTGCAGTCGGCCCTTGGCGGCATCGAGCGACCAGTGGTCGCCGTTGCGCACCAGGACGCCGGCGACAGTCATCGGCAGGTCGGCCCTCGCTTTGCCGCCCATCGCGGCGATCAGGTCGTCGAGGCTGCGAGCATCGATCGTGAGCTCGCCGCGCGCGCCTTCGAAATCCAGCGGCTCGCGCAACGTGCCGCTGAAGGCGATGTCGGTATCCGGGCCGGCGAGCGTGAAGCGCGCACCGAACGGCACGGCGGCGTCGCGCATCACGGCAAACGAGTCGGTCGTGGCTTCGAGCCGCGTCGGAACGTCGTTGTAAGCACCGTCGGCAACCAGCTGGACTGGCGTCTGCTCGGTCGGCGAGGCGATCGCCACGCGGTCGAGTCGGATGCCGAGGACATTGCCGCTGCGCGTGCGATAGGTGATGAGGCCGCGCTCGCCGGCGAAGTCGATCAAGGTCGCGAACTGGGTGCGGTTCTTCGGCACCAGGCCGATGCCGCCGCCGGCGAATTTCCAGTTGCCGATGCCGTGGGGATCGCGCTCCAGCACCACCGTCACATCCGACAGGCGCAGCTGCCGGTAGTGCAGCACGCCATGCAGCAGCGGCCCGACCTCGAGCTGCGCGGACAGCTTGCCGACGCGCACCATCTGAGGCTTGCTGCCCCAAGGCGCATTGGCGATGGCGAGATCGGTGAAATCGACGCGCAGCGGGTCACCCCAGCGCACCTGGAAACTGCCAAAGCTCACACGCCGGCCAAGCGCGTCGCTCGCCTCGCGCTCCACCAATGGCTTCAAGTCGGCGCGCGACAGGTAGAGCGCTCCGGCGCCCGCCCCCAGCAGCAATAAGACTACAAGACCGGCCAGCCCCAGGCTGACATAGCGGACAATCTGGTGGGTGGTGGTGCGCTGAGGGCTCGGCATGCGCCGTCAACCCACGGCAGGCACCGCTGGTTCCTGCTCTTGGCCCTAGGGTCTAGGCCATCCGGGTCTCGATCCGGATGTCCGAGGTCAAAGTGCGGTGGACGGGGCACTTGTCGGCGATCTCCATCAGGCGCGCCCTCTGCTCGGCGTCGAGCGGGCCGTCGAGGCGGATGACGCGCTCGATGCGGTCCAGCTTGGCGGGCTTGGTCTCGCAGCCGGCGCAATCCTCGGCGTGGACCTTGCTGTGCCGCAGGGTGACGTGAGCGTTCTCCAGCGGCCATTTCTTGCGTTCGGCATACATCCGCACTGTCATGGCGGTGCAGGCGCCGAGGCCGGCCAGCAGGAAATCGTACGGGCCGGGTCCGCTGTCGCTGCCGCCGACCTCGACCGGCTCGTCGGCGCGCAGCGGATGGCCGTGGGCGGAGATGAGTTGCGGGAAGGTGCCTTCGCCGGCGCCGCTCACCACCACGGTGCCGGCCGCGGCCTCCGGCCAGGCCGGCGCTGCGCCGTGGTCGAGGTAGCGGTGTGCCCAGGCGGCCAGCAGGTCGGCGACATAGACCGCGTCTTCGCGCTTGGAGATGAAGTGATCGGCGCCGTCGAGGGCGAAGAAGCTCTTGGGATGCAGCGCGGCCTCGTAGGCCATGCGCGCATTCTCGATGCCGACGATCTTGTCGTGGGTGGCATGGAAGATGAGCAGCGCGCGCTTCAGCTGGCGTAGATTCTCCGCCGGCGCATGGGTCATGAGGTCGTCGACAAAATCCTTGCGCACGGTGAACTGCCGGCCAGCCAGGGTGACCGTGGCGACGCCGTCGCGCTTGATCGTCTCCAACGAGTCGCCGAACAGGTGCTGCACATGCTGCGGGTCGAACGGCGCGTTGATCGTCACGACCGCGACGCATTCGGGGATCTGCAAAGCGGCCAGGCGCACCGCGGCACCGCCGAGGCTGTGGCCGATCACGACCTTCGGCGCCTCGTGCCCGGCGCGCAGGAATGCGGCGGCGGCCACCAGGTCGGCGATGTTGGAGGAGAAGCTGGTGTTGCCGAAATCGCCCGCCGAGTTGCCGAGCCCGGTGAAGTCGAAGCGCAGCACCGCGATGCCGCGCTCGGCGAGGCCGGTCGCGATGCGCTGCGCCGCGAACACGTCCTTGGAACAGGTAAAGCAATGCGCGAACAGCCCGAACGCGCGCGGCCGTCCTGTGGGTCGATCGAGGCGCCCTGCCAGCAAGTCGCCGTTGGCGCCGCGGAACTCAACTTTCTCCGATCGGATCATCACCGCCTCCCGCATCACAGCAGCAGGCGGAAGTATATGCGCTGCGCCGGCTAGAAATTCAGCCCGAAATTCACCGAAGCAATGTGATTGGCCGGGTTCTGGACCGGGGCATCGGTGATGGTCTGTTCGTAATCGTAGCCGGCCGAGATGTGCCATTCCGCGCCGGTGGTGCTGGAGATGGCCCAGTTGCTCTTCAGATTCAGGTGGTGGTTGAGGTCGTGGCGGCGCGCCTCTGCCTGGTTGTCGTCATAGCCGCGCGTCACGGCGGTCATGCTGTAGCTGCCGTCGAGGCTCCAGCCCGGCGCCAGCGCCAGGTGGGTCAAGAGGGTTGGGCCCTGGCTGAAGCGGAACTGCGAGGCGAGCGGACCATCGGTGGTGTTGAAGCCGTAGGCCAGCTCCAGCTTGCTGTCGTCGAACAGGTCGATGTTGACGCCGAGGCGGCCATACCCGTTCTGCCGATTGTCTGTGTAAAGCAGCTCCGACACGCGCCAGGACTGGCCGACGGTCGCGGTCAGGTCGAGGTTGGATCCGATCGCCTGCCACAGCTTGCTCTCAAGCGCGTAGTCCATGCGCTCGAGCACGTCTTTCTGCATGGTCGCGTAGGCGGACGGGCGCAGCAGCAGGCCGCTGCCGCCTTCCTGATACTTGAGCGCGAAGTCGCCGCCGACGCGGCCGCTGCTGAGGATGCCGGTGCCGTTGTCGGTGTGGATGCGGCTGACGAGGCCGCTGGTCTTCATCGAGACGTTGTGGCCGAGATCGAAATCGTAGGTGCCGGCGACGCCCGCCGCGATGCTGGGCGCGGCGCCGTCCTGGCGCTTGCCGCCGACCACCACGGGGACGCCGGCGAGGTCGAGGCGCTTCTTCTTGCTGATGTCGACTTCGTTCGCCAGGCGGTTGCTGGTGATGTCGACGAACAGGTTCATGGGCTGGGCGACCGGCTGATCGCCCGCGGTCGAGAACATGATGAAGCTGAGATAAAGCGAGATCGCGCACAAGCATGCACGGCGCAAGCGCCGCACCAGGATCTGCCCTCTACTCAACACGCGATGCGGTAACGAAGCGCGGCACCCTGACAAAGCAGGGCCTGCCGCGACTGGCTTCGAGTTCATGTTAATCCCCCCGAGCAGCCTTAGCCGATAGACTGCAGCTAGGATGGTTATTATTGAATTAAGGCGCAGTGATGGCGTTCACAGCGGCGGCGCTTGTCACAGCGCATCGAGGGCGTGGAGTCATTCCAAGTTACCTAGTCCGATCGGACTAGAGACACGCGATCATGCCGCACGAATCGTGTCGCGCGAGTCACACGCAAGCAGCGCGCGCGGAACGATCCGACGGAGAGACTCAGGGGAAACGATTTTTGATGCGCGCTGTGTGTTCTAGAGCACGCTGAACACTTGTCCGGTGAGCGCGCCCTCGACCGACTTGACGTAGGCGTTGGCGACTCTGCTGCCGGGCACTGCGTCGTGGCCGCGGAAGTACGGTCCGTACGACGGCAGCGACTCCACGAGCACGCCGGGGCTGACCGCATTGATGCGCAGGCCGCGCGGCAGCTCAATGGCGGCGGCGCGCACGAACGAGTCGAGCGCGCCGTTGACCAGGCTGGCGCCGGCGCCAAGGCGGATCGGATCGTGGCTGAGCACGCCGCTGGTCAGGGTGAAGGAGCCGCCGTCTTTCACGAAGTCGCGGCCGATCAGCACCAGGTTGACTTGGCCCATCAGCTTGTCCTTGAGGCCGATGGCGAACTCGGCCTCGGTCATCTTGGCGAACTCGCCGAAATGCACCTTGCCGGCGGTTGCGACCACCGCGTCCAACTTGCCAACCTGGTCGAACATCTTGCGGATCGAGCCCGCATCCTTGATGTCGACGCGCACGTCGCCGCTCTTGGAGCCGGCCTTGACGATCTCATGGCGCTCGGCAAGCGCGCCGGCAACGAAGGAGCCGATTGTGCCGCTGGCACCGACGATCAGGATTTTCATGTGGTGCTCCCTAAGCGAATTGCGGCGGGATCGTCGCCGTGACGACTTCGGTCTTCACCGAGTTGGCGATGAAGCATTCCTCGTGCGACCTGTGATGCAGCGCCGCGATGTCGGATTCGCCCGGGCGCTTGTCGCCGGAGAACGTGATGCGCGGGCTCAGCGTGACCTTGGCGACATAGAGTTTGCCGTGTCCGTCCTTGCCCATCTCGCCGGTCGCGGCATCTTCGTAGGCATCGACGCGGAACCCGGCACGCGATGCGAAGTCGAGGAAGAACAGCATGTGGCAGGAGGAGAGGCTGGCGACGAACGCCTCCTCGGGATCCACCGCCGCGGCAACGGAGTGGCGCGGCACCACGAACGGCGAGGACGAGCCCGGGACCTCGACGCCCTCATCGAAGCGCCAGAGGTGGCCACGTGAATATTGCCGGTCGGTGAAAGTCTGATCGCCGCGTTGCCATAGCACTGTTGCGCGATAGGCATGCGCCATTGTTGTCTCCCCGTCTGAAGCGCAGGCGGGAATGTTTCGGCCCGCGCCGGGGGCGATGCAACCGCGTTCGATGGCGGGCTGGTGCGCAGGGAACGCATGCGTGCGCGAAATGGCGAAGGAATGGACCCCGGATCAAGTCCTGTCGGCGAAGGCCGACCTCCGTCGGCGGGGTGACAGAGCGAACCTAGCTGTTCGCTCCGTCAATTCAGCGCGGACTTGCCTTCGCCGGCTGCCGCAGCGGCCTGGCCGGTCTGCTTCATCACTTCCTCGCGCTTCTCGCGGAAGAGCGCGGCGAAGTCGATCGGGTTGATCAGCAGCGGCGGGAAGCCACCGGCGGCGACGGCGTTGGCGATCACCTGACGCGCGAACGGGAACAGCAGCCGCGGCGCCTCGATCATGATCAGCGGCAGCACGACATCCTGCGCCACGCGGCCGATGCGGAACACGCCGCCATACTCGCACTCGGTCACATAGACGACCTTGTCGCCGGCCTTGGCCTCGACCGCCAGGAACAGCACGATCTCGATCTCCGGCGGGGTGCGCGGCTGCACCCGCACGTCGACCCGGACCGTGCCGTGCGGCACTTCCTTGAGCGTCATCAGGGAGTCGGGGCCACCCGGGTTCTCGAATGACAAGTCTTTGACATATTGGGAAACAACGGTGAGGGGGAAGCCGGCGGCCTGGGGGGTGCCGGTCTCGCCTTCCTGCTTGTCATTCTCGGCCATGATCTCAAGTCCTGATTGGGTTCGAATTGGCCGTTCCGCTAGCACTTCCCGACGCCTGAGTCCATCGCGGCCCGTTGCCGCCCCGGTTTCGCCGCGGATTTGCCGCTTTGGGATTGGGGGGGCCCCTGTTAAGGTACCGGACGTGATAGTGCGCGGGCGGAGTTCAAGCGCCCGCGAAGGTTGGTGTTACATGCGCCTCTTCGTGGCCCTGGCGTTGCCGGACAATATCCGCTGGCAACTGCGTCTGTTATCCGGCGGGCTGGCGGGCGCGATGCGGTGGGTGCCGCCGGAAAATCTCCATATCACGCTGCGGTTCCTGGGCGAGGTCGACGGCCGCGACGCCCATTACGTCGATGCCGCCCTGGCCGGCATCCGAGCCCCGCGCTTCTCCCTGCGCCTCAAGGGGGTCGATGCCTTCACCTCGGGCCAGCGGGTCAAGGCGGTCTATGCCGGGGTCGAGAAGCAGCCGGCGCTGCAGCACCTGCATGACAAGGTGGAATCGGCGGTGGTGCGCGCCGGCCTCGAGCCGGAGGGGCAGAAATACACCCCGCTCGTCACCCTGACCCGCCCCAAGGACACGCCGCTCAACAAGCTGCAGCACTATCTGGCCGAGCACAGCCTGTTCAAGACCGAGCCGTTCGAGGTCACGCACTTCACGCTCTATTCGAGCGAGATGGGCAGCGAGCAGTCGGTCTACACCGCGCTGCGCTCCTATGCCCTCAGCACGCCCAACGGCCTCGCCGAGGCCGGGGCGGAGAAGCGCGACGCGCTCTGAGGCTCAGGCTGCCCGCACGGCGATGCGGGTGCGGAAGATGATCACCGCGAACACCAGGAAACCGGCGAGCAGCAGCAGCGATCCGATCGCTGCGAGCGGCGCGAGCGCGAGGTCGTCGCCGAGCCCGATGCCGATGAGGCCGGACATGAACACCAGCAGGCCGATCAGGCACAGCGTGTAATGCACCTTGGGCAGCACGCCCTCTGCCGCATGCGGCGCCAGCGCGTAGTAGCCGCCGAAGATGAAGAACGACACCCAGCCCAGCAGGTTGAGATGCGCGTGCATGTGCGCCAGGCGGAAGTCCTGGTTGATGCCCATGAAGATGCCGAGCAGGATGCCGGCGATCGCGAGCAGGATGGCGGTGCGGAAGAACAAGGATGGGATCGACATGAATCAGCCCTCTGACATGCGTTTGGCCTGAAATACATACCGACCATACGCAGGAAGGGCCAGGGGCAGTGTGACCTGCGCCACATCGCCGTCAAGTCAGGAGCGGGCGGCAGCCTCGCGGGTGGCGAACACGATGATCGCGAACAGCACGAAGCCGACCGCGACGATGAGGGCGCCGATGATGCGGAACGGATCGAAGAACGGGTTGCCCCATTCGGTGCCGACGATGCCGACGGCTTCGACGATGACGCCGACCAGCGCCACCACATAGTGCAGCTTGGCAAGGCCGGCCGCGGCGGCGGCGATGGTGCGGTAGTAGAGGCCATAGGCCATGAACGAGCCCCAGCCGAGCACGAACAGCACCACCTCGGCATGCAGGGCGCGGTAGTCGTGATTGGCTGTCATCCACAGCGCCAGGCCGGCAGCCACGATGGCGAAGACGACCGAAGTCCTGAAGCAGAGCGACGCCATGAGGAACTCGCGCGTTGTTGCGCCTGCCAGCACAACCGCGAAGTGTCGGGAAAGGTTCCCTGAAATAGAGTGACGCTCCCTATCCCGTCATGGTCGGACTTGGTCCGACCATCCACGAGTTTCGTTGGGCGACACTCGGCTGCGGCAGATGAACTCGTGGATGGTCGTGCCAAGCACGACCATGGTTTGAGGCTGAAGCCTCAAACCACCTTCAGTCGCACGGGGATCGTGCTCTTGATCGCGTGCGAGTAGGGGCACACGACGTGCGCCTTCTGCACCAGCGCTTCGGCGGCGGCGCGGTCCATGTCGGGGAGCTTGATGGCGAGCTCGACGTCGAGGCCGAAACCCTTGCCGTCATCGCGCGGGCCGATGCCGACGGTGGCGGTGACGCTGGTGGCGTCGGAGACCTTCAGCTTCTCCTGGCCGGCGACGAATTTGATCGCGCCGAGGAAGCAGGCGGAATAGCCGCAGCCGAACAGCTGCTCGGGATTGGTGCCCTTGCCGCCGGGCGGATTGCCGGGACCGCCTAGCTCCTTGGGCGTGATGAGATCGAGATCGAGCACGCCGTCGGCGGTCTTCGAATGGCCGGTGCGCCCGCCGGTCGATGTCGCTTGGGTGGTGTAGAGAACCTTCATCGCGTCTCTCCCTGCATTCGGTTCACAAGGCTTCAACACGATCTTGGCAGACGCCGTCGCGCTTTCAAGCGGTGCGGAGGGTTTGCCAGGAGAATGTATCGGGAAGGCAAGCGCGCGGGGCGCACTTGCAGATTGTTCGCGCTAGCGGATTTCCGGCTCGCGCTGTGCTTCCCGCTCGGCCTTTCGGCGGGCGGTTTCTTCTTCGCGCTTTTGCAGCTTTTCCTGCTTCTTCTGGTCCTTGGCGCGATTGCGGTCGGCACGTTGCTGGAAGTAGTTGGGCTTCATCGCCACGGCCGATCTCCTGGAAAAGGTATGCAGAAAACCGTCGGGAGGCGCTGATGACAGCGCCTCCCGTTGCGGAAACGACTGAGATCAGACCTTCTTCAGGTTCTCGGCCGAGCTCTTGCCGCGCTTCGGATCGCGCTGCTCTTCGTAGGAAACCTTCTGGCCTTCGTTCAAGGTGCCGAGACCGGCACGCTCGACCGCCGAGATATGCACGAACACATCCGGGCCACCGGCCTCCGGCTGAATGAAGCCGTAACCCTTGGTGCTGTTGAACCACTTCACGGTACCGACAGGCATCGCTCACTCCCAAATTAGATTGCATCGCGTCGCATCCCGCGGCGCGTCACACTGTCTTCAGGAATAGCAACGAAGTCGGTCGTCCAAAAGGCGTCGAAGTCGGCAATCCACAGCAGTATGACTGAATGACCTTAGTGCGGCGCGGGGAGTGGGCCAAGTGGAAAAAGCATCCTACAGCGCCCGGCTGTAGGATCGCCGAACGGTGGCGCCATGGGTCTCTGGGGGTGATAAGGACCCGTTACGCCGCCATCTGGCCGCCAAATCCGGTCAGCGGACCACCGCCGCGGTCTGGCCGAACAGGATCTTCTTGGCCTCGTCTGACATGGGGGCCTGGGCGCTGTTCACCGCCTTGCCCTTCTCATAGGCACGGATGGTGGCCGGGCGGTTCTGAATCGTTTCAAACCACCGCTTCAGGTGTGTGAAGTTGTCGAGATCCTGGCCCTGGTTCTTGTACGGCACGATCCAGGGATAGGCCGCCATGTCGGCGATGGAATAGTCGCCGGCCACGAACGGCCGGTCGGCGAGGCGCCGGTTCAGCACGCCATAAAGCCGATTGGTTTCGTTGACGTAGCGCTCGATCGCGTACGGGAGCTTCTCCGGCGCATAGATCGCGAAATGGTGGTTCTGCCCCGCCATCGGACCGAGGCCGCCCATCTGCCAGAACAGCCACTGGCGCACCTCAGCGCGGGCGCGCACGTCGCTGGGAAAGAACTTGCCGGTCTTGTCGCCGAGATATTCCAGGATGGCGCCGGATTCGAACACCGAGATCGGCGCGCCGCCGTCCTTGGGCGCGCGGTCGATGATGGCGGGCATGCGGTTGTTGGGGGCGATCTTGAGGAACTCGGGCTTGAACTGGTCGCCCTTGCCGATGTTGATGGGCACGATCTCGTACGGCAGGCCGACCTCCTCGAGGAACATGGTGACCTTGTGCCCATTGGGGGTCGGCCAGTAATAGAGTTCGATCATCGGGCGGCTCCACAGGATGTAGTTGGAAGACCTTGAGTCGATTGGGGTTATGTTCTATATTTCTAGAACATAGCAGATAACGTCGGCGCAGGGCTTTGCAAGCGCGAATTTATCGGGAGCCAATTTCGTGAGCGAGCGGGATTTCACTCAGCCGGAGATCGACAGCATTCAGCTGCACGAGGTGTTGTTCGCGCTGAGCGACCCGACCCGGCTCGCCATCGCGCGCGCCCTGACCGACGGCGAGGAGCACTCTGCCGGAGATCTGGCCGGGGACGTGCCGAAGTCGACCCTGAGCCATCACCTGAAGATCCTGCGCGAGGCCGGCATCACCAGCACGCGACCGGAGGGGATGCGCTGCCGCGTGTCGTTGCGCAGGGCGGAGCTGAACCGGCGGTTTCCGGGATTGCTGGCGGCGATCTTGAAGAACGCGGAGTAGCGCGGCTCTCGCACTGTCATCCCGGCCGAGCGCAGCGAGAGCCGGGACCCATGCCATCTCACCGCATCGCTGACAGTTCGCATGGGTCCCGGATCGCGCAGCTTCGCTGCTTGCCCGGGATGACAGAAGGTGAGTGGTGGGAGGGCGGCTCTAGCTCAACCAGACCGCATCCTTGAGCTTGGCGATGAAGCCGCTGTGGGCGGCGAGCTCTTCGGCGCTGGCGGCATGCGGGCGGGCGGGGCGGATGATGCGGCCGATGACGTTGAGCGCGGTGCGCGCGGCCTCTTCAGCAGCGCTGGTGAGGCTGAGGCCGGTCTGTGGGCCGCCGAGCAGTTGCAGGTAGACTTCGGCCAGCAGTTGCGCGTCGAGCAAGGCGCCGTGCAACGTGCGCTGGGTGTTGTCGATGGCGAAGCGCTTGCACAAGGCATCGAGGCTGGCAGGCGCGCCGGGGAAGCGCTGGCGCGCCAGGCGCACGGTGTCGACGGCGCGATCGAGCGCGATGGTGGCGCGCTTCAGCGTCGCCAACTCGGCATTGAGGAAGCGCATGTCGAACTCGGCATTGTGCGCGACCAGCGGCGCATCGCCGATGAACTCGATCAGCTCGTCGGCGACCTCGGCGAATTTCGGCTTGTCGCGCAGGAACTCCTCGCTGAGGCCGTGGATGCGGAACGCCGCCTCCGGCATGTCGCGCTCGGGATTGAGGTAGAACTGCTTGCGCCGCCCGGTCGGGATCTGGTTCACCAGCTCCAGGCAGGCGATTTCCACGATCCGATGGCCCTCCGAGGGCTCGAATCCCGTGGTCTCGGTGTCGAAGATGATCTCGCGCATGGCCCGAGAGATAGCGGACGCGTCTGAGTCGCCGCAACCATCCTTCTCCTCCCCCGGAATGGGGGAGGGTAGGGAGGGGGAAGCCGGCGCACGGTGGAGGAAGTCTTCGCTCGCTTCCCCCACCCCAACCCTCCCCCAGTTTGGGGGAGGGGGAACTGCGGCGAGATGTTCCGGCGTATCGGCGACCATCCGATAGATCTACGGCCGACCACAGCAACAAGCTGTCAGCAGGCTACTTGCTGCAGCCCTTTTGTGCGCTGGCGGACACGCAGAGCTCTTGCGTGCCGGTCCAGCGGTTGAGGCGCCAGACGTGGAAGCCGGCGGCGCCATTCTCCGCGACCGCGTCGGACAGGCTGAAGGGACCGGTCTCGCCGTTCGGCCCAGCGACCTGGTTGCACTTCACGTTGGCGGTGGTCGTCTGGCAAAGATAGAGCGAGCCGTCGATGCGGTTGATCTTCCAGATGTAATGCGTTTGCGCGCCGACCGGCGGCGCGACAAAGGGTGAGGAGAATTCGAACACCGGGTCTTCGGTCTTGGTGTCCTTGGCATTGGCCGGCGCAATGGCCAGCGCGCCCGCGAGAGTCGCGACTGCCGCAATCGTACGATGGAATGACTGGTCGAACATCACACCCTCCCTCATCAGGTGACCGCCGAAGTCTACGCCCGTCGCGGGAACCGGCGCCAGATTCCGGACCCCGTTGGTAGAGGGGGCATTGTGCCGTTGATTTGCCGGTGCGAACGGCGTCAACTCCGCAGCGATTTCCCGGCTCGCAGGTTTATCGATCATGGCTCACGCGCACGCCTCCAACCCCAACAACAAGCTGTCGGCGGAGATCTCGCCCTACCTGCTGCAGCACCAGGACAACCCGGTGGACTGGTGGGCCTGGGGCGAGGCGGCGCTGGCCGAGGCCAAGAAGAGCAACCGGCCGATCCTGCTGTCGATCGGCTATGCCGCCTGCCACTGGTGCCACGTGATGGCGCACGAGAGCTTTGAGGACCCAGAGATCGCGGCGCTCATGAACAAGCTCTACGTCAACATCAAGGTCGACCGCGAGGAGCGGCCGGATCTCGACGCGATCTATCAGCAGGCGCTGGCGCTGCTCGGGCAGCAGGGCGGCTGGCCTTTGACCATGTTCTTGACGCCGGAAGGACGGCCGTTCTGGGGCGGCACCTACTTCCCGCCGGCGAGCCGATGGGGCCGGCCGGGCTTCGCCGACGTGCTGACCACGCTGGCGCAGACCTACGCCCAGGAGCCGGACAAGGTGCAGAAGAATGTCGACGGCCTGCAGCAGGCGATGGCCAAGCTGGCGACGCCGCAGGCCGGCGGCGCCATCTCCATGGACATCACCGACCAGATCGCGACACGCCTGCTCGAGGAAGTGGACCAGGCGCAGGGCGGCATCGGCCAGGCGCCAAAATTCCCGCAGGTGCCGTTGTTCCAGATGTTCTGGCGCGCCTGGAAGCGCGGCAAGAACCAGGACTTCAAGAGCGCCGTGGTGCTGACCCTGACACGGATGAGCCAGGGCGGCATCTACGATCATCTCGGCGGCGGCTTCGCGCGCTATTCCGTGGATGCCAACTGGCTGGTGCCGCATTTCGAGAAGATGCTGTACGACAACGCCGAGCTGATCGGCCTCATGACGCTGGTGTGGCAGGAGACGCGTGATCTCCTGTTCCAGGAGCGAGTGCGCGAGACCGTCGCGTGGCTGGAGCGTGAGATGCTGGCGGCGCCGAACGATGCGGGCGACCGCGCCTTCGCAGCGTCGCTCGACGCGGATTCGGAGGGCGAGGAAGGCAAGTTCTATGTGTGGACCGAGGCCGAGATCGACCATGTGCTCGGCGCGGAGTCGGCGTTCTTCAAGCAGCACTATGACGTGAGCGCGGACGGTAACTGGGAAGGACACACGATTCTCAACCGCTCGCAGCGCCCGGCGATGCTGGACGCGGCCGGCGAAGAGCGCCTTGCCAAGGCGCGCGAGAAACTGCTGGCGGCGCGCGCCGACCGTGTGCGGCCGGGCTGGGACGACAAGGTGTTGGTGGATTGGAACGGCCTGATGATCGCGGCGCTGGCCGAGGCGGCGATGGCATTCGAGCGGCCGGGATGGCTGGCGCTGGCGGCGCGCGCCTTCCGCTTCATCCGCGCCAGCATGATGAAGGACGGCCGGCTGTTCCACGCCTGGCGCGCGGGCAAGCTGCAGCATGCGGCGACGCTCGACGATCATGCGCATCTGGCGGGCGCGGCGCTGGCGCTGCACGAGGCGACCAGCGAAGCGCACTATCTCGACGCCGCAAGGGAACTGACGGCGCTGCTCGACGCGCATTTCTGGGACAAGGCGGCCGGCGGCTATTTCATGACCGCCGATGATGTGAAGGACGTGATCCAGCGGCCGAAATCCGCCGGCGACAACGCGACGCCCAACGGCAACGGCGCCATGGTCGGTGTGCTGGCGCGGCTGTATCATCTGACGGGCGAGCAGAATTATCTCGACCGCGCGGCGGCACTGGTCGCCGCCTTCTCGGGCGAGCTCGGGCGCAACTTCTTCCCGCTGGCGACCCTCATCAACAGCAGCGAGTTCCTGGAGAACGCGGTGCAGATCGTGGTGGCCGGGCCGCGCGAGGATCAGGGGACCAAGGACCTGGTCCGCGCCGCCTATGACCGCTCGCTGCCCAACCGGCTGCTGCAGGTCATCCCGCCCGATGCGCAACTTCCGGCAAGACACCCGGCTGCCGGCAAGGGCATGGTGGGCGGCAAACCGGCCGCCTATGTGTGCAAGGGCCAGACCTGCGGGCTGCCGGTGACGCATCCAAAAGCCCTCGCGACGGCCCTCGCGCTCGGCTGAAGGTAGGGTAGAATGTTGCAGCTTGCAGACACACCGGTGACGGGCGTTCCGAGTCGGGGTGAGGGGATGGCGACCGCAGCCTTGCAAACCGAGATCGGCTGGATCGAGGTCAGCGCCGACAACGATGCGATCACGCGCCTGTTCTGGCGCGGGGTGCAGCCGGCGCGCCTGCAATCCTCGCCGCTGGTGAAGGAGGCGGTGAAGCAGCTCGGCGCCTATTTCGACAAGCGCATGACCCAGTTCGACCTGCCGCTTGCCGCCGACGGTACCGGCTTCGCCAAGGACGTGTGGGACATCATGCTCGCCATCCCGTACGGCCAGACCTTGACCTATGGCGACGTCGCGACGCGCCTGAACGCGCCGGCCCAGGCGATCGGCCAGGCCTGCGGCCAGAACCCGATCGCCGTCATCATCCCGTGCCACCGCATCGTCGGCACCAACTGGCTCGGCGGCTATTCCAGCGAGCTCGGCATCAATGCGAAGGAGTGGCTGCTGGACCTGGAACGCGGGCAGGGGCGGCTGTTCTAACACCGCAAACGAGCAGGGTGCTCGATGAGCCCCTTCCCCCTTGTGGGGGAAGGTTGGGATGGGGGGTGCCGCCGCACGAATAGCCCCCGTTTGATGCACGCCACCATCTTCTTTGGTGTCTCATGCACCCACGGTTCGTGCGGCGGAACCCCCCATCCAGCTTCGCCTAGGTTCGCTTCGCTCACCAAGGCTCCGCATCCTTCCCCCACAAGGGGGGAAGAAGGTTTACGCGTAGCTTTGACAAACGCCCGCGTGGCTGATTCCATCGCGGCTCCTTTGAGCTAGCCATGAGCATTTCCTTGGGACCCGTCCTCGATCCCGTCCAATCCGACACCGATCTGCCGCAACGCGTCGATGTCGTCATCGTCGGCGGCGGCATCATCGGCGTTTGTGCGGCGTTGTTCCTGGCGCGGCGCGGTGTTTCCGTAGCGCTGTGCGAGAAGGGCGCGATCGGCGGCGAGCAGTCGAGCCGGAACTGGGGCTGGTGCAGGACGATCGGGCGCGACCTGCGCGAGCTGCCTCTGGCGATGGAAAGCCTGCGGCTGTGGGGCGGGATGAACGCGTTGACCGAGGCGGAAACCGGATTTAAGCCCGCCGGCATCGCCTATCTGTGCGACGACGACAAGGAGCTCGCGCAGTACGAAACCTGGCTCGGCAATGCGCAGGATCGCTGCCGCGACTATCAGCACACCGCGCGTATCCTGACCGGCAGCGCGCTCGATCAAGTGGCGCCGGGCAGCACGCGGCCTTACGCCGGCGCGCTGCATGCGCCGAGCGACGGGCGTGCCGAGCCGCAGAAGGCGGCGCCGGCGATCGCCAACGCGGCGCGGCGGCATAGCGCGGCGATCCTCACCCAATGCGCGGTGCGCGGGCTCGATCTCGCCGCGGGGCGCGTGGCGGGCGTGGTGACGGAGAAAGGCCGTATCGCCTGCAGCAGCGTGGTGCTGGCGGGCGGCGCGTGGTCGCGGCTGTTTTCCTCCACGCTCGGCGTGACGCTGCCACAGTTGAAGGTGCTCTCGTCCGTGCTGCGCACCAACCCGGTCGCGGGCGGGCCTGAGACGGCGCTGTGGGCGACCGGCTTCGGTATCCGGCGGCGGCTGGATGGCGGCTTCACCATCGCCAATGGGCATACCACTTGGGCGCATATCGTGCCGGATTCCTTCCGCTTCTTTTTCCAATTCCTGCCGGTGCTGAAGCAGGAATGGACGGCGCTGCGTTTCCGCTTCGGCAAGCGCTTCTTCGAGGAATGGAGCGAGGCTTCGCAACTGGCGCCCGACCGGCCGACGGTGTTCGAGCGCGTGCGCATCCTCGATCCCGAGCCGGACCAGGCGCTCAGCGCCGGCGCGCTGGCGACGGTGCAGGCGACCTTCCCGGCGCTGCAAGGCGCCACCGTCGCGCAGCATTGGGCCGGCATGATCGACGTGACGCCGGACGCGGTGCCGGTGATCTCGCCGGTCGACAGCGTGCCGGGCTTTTTCATCGCGACCGGCTTTTCCGGCCATGGCTTCGGCATCGGGCCGGGCGCCGGGCGCCTGGTGGCGGACCTGGTCAGCGGCGATACGCCGGTCGCCGACCCCTCGCCGTTCCGCTTGTCGCGTTTCTCCGACGGATCGAAAATCGAGGTCGAGAGCGGTTTCTGAGGACGGGTCTCATGCGGGCGGTAATCCTGGAGAAGTTCGGCGGCGCAGAGCACTTGGCCGATGCCACCTTGCCGATGCCAGCGGTGGGCGGGGACGATGTGCTGATCCGGGTCAAGGCAGTCGGATTCAACCCGACCGACTACCAGTTGCGACAGAACGGGCACCCGAGCCTCAAGCCGCCGGTGGTGCTGGGCCGCGACGTCGCGGGCGTGGTCGAGGCGTGCGGCGCCAACGTCCGCGATCTCAATCCGGGCGACGCGGTGTTCGCGAACCTGGTGCCGCGCTGGCTCGGCGGCTATGCAGAGTATGTGGCGGCGCCAGCCTGCTACGTGGCGCTGAAGCCGGTCTCTTTGTCATTTGCTGAAGCGGCGTCGGTGCCGGTGGCGGCGATGACGGCGCTGTGCGCGCTGCGGCGGGCGCGGCCGGATGCCAGCAAGTCGCTGTTGGTGGCAAGCGGGGCGGGCGGGGTCGGGTCGTGGGCCATCGGCTTCGCCAAGGCGTTCAGCATCACGCGCATCGTGACGACCGCGGGCAGCGATGCCAGCCGCGGCTACATCAAGGACGTGCTGGGCATCGACGCGGCGCGAATTGTCGACTATCGCGGCCGCGGCCGGGCCGATCTGGCGCAGGCGACGATCGCCGCCAATGGCGGGCTGTTCGAGATCGCGCTCGACTGCGTCGGCGGCGCAATGACCCATTTGTGCTGCGATGTCGTGGCGTTTGAAGGCGACGTGGTGTCGGTGGTCAACGGCCCCAAGGACCAGTCGCGTGCGCCAGCGGAAGCCGACGAAGATCAACTGTTCGACCGCTCTGCCGCATTCCATTTCGAGATGATCTCGGCCATCGCCTACGGTGCGCCGGCCGAGCGGCAGGGGATCTATCGCGAGCGGCTGCGCGACATCGCCGGCCATATCGAACGCGGGGCGGTACGGCTGCCGGCGGTCACCACCCTCGGGCCGCTGTCGGCCGCGACGGTGCGCGAGGCGCACCGGCGGCTGGAATCCGGCCACACCATCGGCAAGCTGGTGGCTACCGTCGACTGAGTGCGCAGTCCTATCCGGCCGCAAGCCACTGTTCTTTCGCATCGCTTTGTGACTCTCCCGCAACAACTGCATGTCATCCGCTGTTAGCCGCACATCAGCATTGGTGTGGGAGCAGGTCATGGCTGAGAACGACGCGGCCGGCGGGCCGGAGCAATCCCTGAAAGAAGGCGCGACGCAGCTGAAGGACAGCGCGGCGCAGCTCGCGGAGCAGCAGAAGAAGGCCGGCGCGCGCCAGCTGTCCGGCGTCGCCGGGGCGGTGCATGCCGCCGCTGACCAGCTGGAGCAGCAGCTGCCGGGCGCGGCCAGCTATATCCACGACGCCGCCGAGCGCATCGACCATGCGGCGTCCGACCTGCGCAACCGCAATCTTTCCGATATCGCCGCCGGCGTGCGCCGCCTGGGACAGGAGCGGCCGCTCGCCCTGTTCGGTGGCGCGGTGCTCGCGGGCTTTGTCCTGACCCGGTTCCTGAAGAGCGGGCAAAGCGGCGACAGCGAGAGGACTTGACCATGGCATACGGCAACATCCGGTCGTTCCCGGAAATCTTTACCGACCTGTTCGGGCAGGTCACCAACCTGGTGCGCAAGGAAGGCCAGCTGGCGCGCGCCGAGATCTCGGAAAAGGCGACCCGGGCGCTGACCGGCATGGCGATGATCGTGCTGGGCGCGGTGCTGCTGATCCCGGCGCTAACCGTCCTGTTGCAGGCCGGGATCCTGGGGCTGGTCCAAAATGGCGCCGACCCGACGATCGCCGCGCTGCTGATTGGCGGCGGCGCGTTCCTGATCGGGATGGTGCTCGGCCTCATCGGCTGGAGCTGGGTCAAGCCGACGTCGCTGGTGCCGGACAAGACGATCGATCAGTTGAAGCGCGACGCGCAGGTGCCGCGGCACACCGGCATCACCTCGCATTACGGCGAGACCGGCGGAGCAACGAGCGAACGAGTGGTGCGTGAGGAGGCGGGCTATGGCGACAGAAACCGAGCGGCTTGAGCGCGAGACCGAACAGACCCGCGCACAGCTGGAGCAGACCCTGGGCGAATTGCGCGCGCGCATGTCGCCGGGCCAGCTGCTCGACCAGGCGAGCGACTATTTCCGCAACAGCAGCGGGCGCGCCTATCTGCACAACCTGCGCGACGAGGTGGTGCACAATCCGGTGCCCATCACCTTGATCGGTGCCGGCATCGCCTGGCTGGCGTTGTCCGGCGCGATCGGACGGCGCGGCAATGGCCGCGCTAACGTGGGGCGCGATTGGGGCCGCAATGCCGGCATCGCCGATGACTTGAGCCATGGCGGGCGTGACCCATCGGCCATGCGTCGCGCGAAAGATGCGGCGCAGGGCTGGGCGTCCGAGGCGAGCGATGCCATTTCCGAAACCGAAGAACGTTGGCGCGAACGGGCCGAGGATGTCGGCGACCGGGTCAGCACCGCGTATGACGAAACGGTCGGCAGGGTCCGCCAGACTGCGGAAGATTGGACCGACGAAGCGCGATCGTCGGCGGACGAAGCGCGTCAGACCTTGCGCGACGGTGTGGACCGTGTCCGTGAACGCGTCGGCGAGGCCGGCGACACGGTGCGCGAAGGCGTGGACCAGATGCGCGAGCGCACCGGCGAACTCTATGAGCGGACGGCGAGCGGCTTCCGCCGCGTCACCCGTCAAGCCTCGCACTACGGCCAGGTCGCGCGCGATGCAGCGCGGCCCGACGGCGCCTTGCTGAATTTCTGTCGCGAGCAGCCGATGCTGGTCGCGGGCCTCGGCGTCGCGTTCGGCGCGGCGCTGGCGGCGATGATCCCGTCGAGCCGGACCGAGCGCGAGGCGATGGGCGAGACCAGTCGTCGGATGCAGGATCGCATCAAGGAAACCGCCTCGGATACCTGGCGCGCGGTCGGTGGCGAGCGCTTGCAAGGCCAGGATGATGACCAAGGGCGCCGGAGTGAACAGCGCTTCGAGCAGGCGGCGAATGACAGCGGGTCGACCGCCACGCAGCAAAGCAATGCCGGCCGAAGCGAACAGCCGGAGTACGCGACCCGGCGGGAGAGCTGGCAAAGCGACGCCATGGGATCGCGCGAAGCCGCCGCCGAGGTCGAGCGCGGCGTGAAGCAGAGCAACCGAGCCTCTAATATCGAGACCGAGCCGTCGCGCGCGCCCTATGCCGAAGCCGCGGAGGCCGGCGCGTCGGGCACGGTGCCGGGCGAGGAGAGCAAGCAGCGAACCTGACGGCCCCGCGCGGTTGCTCTGTCATGAAACGGATCGCGCTCTGGCTCATGACGGCGGCGACCGGCTGGATGGCGGTGCGCTCGCTGCATGCGGAAGGCGAGGCGGCGCTCGCCGCCGCGCAAACCAAGCGCGTCAAACTCAAGAAGGAGCATTCCGCCACGCGCGGCCAGCTCACGCGCGAACGCGGCGACCATGGCCGCACCGCCGACCATCCGGCGGAGATCCCGCCGCGCGGCTGGAAGGACATCCTCGTCCGCACCTACCGCAGCATCTCGGAAGACCGCGTGACGGCGCTGGCGGCGGGCGTTACCTATTACATCCTGCTGGCGCTATTCCCCGGGATCACCGCCCTGGTCTCGATCTACGGCATGATCGCGGATCCGCGCGATATCGGCGAACTGCTGACCGGCATGGCCGGCACCATCCCGCGCGACGTGATCGACATCATCGGCGGCCAGCTGAAGTTCCTCGCGTCGCAGGACGAGAAGGCGCTGGGCCTTGCCTTCTTCGGCGGCCTGCTGGCCTCGCTGTGGAGCTCGAACGCCGCGATCAAGGCGCTGTTCGATGCGCTCAACGTCGTCTATGGCGAAAAGGAGAAACGCAACTTTTTCCGGCTCACGCTGCTCTCGCTGACTTTCACCGCCGGCATGATCCTGTTCATGGTGCTGGCGCTGGTCGGCATCGTGGTGATCCCGGCGCTGCTCGACCTGCTGCACTTCGGCGCGACGGGAGAGTTCCTGCTCAACATCCTGCGCTGGCCGGCGATGCTGGCGGTCGTGGTGCTGGGGCTCGCGGTGATGTACCGCTACGGCCCGTGCCGCGCCGATGCGCGCTGGCGTTGGCTCACCTGGGGCAGCGTGGCGGCGGCCCTCCTGTGGCTCATCGTCTCCATGCTGTTCTCCTGGTACGCCAGCAACTTCGGCAACTACAACAAGACTTACGGCTCGTTGGGCGCGGTCATCGCCTTCATGATGTGGACCTGGCTCTCCGCCGTCATCGTGCTGATGGGCGGCGAGCTGAACGCCGAGATCGAGCACCAGACCGCCCGGGACAGCACCACCGGCCCGCCCAAGCCGCTCGGCGCGCGCGGCGCCAGGATGGCGGACACGATCGGCGCGCCGCAGGACTAGGCGTCTTGTCTACTGTCCCCTTGCAGCTTCTTTGGTGATTGGTTCGTCTTAACATTCCAGCGGGAAGCGACCGCAATTTTCTCCAAGTCTGGGGCCGGGTGGGGGTGCCAGGATGCCGGCCCTCCTGTTAAACTGGTGCCATGAGCATGACCCGCATCACCGAGCGAAGCGGCCTCGCGATCTACGACTACCGCTGCCAGATCGGCGTCGGCGCCAAGCCGTTCGTCGAGCAGCATCGCCGCAGCTCGATCTCGTTCGTGCGCAGGGGCAGCTTCGGCTATCGCACCCGCGGCCGCGACCATGAGCTGGTGGCGGGCTCTGTGCTGGTCGGGCGCGCCGGGGACGACTACGTCTGCAGCCACGACCATGTGTGCGGCGATGAATGCCTGTCGCTGCAGCTGACGCCGGAGCTGGTCGAGACCATCGGCGATCACGATGCGATCTGGTCAGTCGGCGCCCTGCCGCCGATGCCGGAGCTGATGGTGCTGGCCGAGCTGGCCGACGCGGCGGCGGCGCGGCGCAGCGAGATCGCGCCGGACGAAGCCGGGCTGCTGATGGCGGCGCGCTTCGTGCAAGTCGCCGGCGGCGTGGCTGCCCGGAGGCCGGCGATCCATCCGGCGCGCGACCGGCGCCGCGCGGTCGAAGCTGCCTTGTGGCTCGAGCAGCATGCGCATCAAACGGTCGATCTCGACGCCGTGTCGCAGCATGCGGGGTTGAGCCCGTTCCATTTCCTGCGGCTGTTCGCGCGCGTGCTGGGCGTGACGCCGCATCAGTATCTGGTGCGCTGCCGCCTGCGTCATGCGGCGCGGCTGCTGGCCGACCCCGTGCGCAGCGTCACCGATGTCGCCTTCGACGTCGGCTTCGCCGATCTCTCCAACTTCGTGCGCACCTTCCGGCGCGCCGCCGGCGTCAGCCCGCGCACCTTCCGCAAAGCAGCAGCTGGCGAGCGCAAAATCCTCCAAGAACGCATCGCCGCCTATTCGCTAGGGTGACCTCCTGATCTACGAAGGAGGTCACGATGTACGATCATCTCGGATTGCATGTGAAGGATCTGAAGGCCAGCATCCGCTTCTATGAAGCGGCGCTGGGCGCGCTCGGCCACGTGCTGTGCTCGCAGGACGCGACCGGCGCCGGACTTGGCCCCAAGGGCGAGCCCAGCCTGTGGCTCTACGCCGACGGCGGCACCAAGAAGCCGGGCGTGCATGTCGGCTTCCGCGCTAGGAACCGCGCGGCGGTCGACCAGTTCTACCAGGCCGGCATCAAGGCGGGCGGCAAGGACAACGGCAAGCCGGGCCTGCGCGCCGACTACAGCCCGACCTATTACGCAGCATTCCTCACCGACCCCGACGGCAACAACGTCGAAGCGGTGTGCATGGCGTAAGCGGCGCAACCATCACTCGGACACCGAGGCAGTCGGCGTTCCGCGCATCAGGGACCTTATCCTGGCGCTGACCGGCGATTGACTGCGCGGCATCTCCGGCGGATCTGCGTGTTACGACCTGCCCGGGATGGCACAACGGGCTACTTCCCTGACTTACCGGACCGCGATCGATGCGGTCCGGCCTTTTTTGGATGTCGCACACCTCTGTTGCAGCCCGGTCACTCTTAACCATCGCAGTCAACCGCGGATTGAACCTTTCTCGCCCCGATGGCGACAATACTCATCCAGGAATGGCGAAGGCGCGTGGGACCGTGAGCGCCGTCGCTGGACGCATTAGGACAGGATGCTACAATGCCTAAACTAATGCGTTCAGTTTCGCTCAGATTCCTGGGGAAAGAGGGAGCCATCGATGTCGACCGCAGCCAGCCCGAAAGCCGAGCGTAAAACGGACCTGTCCGATGTCCTGACCGAGTCAGTCCGTCAACGCCAGACGCCGAAGGCGACCGCGACCGCTAAGCAGGAGCAGGCCGAGGATGCCCGCTTCGCCAATATTTCAGCCAATGTTTTCTACCAGGTAATGTTCTCGGAGGAGAACAAGCCGGAGCAGAAGCGCGAGGCGGTGGCCAAGCTGCTGACTTTCGAAGGCACCAAGGAAGAGAACCGCGAGCGCATCAAGGAATTCGAGCTGTTCAAGGAATACCTGCAATCGCAGCGCGAGGAGATGGCGCAGGAAATCATTCGCCTGACCGACACCGGCGCCTTCGCCGAGTTGAAGACGGTGTATGACGACCTCAACCGCTCGCTGATCGATTTCGACGATAAGATGCGGCCGCTGACCGACATCATCGACGCGGTCTACACCCTGCGCACCAACGGACTGACGCTGGAGGCGTTCCAGGAGATCCTGCGCGAGCGCCGGCGCGAGGAAGAGCTTCTGAAGAAGAAGATGGAGAAGCGCGGCGAGTTCGAGCGCCTAAGCGGCCAGGTCACCACGATCAACTCCGACATCGCCGCGCTCAAGGAACAGCGCGGCTTCTTCGGCCTCGGTGGCGTCACGCAGGAGGCGCGCGAATTGATCGCGCGCAAGAACGAGGAGTTGAAGCTGATCGGCGAGCGGCTGACCGGTCTCGGCCAGGAGCTGACCCAGCTCGACAAGCAGACACCGCCCGACAGCCAGCTCGGCGAATACGCCGCGCAGAAGCAGAAGCTGCGTGAGCTGCTCGACATCAGCACCGAGGAGCACAAGGACCGCCAGAAGGCGCTGGTCGATTCCGCGGTCGGTTTCGTCAACACCGCCAAGGCGCGCGTCGGATCGGTGCGCCAGCATCTGGGTCAGATGAACGATCAGGTCGAGAACCTGTTCGACGCCAACAACATGATGGGCACCTGCTATGCCATCCTGAACGAGGGCATCAAGGACGCCACCGCCAGCAACCACAAGGTCCGCGACACCTTGCAGGAGCCGGCCAGCGGCGGCGAAGACATGATCACCAAGATGACCCGCGAACAGAAAAAGATGTCGGTCGAGCAGCACATGACCATGCTCGACGCCTCCGCCGCGGATACCATGTCGACCTACGCCGACCTCACCTCCGGCGCGGTCCGCATCAAGACCATGAAGGACGCGGTCGACCAGCAGATGAACCGAGCCCGCACCATGCACAGCCAGGGCATCTCCGGCGTCGCCGATCGCCTGAGCGTGGTGCTCCAGGCGGTGTCGTCGGCGGCACTGGGCGAAGCCTCGGCGATGGCCAAGGATACGCTGCAGCAGATGGCGGAGAACACCAACAAGGTGGCGCAGAAGGAAAGCATCCGCATCGCCATGGGGATCGAGGAGCAGAACGAGGACCTCAAGAAGGCGATCGACGATCTTGGCGCCTATGGCGAGGTGGTGCGCGCCGCCACCAGCATCACGCGCGAGGGCCTGACCGACATGCGCTCCAAGCTCGACGAGTTGAAGAAGCTGGCGACCGAGGTACAGGGCGACGTACATGACGCGATCGCGGTCAACGCCGACATCTCGTCTCCGTCGGGCACGCCGGCCGCGAAGCCGGCACAGCCGAGCGCCACGCCGTCGCCGTTCAAACTAGGGCAGCGCTAGTCAGAGGGGAGGCGGGCGCTCCCGGTGTACCCCGACCACACTCGTTGTAATCCCCTCCCCCGAGGCGGAAGAGGGTCGGGGTGGGGTCAGAGATTTCACTTGGGCCCAATTGAATGAACCACCTGATCCGCGGCGACGATTACCTGGCGAAGGTGCCGAACTTCAAGCTGGTGGGGCGGGAGGCGGAGCTGAAGAAGCTGTCGTCCATCCTGATCCGTAGCAAGGCGAACTCGGTGCTGCTGGTGGGGCCGGGCGGGGTCGGCTGCACCGCGTTGTGCATGGGCCTGCAGGCCAGCAAGAAGGACCCGGACGCGCCGTTCGACATCGTCAACAAGCGCATCTTCTGGCTCGACACCGACGGGCTGTTCTCATCCGGCGATGCGACCCGCATCAACGAATCGTTCCAGAAGATCATGAACCGGCTCTATCGCACGCCGGAATCGATCCTGATGATCGAGGACATGCGCGATTTCATCGAAGCGGCGCGCAACATAGGCTGCCTGCATTTCATCAACGCGCTGACGCTGGCGATCAAGTCGCACAAGACCCAGGCCGTGCTGGAGACCCGCGACGAGGACCTCGACGTGGTGCTGAAGGCGCACTCGGACCTGCGCGAGCTGTTCACGCTGATCGACCTGCACGAGCCGGCGGGCGACTCGCTGCTCAGGATCGTGCAGAGCGCGGCCGACGACCTACACCGCTTCCACAAGATCCGCATCGCGCCTGATGCGGTGACCTCTGCGATCGAGCTCACCAGCAAATATCGCATGCGCGACGGTATCAGCCGCGCCCAACCGGAGCGCAGCATGTCGCTGCTGGACCGCGCGCTTGCCACCTACCGCCTCGGCGCGCACCGCAAGCCGCCGGGGTTCGATGAGGCGGAGGCCGTGCGCGCCCGGGCCAAGAGCGCCGAGGATATCGCCGCGGCCGATGCCGTGCTGCATCGGCTGGTCGCCGACTGGGACGTCAAGCAGAGCGAGATCAAGACCCTCTACAAGCGCCAGCGCGACGGCGAGACCGCGGTGATCGAGCTCGAGGAGCAGATCGAGAAGCAGCTCGCCGCCGAGCAGGACAACCGGCAAGCGGCAACCGGGGCGGCGACCGGTACGGAGACGCCGGCGACCGGCCGCATCGCCAAGTTCGCCAAGCTGGCGACCGGCGCCGGCCTCGAATCCGAGGCGGTGCGCGAAATGCGCGGCCGGGTCAAGCAGTTCCAGGAGGAGATCGGCAAGAACCGCACCGCCTTCGAGACGCTGACGACCGAGATCAACGACCGGCTGGAGCTGACCCGCGACATCGTGCTCAAGGAGTTTAGCGCCATCTCCGGCATCTCGGTCAGCAAGCTGAACGAGAACGAGCGCGAGAAGCTGCGCAAGCTGGAGGGCGATCTCAAGAAACGCATCTTCGGCCAGGATCACGTGATCCAGCACCTGGCCAACGCGGTGAAGACCGCGCGGGTCGGCCGGCGCAACCAGGATCGGCCGCAGGCGTCCTTCATGTTCCTCGGCCCTTCCGGCGTCGGAAAGACCGAGATCGCCAAGGCGCTGGCGGAAAGCCTGCTCGACGACGAGAAGGCGCTGACCCGCTTCGACATGTCGGAATACATGGAAAAGCACGCGGTCTCGCGCCTGATCGGTGCGCCGCCGGGCTACGAAGGCTTCGAGGCCGGCGGCATCCTCACCAACGAGATGCGCAAGAACCCGCTGCGCGTGCTGCTGTTCGACGAGATCGAGAAGGCGCACCCCGACGTCTTCAACGTGTTCCTGCAGATCCTGTCGGACGGGCGCCTGACCGACAATGTCGGCCGCACGGTGTCGTTCTCCGAATCCATCATCATCATGACCACCAACCTGGGGCAGCCGCATTTCCTCAATCCGGACTTGTCGCCCGCCGAGGCGGTGCAGGCGGCGCTGGAGGAGGTGGCGAAGACCTATCGCTCGGAGTTCCTGAACCGGTTCGCGGGGCGGCAGAACATCGTGTGCTTCAACAAGCTCGACCTTGCCTCGATCGAGAAGATCGTGCGGCGCGAGTTCGACAGCATCGACCGCACTTACGGCCAGGACGGCATCAAGCTGATGGTGAGCGAGGAGGATTTGAAGGCGTTCTGCAAGGACCACTACGATCCGGCGATCGGCGCGCGCGGCCTGCCCGGCTTCATTCAGGCCAACATCGAGCCGATCATCGTCAACCTGATCCTGGAGACCACGCGGCGCGGCACCCTCACTCTGCGCTACGATGCCAAGGCCTCCAAGTTCGAGCTAAGGGATTCGTGAGCGGCCGGCCATGAGCGAACAACCATGAGCGATCTGGGCGACGAGATCGAGAAGCTCAAGAAGAAGATCGACGCGCGCGCCTATCAGGAGCGCAAGGAAGAGGCTGGCTCGTGGAGCCATCGCACGCGGGAGGATCTTTCGGCGGCCCAGCGTTTTCTGGCGGCAATCGGCGGTTTCCTGCGTGGCCTTTTGGAGTTTGTGCTGCCGGTCGGGCGCGGCCTCACGGCGGTTACGCCGTGGCTGTGGCGGCCGGTGCGCGCCTTATGGAACCGCATGGTCTTTATCGAGGACGAATACAAGAACCGGCGGCTGTCCAAGCGGCGCGCGGCGGGCTTCATCGCCGCCTCGTTCGTGTTCGCCTGGTTCGTCCTGATCCCACTGCTGGAGTTCGTCTTCGATCTCGGCCTCTATCTCGCGACCGTGAAGCACGACGAGGTGGTCTATCTCACCAACTCGCAGGAGATCATCCCGGACCAGAACGTGCATTCGGTCCAGGGCTGCCACCAGCTGCCCTGCACCGACGCGAACAGCTTCTATTTCCGCATCCGCGCCACCCTATTCAACGAGGTGTGGTCGGTGGTGCACGGGCGCGGGCTGTTCTTCCCCGACTATGTCGCGGCCTCGGTCCCGCTCAGCATCAGCCAATGCACGATCACCTCCTATGGGGTGCGGCTGAAGCTGATCATGCGCGGCATGGACATCTATCCCGACCTGCTCAGGACCGAATGCACACCGATGACCGGTTCCGGCACGGCACCCGCATCGGCGGTGCCCGAGTAATCCATACGATCGATCCGGGGTTCTACGGAGGGGTGATCTACGGATGGCGCAAGCCTACGGCCTTCCCTAGAGTGCCGCCATGGACCGGATTCGGCAGCATCGGGGGCGTGCGCTACGGCGATGGCTTGGCCTTTGCCTGGTCCTGCTGCTGGCGGTGGCGCCGCCCTTCAACCTGGCCGGCTTCGATCTCAGCCTGCCGGCCCATGCCGATGCCGCGATCCACGCCGGCCATGGGCATGAGGGGCACGATCACTCCAATCTCGCCCACCACAGCTCCGGCAATGCCTGCCTGCAATGCCTGGTCATGGGCGGCATGTCGCTGGCCGGCGCCGCTGCCATTGCGGAGCCGGCGCCACACGCCCATGCGGTCGTGGCCAGCTGGGCCCTGACCGACTTCGCGTGGAATTCGCGCGAGTCCGGAACGCTCGGCTGTCGCGGACCGCCGGCACGGATGACAGCCTAGCTTCATCCAATTCAGACTCATCGGACAACAAGGAGTTCCGCCATGCGCGGATTGCGATTGCTTGCCATGTCTTTGGTTGCCTTCGCCGGCCTTGCCGGCAGTGCAGCAGCCCACGTCACGCTCGAACAAGAGGAAGCCGCCGCGGATTCAACCTACAAGGCCGTGCTGCGCGTCGGCCACGGCTGCGAAGGGGCCGCCACCACGACCCTCAGGGTGCAGATCCCCGAAGGCCTGATCGTCGCCAAGCCAATGCCCAAGGCCGGCTGGCAGGTCGAGCTGAAAGAGGGCGACTACGCCAAGAGCTATGACTACTACGGCACGCCGGTGACCAAGGGCGTGAAGGAGATCGCCTGGACCGGCGGCAACCTGCCGGACAATTTCTACGACGAGTTCGTGTTCCGCGTGCGGATCACCGACGTGAAGCCCGGCACCAAGATCTATCTGCCGGTGGTGCAGGAATGCGGCAGCGCCGCCGAGCGCTGGATCGAGATTCCGGAAGCCGGCAAATCGGAAGACGACTATGAATATCCGGCGCCGGGCTTCACGGTGACCGAACCGAAAGAGCACTGACCGCCTTGCCGACCGCCGCGTTCGCGCGTCCTTGGACCAGCGCCAGGCTCCTGGCGCTGGTCCTCGTCGTGCTGCTGGGATGTCCGGCGGCGGCGTGGGCGCATGCCGCGCTGCAGAGCGCGACCCCGGCGGCGGAGTCCATCAACGCGGCCGCGCCGGAGCGCATCGAGCTCATGTTCAACGAGCCCGTGCAGGTCCTGGGCCTGCGCCTGATCGACGCCGCCGGGCAGGACCATTCGCCGGCGGCCGCGCCGGAGGTGCGCGACGGGCAGGTGCTGTGGCCGCTGCCGGATCCGTTGCCCAATGGGCGCTATCTGGTGAGCTGGCGTGTGTCGTCGCTCGATGGCCACATCATCGGCGGCAGCTACACCTTCGCGGTCGGAGCGGACGCGGCGCAGCTGCCCGCGACGGCGGTCGCCGACGACAGCCACTGGCCTGTGCTGGTGCTGCATGCGATATCGCGCCTGCTCCTGCTGTTCGCGATCGGCACGGCGTTGTTCCGCCTGCTGCTGGCGCCGCAGTATCTCGTGCCGGTACTGACGCGCGCGACACGCCGGCTGTCCATCGGCGGCCTCGTCGCGCTGATCCTGTTCGTCGGCGCCGAGGGTACCTTGCGCGCCGGGATGCCGATGGCTGACCTCTTCTCCGGCGAAGCGATGCAAGCGGCCTTGGGCGCGTCGAACCTGCCGCTGCGCGCGGTGGCGGCGCTTGGCTTGATCCTGCTCGCCACCGGCGGCCGTCGCACCGCGCAGCATCTGGGCGTCCTCTGCGCTGCTGCGGGCATGGGCGATTCGGGGCACGTGCTGGCCGTGCTGCCGTTTGGCGTCGGCCAGGGCCTGATGATCCTGCACGGATTGGCGGCGGCCTTGTGGATCGGTGCGATTGCGCCGTTACGCGCCGTGCTCGGGCGTGACGCCGGGGCCGAGACGCTGGCTCTGTTCCGCCGCTTCCAGAACTATGGCGCGTTGGCGATGGCGGCGACGCTGGCGAGCGGCATCGTGCTCGCCTGCCTGCTGCTGCCGCGCCTCGCCGATCTGTGGCAGAGCGACTACGGACTGCGCCTCGTCGCCAAGCTGGCGGCGGTCGCGCTCATGCTGGTGATCGCCGGCACCAACCGCTTATGGCTAACCCGCAGGGCGCTGGGCGAGCGGCCGCAATTGCGCGGCGTGCTGCGCGCGATCCTCGGCCTCGACCTGGTGGCGGCGATCCTGGCGACCGTGCTGGCGGTCGGCCTGTCGCTCGGCCCGCCGCCCGCTGCGACCCTCGAGCGGACGATCGCAGACGGCGGCTACGCAGCGACACTGTCCTTGGCGCCGGGCCGCATCGGCGACAATCATCTCGTCATCGCGCTCAGCCCGCCGGCGGATTTGAAGGAAGTCGCGCTGCGCCTGTCGGCGCCCGGCATCGAGGCCATCGCGCGCAAGGCCGAACGGACCGCGCCCGGCCGCTACGCGGTGCGCGACCTGCCGCTGTGGGTCGCGGGGCCGTGGCAGGTCGAGGTCGGTCTGCTGATCGACGATTTCACCAAGAAGCAGCTGCGCACCGAGCTGACGCTCGCGCGCTAGATTTGCGTTGGTCGCATTTTCTGCGCCGAACCGGCGGCCACTTCGGCGGGAAATGCTCCGCCTTGACCGCAGGCGCAAAGATCGCCCACCTTGCAGCGCCATTTCGGAGTGCGAGCTCATGACGGAGCGTCTCTATCTCGATGACCTGCAGGTCGGCCAGCGTTTCGCCTGCGGCCGCCACGCGCTCGACGCCGCGCAGATCAAGGCCTTCGCGCGCGAGTTCGATCCGCAGCCATTCCACCTCGACGAAGAGGCGGCGAAGGGCACGTTCTTCGGCGGGCTCGCCGCCAGCGGCTGGCACATCGTCTGCCTCACCATGCGCATGATCGCCGAGCATGTGCCGTTCGCCGGCGGCCTGATCGGCGGCGCGGCGGAGATCAGCTGGCCACAGCCGACGCGGCCCGGCGACGTGCTCGAGGTCGTCAGCATCGTGATGGAGGTGACGCCCTCGCGCTCCAAGCCGGAGCGCGGCATGGCCCTGCTGCGCACCGAAACCCGCAACCAGAAGGGCGAGCTGCTGCAGATCTTCACCGCCAAGTGCGTGGTGCCAAGACGGCCGAAGGCGGTATGAACTGGCGCTCGTCGTGCTCCAGGGCTAGAACGGAATACACAGCGCAATCTGCCGGAGGTCGACCATGGCCACCGAAACTTACGATGTCGTCATCCTGGGTGGCGGCAACGCGGGCATGGGCGTTACGGTCCCGACCCGCGCGGCGGGACTATCCGTTGCCTTGATCGAGCCCGCCGAGCTTGGCGGCGTCTGTCCCAACCGCGGCTGCACGCCAAAGAAAGTGCTGGTGGCGGCCGCTCATGCGCTGCACGAGATCGAGCGGGCCACGCAGCATTGCATCGCGGTCAATGAGCCCAGGCTGGACTGGGCGGCCCTGATCGATCGCGAGAAGGCGATGATCAAGGATCTTCCTGCGCGCATGGAAGGCGCCTTGAAGAACCGCGGTGTGACCTTGATTCGCGGCCATGCGAAATTCTCCGGCCAGCGCTCGATCACGGTGGAAGGCCGCACCATCGAAGCCAAGCATATCGTGATCGCAACCGGGTCGAAGCCGCGCAAGTTGCCGATCGAAGGGGCCGAGCATCTCATTACCTCCGACGAGGTGCTGAGCGAGCGCACGCTGCCGCGCTCCGTCGTGTTCATCGGCGGCGGCGTGATCGCGATGGAGTTCAGCCACGTCTATGCCCGCGCCGGCGCCAAGGTGACGATCCTGGAAGTGCTGCCGCGCCTGCTGGGCGAGTTGGATATCGATGCGGTGGGCGAGATCCTGAAGGAGAGCAAGCGGATCGGCATCGACGTGCACACCGAGGTCAAGATCAAGCGCATCGCGCCGGCGAACGGGCGCTTCACGGTCACGTTCGAATCGGGCGGCAAGGAGCAGACGATCGGGGCCGATCGCGTGGTCAACGGTGCCGGCCGGGTCGCGGACGTCGATGCGCTCGACCTGGCGGCCGGGCAGGTGACGGAAGAGCGCGGGCGGATCAAGGTCGACGACTATCTGCGCTCCCAATCCAATCCCGCGGTCCATGTCTGCGGCGATGCCTTGTGGTTGTCTCCGCAGCTGTCGCCGATCGCGACCTACGAGGGCGGCATCGTCGGCCGCAACATCGTTGAGGGACCGCGCCACAAGCCGGACTACGCCAGCATCCCATCCTGCGTCTACACCGTGCCGGCGCTGGCCAGCGTCGGCCTCACCGCGGCGAAAGCGACGGAGCAGGGACGCCGCGTCAAGGTGCACAGCAACGACCTCTCCGGCTGGCTGTCGTCGCGGACCTATGCGGAAACGGCTGCCTGGGCGCGGGTGGTGGTGGACGAGGAGAGCGACCACATCCTCGGGGCGCAGATCGTGGGACACGCGGGCGAGGAGCTGATCCACATCTTCGCCCTCGCCATGCGGCACGGTATCACCGCGACCCAGCTGCGCCAGACGGTCTATGGCTTTCCGACCTTTTCGGCCGACATCAAGAGCATGGTCGGTTGACCCCTACCTTGACGAGAGGTGGTCGGTTCTGCCACCTTCCGGCCGTTACGTCTTCAGGGCGGGGTGGAAATCCCCACCGGCGGTAGGGCGACGAACGTCGCCGAGCCCGCGAGCGCTGCGGAACGCTTGTTCCGCGGGTCAGCAGACCAGGTCGAATGCCTGGGCCGACGGTCACAGTCCGGATGAAAGAAGACGAGAGTGCTTGCACGATGCCACGCGTTTCCCGCGTGGCGGTCATGCGGCGCAATCTTGCCCTGGAACGTTTTTCGCAACTGAACTCCAACGCGAGGAGCGTTTCGCCATGTCCAACTCCCACCAGATTTCAAGGCGCATTGCCGCGGCGTGCGAAGCCATGCACGCCGGACTGCCGGTCGTCCTGCTCGATGACGACGACCGCGAGAACGAAGCGGATTTGATCGCGGCGGCGGAGACGCTGTCGCATGACGTGATGGCGCGGCTGATCCGCGATTGCAGCGGCATCGTGTGCCTGTGCCTCGACGACCGTTTGATCCGCCAGCTTGACCTGCCGCCGATGGTGGCGAAGAACGAGACGCGCTACGGCACCGCCTTCACCGTCTCGATCGAGGCCAGGGCCGGCGTTACCA
>DATEOK010000492.1:0-4245 GCA_035274225.1 Dongiaceae bacterium
CCCGGTCGGCTTCGTCGGCGCGGTCGAATCCAAGCAGGCGCTGATCGACGCCAATCTCGGCATCCCCTATCTGACCCTGCGCGGCCGGCGCGGCGGCAGCGCGATCGCGGCCGCTGCCATCAACGCGCTCGCCGACGACCAGCTGGGAGCCGAGGCATGAGCGTCTGGCTCAACGTCATCGGCATCGGCGAGGACGGCATCGAGACGCTGCCGCGCGCGCTGCAGGCGTTGATCGAGCACGCCGAGCTGATCGTCGGCGGTGAGCGGCACCTGGCGATGGTTGCGCAGGCGCGCGCGGAGAAGAAGAGCTGGGCCTCGCCGCTGTCGCTCACTCTCGACGACATCTGGTTGCGCCGGGGCCGTCCCGTCGTTGTGCTGGCGACCGGCGACCCGATGCATTTCGGCATCGGCGTCGCGCTCGCTAAGCGCGTCCCGGTGGAGGAGATGGCGGTCCATCCGCATGTCTCCGCTTTCTCGTTGGCCGCCGCGCGCATGCGCTGGCCGCTGGCGGACACCGAGTGCCTCACCATCCATGGCCGCCCGCTCGACCTGCTGGCGGGTGCGGTTGCGCCCGGACGCAGGCTGCTGGTGCTGTCGCATGACGGCACGTCGCCGGCAGAGGTGGCGGAGCGCTTGACCGAGCTCGGCTACGGCGCGAGCGCGCTGACAGTGCTGGAGCACATGGGCGGTGCGCGTGAGCGCATCTATGCTGGCAGTGCCGATGCCTGGTCTCACCCGCGCGCGGCCGATCTCAATACGCTGGCGGTGGAATGCCGGGCCAACGCCGATGCGCGCACGCTGTCGCTGACGCCGGGGCTGCCTGACGAAGCATTCCAGCATGATGGCCAATTGACCAAGCGCGAGATCCGTGCCGCCACCTTGTCCGCGCTGCGGCCGTTGCCGGGACAGCTGCTGTGGGACGTCGGCGCCGGCTGCGGCTCCATCGCGATCGAATGGCTGCGGACCCATCGCTCGCTGTCGGCCATCGCCATCGAAAGCGATCCGATGCGGCAAGGCCTGATCGAAACCAACGCCGCTGCCCTCGGGACGCCGCATCTGAAGCTGGTGGAGGGCAGTGCGCCGCAGGCCTACGAAGGCTTGCCGGCACCGGACGCGATCTTCATCGGCGGCGGGCTCGGCGATCGGGGTGTGGTGGAAGGCGCGTGGGAGCGACTGAAGCCGGGTGGGCGGCTGGCCGCCAACGCCGTGACGGCCGAGGGCGAAGCACATCTCTTCTCCCTGCGCGGCAAGATCGGCGGCGACATGACGCGGCTGTCGGTGGCGCGCCTTGCGCCGGTGGGAGAGCTGCACGGCTGGAAGCCGCTGATGCCGGTGACGCAATACTGGGTGGACAAGACATGAGCGGCATCGTGTATGGCGTCGGCGTCGGGCCGGGCGATCCGGAGCTGCTGACCTTGAAGGCGGCGCGGCTGATCCGCTCGGCCGACCTCATCGCCTATCCGGCGCCGGAGGAGGGGCCGAGCTTCGCGCGCCAGATCGCGGCGCCGCACGTGCCGACCGGCATCGCGGAGCTGGCGATCCGCATGAATATCGGCGACGGGCGCTTCCCCAAGGACGATGTCTATGACGGCGCTGCGGTGACGATCGCCAAGGCCGCGCAGGACGGCAAGCAGGTGACGGTGCTGTGCGAGGGCGATCCGTTCTTCTACGGCTCCTTCATGTATCTGTTCGCACGCCTCGCCGACCGCTGCCGCGTGGAGGTGGTGCCGGGCGTCTCGTCGCTGATGGCCTGCGCGACCGCGACCCGCGGTGCGCTGGCGGCGCGCAACGACGTGCTGACCGTGATCCCGGCGCCGCTGCCCGAGGATGAGCTGCGCCGGCGCTTGTCCGAGATCGAAGCCGCCGCCATCATCAAGGTCGGCCGCCATTTCGCCAAAGTGCGCAAGGTGCTGACCGAGTTGCAGCTGGCCGACCGCACGCGCTACGTCGAGCATGCGACGCTGGCGAACGAGCGCGTGCTGCCGCTGCACGAGGTGCCGGCGGATGCCGCGCCCTATTTCTCGATGCTGCTGGTCCATCGTCGCGGGGATGCCTGGAAATGAGCGCGCTGCGCGACGATCCCGCGATCATCGTTTTGTCGGAAGCCGGCGCCGCGTTGGCGCGCCGCATCCAGGCGGCATTGGGTGCGGGCGAGGTGCTGGGGCTGGAAGGCCGCGCCGCCGATTGTGACCGGACCTTCAGCAATGTCGGCGCCATTTTGCATGACGTGTTCGGCGCAAGCCGGCCGATCATCGGCATCTGCGCCACCGGCATCCTGATCCGCACCCTGGCGCCGTTCCTGATCTCCAAGGAAAGCGACCCGCCGGTGCTGGCGGTGGCGGAAGATGGGTCGGTGGTGGTGCCGCTGCTGGGCGGCCATCACGGCGCGAACGCGCTGGCGATGCGCCTCGCCGAAGCGCTCGGCGCAACGGCGGCGCTGACCACCGCCAGCGATGTCACGCTGCATGTGCCGCTCGATGCGCCGCCGGCCGGCTGGCGCCTGCGCGAGAGGGCCGGCTACAAGCGCGTGGCGGCGGAGCTGCTGGCCGGCGCGTCGGCGCGCATCGTTGTCGAGGCTGGGCCTGAGCCGGAATGGTTGCTCGCTTTGCCGCAGGCGGACGATGCGCCGGTCACGATCCTGGTCAGCGACCGTGCCGATGCCGATGCCGATCTCGTCTACGCACCGCAGACAGCAGTGCTCGGCATCGGCTGCGAGCGCCTGGCGGAAGAATCGGAGGTGTGGGCCCTGATCGCGGACTCGCTGGCCAAGGCGAACATCGCGAAAGAAGCGGTCGCCTGCGTCTCTTCCATTGCGTTGAAGGCGGCGGAGCCGGCGATCCGCGGCGTCGCGCGGCGGCTGGGCGTGCCGGCGCGCTTCTTCGACGCGGCGCGGCTGGAGCGCGAGACGCCGCGGCTCAAGAACCCGTCCGACCTGGTCTATCGCGAGACCGGCTGCCATGGCGTCGCGGAAGGATCGGCGCTCGCCGGCGTCGGCGCGGAGGGCGATCTCGTCCTGCCCAAGCAGAGATCGCAGCGCGCCACTTGCGCCATCGCGCGATCGACCGAGATTGTCGATCCGCACTTTGTCGGCCGGGCACGCGGCTCGCTCGCCATCGTCGGCATCGGCCCTGGCGCGCCGGCGGCGCGCACGCACGAGGTCGAAGCCGCGATCAGCAAGGCGACCGACCTGGTCGGCTACAAGCTCTATCTCGACCTGCTGGGACCGCTGGCCGAGCACAAGGCGCGGCACGGCTACGGGCTGGGCGAGGAGGAGATGCGCGTGCGCATCGCCCTCGGTCTCGCGGCGCAGGGGCGGGACGTGGCGCTGGTCTGCTCGGGCGACGCCGGCATTTATGCCATGGCGACGTTGGTGTTCGAGCTGATCGACCGCGAGGGTAATGCCGATTGGGCACGGGTGGAGATCGCCGGCCTGCCGGGCGTCTCCGCCATGCAGACGGCGGCCGCCCGGATCGGCGCGCCACTGGGCCACGATTTCTGCGCCATCTCGCTGAGCGACCTGCTGACGCCGTGGGAGGCGATCGAGCAGCGGCTGCTGACTGCGGCGGCGGGCGACTTCGTGGTGGCATTCTACAACCCGGTGTCGCAGCGCCGCCGCACGCAATTGGCGGCGGCGAAGGCGATATTGCTACGCCATCGCCCTGCCGATACGCCGGTGGTGCTGGCGCGCAATCTCGGCCGCGAGGGCGAGACTGTTACCGTGGTCGCGCTGAACGATCTCGAGGTCGAGGACGTCGACATGCTGACGCTGGTGATGGTGGGCTCGAGCGCGACGCGCGTGGTGCAGCGGCCGGATGGCGGCGTGTGGGTCTACACGCCGCGCGGCTATGCCAAGAAGATGGACCAGGGGAAGGGCGCGGCCAAAGTGGGGACAAAGTGAGCATCGTGCATTTCATCGGCGCGGGGCCGGGCGATCCCGAGCTCATCACCGTGCGCGGCAAGCGCCTGATCGAGGAGGCGCCGGTCGTGCTCTACGCCGGCTCGCTGGTGCCACCGGCGGTGATCGCAATGGCGCGGCCGGATGCGCTGGTGATCGACACCGCGCCGCTCACGCTGGACGAGATCGTGGCGCACATGCAGGACGCGATCGCGTTCGACAAGATCGTGGCGCGGGTGCATTCTGGCGATCCCTCGATCTATGGCGCGACTGCCGAGCAGATGCGGCGGCTGAACGAGCTCGGCATCGCATACGACGTGACGCCGGGCGTACCGGCCTTCGCCGCGGCC
>DATEOK010000493.1:0-9534 GCA_035274225.1 Dongiaceae bacterium
TCAACTGGTCAAGAACGTCGCGAGGCAACGGCGCCACCGCGCTGGCTTGCTTCTCGAGCGGCAGCTGAAGCGCGCTCGCGAGATCCATCTCTTGCGTTGCGGCGCCGTCGCTCAGGCGCGGCGCCGGAACATCGAGCGTGGGATAGATCGTCGTCAGGAGCTGTCGGAGCGCAATGGCGCCGCCATAGGGCGTCCAATGCGTGTCCGCAATGTAATAGAGCGACGCCTCCGGATTTCGGATGCGTTCGGCAAGCAGCGGCACCGCGTGATCGATCACGAAGGGCGCGTGCTGCTTGAGGCGTTCATGAATCCCGGCCACGTTCCTGGCGTGGCACCTCCAATATCCTCGGACATAGGGATGCAGCTGGTCCGGATAGATGGTCGATTTGTTCGGCGCGAGCGAGACCCGCAGATCGAGGCCCGATGCTTGTGCCATGTCGATCAGCGCGCGCAGCCGTTGAAGCTGATCGGTCACGTTCTGCAGGTCGACGCAGGCACCATCGTGGAGCTCTGGACGGTAGAATAGCCAGCCGTCTTTGCCCGAGATGACGGCCGGGCTCGTGATGAAGCCAACGATCCGGAGGCCGATCCAATCGTGCAGTTGCACCGCCGCTTTCATCGCCGCGGTGCGCTCCAGGACGGCATCGCCGAACTGAGTCCTGGCCGTCGTGCTTTTCAACGCTTCGACCTCGGGAAACTCGGGCTGCTGGCGGCCGAAGCTGTCGACGCTTCCGAGCAGGAGGATGCTGCCGACGGGAGCCGCCAGAAAAAGCAGAAACAAGCCGATCTTCAAGTATGCGTGACACATTGACCGCTCAAGACCGAAGGAAGCAGGACGAAAGCCGCCCTTGCGCAACCGCCGCGTGTTCTAGCAAGACCGGCGGATTCGGCGCCATCGCCATTTCAGGCATGCTAGCTCGCCGCCAGGTGGGCGCTGAAATCAAAGCGGCGCGGGCGGATCAGCGACGAAAGCCACGAGCGGCGGCGGAGCGCTGCAGTCGGAAGAATCTCGAAGCCGGCATAGAAGCCGGCAAGGTCGATCGCATGGGCGGCGGCGAGCGCCTCGTCGTAGCGTTGCTTGATCAGCGTGGAAGACGGATCGAGCCGGGTCACCACCACCAGCCCGCTCGGCGGCGCGTCGAACGCGAAGATGCGCAGGTCCGGCCGATAGCGCTGCAAGATCCACAATGCCTTCCAGGTGTCGCCGGCCCAGGCGTTGGGATAGTGCGATTGGGCCGTGCGCGAGCGGTCGCGTGGGTCGCGGCGCGCCATGTGGTCATCGACGGGCAGGCAGTCGTGCAGCACGATCAGCGAGTCCGGCCGGCAATGCGGCTCGATATTCATGAAGTCGCGCAGCGCGAAATCGAAATGATGCATGCCGTCGATGAAGGCAAGGTCGATCGGCCCACCGAACAGCGCCGTCGGGTTGTGCGCGGCGAAGAAGGCATCGCTCGTCATCTCGAACAGATGGCATGCTGGCTTGCCCGCGCGGACGTCTTGCGCCAGGCGGAACCGCGGGTCGATGGCGATGCTGGCACAGCGCGCGAGGGCCAGCGTCTTGCCCGCCGCGGTGCCGATCTCCAGATAGTGCCGCGGTCGCTGCAGCGCATGCAGCCGGCGCAGCAGCTTGAGATAGCCGGTCCCCTGATGCCGGGGCCGGCTGAACGGAGTGTGAGGAACGGCAGGCGCGGTCGTCATCGCGGCGCCAACCTAGGAAAGGCAGCGGCCAATTGCTACGTCCGGCTGTCATTGACTTCCGCCCCGCCCCGGCGCTAAAACGCCCACCGCCGCAGCCACTGAGCTGCAAGGCTTGTGCGGCCCATGCCACCAAGCCATGAATTCCCAGCTGAATCAGGCGCTTAGTTGGGGGATCGTCTAACGGTAGGACAGCGGACTCTGACTCCGCCAGTCTAGGTTCGAATCCTAGTCCCCCAGCCAGAAGTCTTCAAAAAGCAAGAAACAACAAAGGTTTCAGCGGTGCCGTCCACCGCCGGCGGCTGTGCCAGGTCCGGCCGCCGCGGCCAGCCGGATTCCGCGCCGATGCAGACCCAATACATCCATTTCCCCTGTCCAGTTCCTTGACATTTGGTATTTTGTATACCAGACTTCTCAGGCGGAGGCAGCTGTCGTCCCCAAGCAACGACGTGCTGGGTGGCGCCTCTCGATGGGAGGTTCCGATGAGAGTTGGGCACATATTGAAGACAAAAGGCACGAGGATTGTCACGATCCGGCCTCGCGAATCCGTGGCCGCAGCGGCGAAACTGATGGTGACTGAGAACATCGGCGCCCTTGTGGTGACAGATGTAGTTCTTACTGAGGGCACCACCGTTGTCGGCCTTTTCTCAGAGCGCGATCTGATGCGTGCCCTCGTTGCAGGCGGTCAAGATGTCATGAGGATGTTGGTTGAGAAAGTGATGAGCAAGAAGCTCATTTCATGCGCGCCGGATGACGACCTCGCAGACGTGATCGAGAAAATGGATCGACATGCTATTCGTCACCTTCCGGTTCTCGACGAACATACGTTGGTTGGCGTCCTCAGCGTGCGCGACGTGATTCGCGTCTTGCGCGGAGTCGTTGCAGAAAAAAGTGAAATTGTGGCTCCAGCAGCATAGGGCGAAGCATCGAGGCTCTCTCCGGGCTGTGCTCGAGCGAACCTGCTCCGCGGGACTGAGGCTTTCGATGCGTTGACTCTTGTTTTCTGTGACGGGGCGACCAACTGCCCCGGATACAAGGTGACCGCCGTGCAAGTACGTCTTCGAACCAGAAGTCGGAATGGCAGCGCGGCTATGAGGTACCGCGCAAGGCGAAGGGCCAACTGGCGGGCTTCTGCCTAGCGGCCGTCCCGACAACAAGCAAGGCGTGGCGTTGACATACTGGGTCGCATACCGTATTTCGTGTGCCAGTCGGGCTTGCGCCCATTCGCCTTGGTTCGGCTAAAAAGCACTCCGCGTACGTGGACCGAGGCGAGCAATTCGCGTGAGAGGCAACCACGACGAGACCCGGGGAAATTGGATATTCCCCTTCCGCAACAGTGAGACAATTATGGCGATTGGTGAAAAGCTTCGCACCGGTTCCGCGGCGTCCAGGCCAAAGGCTGGCGATTCTGGGGAGACCCATATGCGGCTCAACATTGCGCCCATCCAGATTAATACCAGCCTGCGCGACCTCGCGTACGATGCCATCAAGAAGGCGATCACCGAGATGGACATCTACGGCCACGCCAACGAGGTCCGCCTCGATGAGCGCCAGCTGTCGGAAGACCTCGGTGTCAGCCGTACGCCGATCCGGGAGGCCCTGACCATCCTCGAGCTGGAGGGCTTCGTTCGCGCCGTGCCGCGCCGCGGCATCTTCGTCATCCGCAAGTCCAAGGCGGAGATCATCGAGATGATCACCGTGTGGGCCGCGCTCGAGAGCATGGCGGCACGCCTGGCCGCCCAGCGCGCCACAGTCAAGGAACTGCGCTCCTTGCGCAATATCTTCGACGAGTTCGAAGGTGAGTCGCCCGAAGAGCACATGCACGAATATTCCGAGGCGAACATCGCCTTCCATCAGACCATCATCAAGCTGAGCAAGTGCCCGCTGATCGCCGAGATGACGGGAAATCTCTTCATTCATGTGCGGGCGATCCGCAACGTGTCGCTGCGGCAGGAACATCGCGCCGAGCGCTCGATCAAGGACCATAAGCGGATCATCGATGCACTCGAGGCGCGCGACGCCGATCTCGCCGAGCGTCTCGACCGCGAGCACACCCTGGGACTCGCGGCGCACGTCGAGAAGCACGGCATTTTCGCTACCTGAGATCAGGCCGCACGGCCAGCGAGTCTCCCGGATTTTCATCTTATTCTTCGCACGCCCTCGCGGCTAACGCCCGCGCTTGTCCGTGCGCCGTCGGCGCGTTTCAAACACTCTTGACAGGCACGCCCTCTGGCATGCCATATACCAGATACAGACTTTTGCCAGGATGCGCGAGCTGCGGGCGGTGCCCCATAGGCCGATGATCCAGGGACAGTCGATCCGTACCCTGCCGCGTGCCTGGAAATAGAGGAACGCAGTAGCCGCGTTACGCTGCTGCGAAAAATGATCAAGGGAGGGAGCAATGGCTGAAGCCGCCGTGAAGCAGAATTCGACCGACGGTCGCGCGGCCCATCGGCAGCGCGATCTCGTCAACAGCGTCCTCGAGCGGGTCAAAACCGAAGGCCGAACCAGCCTGACCGCGCCGGAAGGCAAGCTGCTGTGCGAAGCCTATGGAATTTCGGTGCCAAAGGAAGGCGTGGCAAAATCGGCGTCCGAAGCCGCGTCGCTCGCCGCCGCCATGGGTTATCCCGTTGTCTTGAAGATCGTCTCCCCCGACATCCTGCACAAGACCGAAGCCGGTGGCGTGCTCGTGGGCCTGAAGAGCGAAGCGGAAGTGACCCAGGGCCACGCGACCATCCTCGCGAACGCACGCCGCTACAAGGCGGATGCGAAGATCGAAGGCGTCCAGGTGCAGCAGATGCTCACCGGCGGGCAAGAGGTCATCGTTGGCGCCGTGACCGACGGCAGCTTCGGCAAGCTCGTTGCCTTCGGCCTCGGCGGTGTCCTTGTCGAGGTCTTGAAGGACATCACCTTCCGCCTCGCGCCGGTCACGCAGGACGAAGCGCTCTCCATGCTCGACGGCATCCAAGCAGCCGAGATCCTGAAAGGCGTACGCGGCGGCGAGCCGGTCGACCGTGCGGCGCTTGCCGACATCATCCAGAAGGTCAGCGAGCTGGTCAGCGACTTCCCCGACATCGTCGAGATGGACCTCAACCCGATCTTTGCGAAGCCGAACGGCGCGATCGCGGCCGACGTCCGCATCGTCGTCGACTTCGCGCCCAAGCCGGAGCGCTACCGCCCGACCCAAGACCAGATCGTCGCGCAGATGAACCGGATCATGAAGCCGGACGCGCTGGCGGTGATCGGCGCCTCCTCCGAGGATGGCAAGATCGGCAATTCCGTGATGAAGAACCTCATCAACGGCGGCTACAAGGGCACGATCTATCCGATCCATCCCAAGGCCGACGAGATCATGGGGATCAAGGCGTACAAATCGGTCAAGGACGTGCCGGGCAACATCGACGTCGCGGTGTTCGCTATCCCGGCGAAGTTCGTCGCCCAGGCGCTGACCGAATGCGGCGAGAAGAAGATCGCCGGCGCGGTGCTGATCCCGTCCGGCTTTGCCGAGACCGGCAACCACGAGGGCCAGGCGGAGCTGCAAGCGATCGGGCGGAAATACGGCATCCGCCTGATGGGCCCGAACATCTATGGCTTCTACTATACACACAAGAACCTGTGCGCGACCTTCTGCACGGCCTATGATGTGAAGGGCCATGCTGCCCTGTCCTCGCAGTCCGGCGGCATCGGCATGGCAATCATCGGCTTCAGCCGCTCCGCCAAGATGGGCGTTTCTGCCATCGTCGGCCTCGGCAACAAGTCCGACATCGACGAGGACGATCTCCTCACCTTTTTCGAGCAGGACGACAACACCCATGTCATCGCGCAGCATTGCGAAGACCTGAAGGACGGCCGCGCCTTCGCCGAAGCGGCGAAGCGCGTGTCGAAGAAGAAGCCGGTGATCGTGCTCAAGGCCGGGCGCACGTCGGCGGGCGCCAAGGCGGCGAGCTCCCATACCGGCGCGCTGGCAGGCAATGACAAGATCTATGAGGACGTCCTCAAGCAGTCCGGCGTCATCCGTGCTCGCTCGTTGCGCGACCTTCTCGACTTCGCGCGCGGCGTGCCGGTGCTGCCGACGCCGAAGGGCGAGAACGTCGTCATCATCACCGGCGCCGGCGGTTCTGGCGTGCTGCTGTCGGATTCATGTGTCGACAACGGCCTCAAGCTCATGGCGATGCCAGACGATCTCGATGCCGCTTTCCGCAAGTTCATCCCGCCGTTCGGCGCCGCCGGCAATCCGGTCGACATCACCGGCGGCGAGCCTCCGACCACCTATCGCAACACGGTCAAGCTCGGCCTCGAGGATTCCCGGATCCACTCTCTCATCCTCGGCTACTGGCACACCATCATCACACCGCCGATGGTGTTCGCGGAGCTGGTGGTCAGCGTGATCGACGAGATGAAGGCCAAGGGAATCCACAAGCCGGTGGTCGCCTCGCTCGCCGGCGACGTGCAGGTCGAGGAGGCAGCAGAGTATCTCTACGCACACGGGGTGCCGGCCTACGCCTACTCGACGGAGATTCCGGTGGCGGTGCTCGGCGCCAAGTACAAATGGGCTCGCGGGGCCGGCCTCCTCTGAACGCCAGAGGCGGACCACGCACGCGCGCCCGGTAGCGGCATAGCACAGTTGGATTCCATCCAGCCGGCGATCGCATCGCGGTCGCCGGCAAGGGGATGGCTTGCGCGAATGATGCCCTGGCGGACGGAGAAACACTTCGAGCCGCCAGCGATCAAGGGGAGGGTGTCATGAAGGTCTGCATTTATGGTGCCGGCGCGATCGGCGGCTATCTCGGCGTGCAGCTGACGCGCGTGGGTGCGGATGTCAGCCTGGTGGCGCGCGGCGCGCATCTCGCCGCCATGCGCAAGGATGGACTGAAGCTCCTGATTGACGGCGAAGAACGGGTCGCCCATCCACGCTGCACCGACGACCCATCCGAGCTCGGCCCACAGGATTACGTGATCGTCACGCTGAAGGCGCACCAGGTCTCCGGGGTCCTGGAGGCGATGCAGCCGCTCCTCGGACCGGACACCGCCATCGTGACGGCATACAACGGCATTCCCTATTGGTACTTCCATCGCCACGGTGGGTTCCTTGAAGAGACGGCGCTCGAATCGATCGATCCCGGCGCGCGGCAGTGGCGCATGCTTGGTCCCGAGCGGGGCATCGGCTGCATTGTCTATCCCGCGACCGAAGTGATCGCGCCGGGCATCATCCAGCATGACTACGGTGACAAGTTCCCGATCGGCGAACCATCCGGCGAGACGACACCGCGGATCGAGCGCCTGAGCGCCCTGATGGCCGAGGCCGGCTTGCGCGCCCCGGTGCTCGACAACATCCGTGACGAGATCTGGCTGAAGCTCTGGGGCAACGTCTGCTTCAACCCGATCAGCGCCCTCACCCACGCCACGCTCGACGTCATCGCGTCCGAACCGGGCACACGCGCGCTGTCGCGCCAGATGATGCTGGAGACCCAGGCGGTCGCGGAAAAGCTGGGCGTGCAGTTCCGGGTCGACATCGAGCGGCGCATCAACGGCGCCGGCTCGGTCGGCGCGCACAAGACCTCGATGCTGCAGGACCTGGAGCGTGGCCGGCCGATGGAGATCGACCCGCTGGTGACGGTGGTCCAGGAGATCGGGCGGCTCTTGGATATGCCGACACCGACCATCGACACCGTGCTCACGCTCGTACAACAGCGCGCGACCATCGCCGGCCTGTACAAAGCCGCCGACACCATCGTCCTACGCGGCACGGCCGCCTGACAGGGGAGGAATACCATGCAAGAACGACAATCCAGCGCGAGCAAGGCGGGAGTCCGGCCATGAACATTCACGAATACCAGGCCAAGGCGGTGCTGAAGGAGTTCGGCGTCCCGGTCCTGCGCGGCAAGGCGGTGCACTCGGTCGACGAAGCGGCCGCGGCGGCGCGCGAGCTGGGTGGGCCGCTGTGGGTCGTCAAGAGCCAGATCCATGCCGGCGGACGCGGCAAGGGCCGCTTCAAGGAGACGGAGGCCGGTGAGAAAGGCGGCGTGCGCCTGGCACGCTCCATCGAGGAGGTCGAAGCCAACGTCCGGCAGATGCTGGGCAACACCCTCGTCACGCACCAGACCGGCCCCGCCGGCAAGGTGGTGAACCGCCTCTATATCGAGGACGGCTCGCAGATCGCGCGGGAGCTGTACCTCTCCGCGCTGGTCGATCGCGCCACCGGATGCGTGGCCTTCGTTGCTTCGACCGAAGGCGGCATGGACATCGAGGAGGTCGCCCGCAAGACGCCGGAGAAGATCGTGACCTTCTCGGTCGATCCGGCGACCGGCATCATGCCACATCACGGCCGCCTGCTGGCCAAGACGCTCGCCCTGTCCGGCGATCTCGCCAAGCAGGCCGACCAATTGCTGAGCGCGCTGTACCGTGCTTTCACCAGCAAGGATATGAGCCTTTTGGAGATCAATCCGTTGATCGAGACTAAGGACGGCCGGCTGCTCTGCCTTGATGCCAAGGTCGGCTTCGACGGCAATGCGCTGTACCGGCATCCCGATGTCGTGGCCCTGCGGGACGAGACGGAAGAGGACGCCAAGGAGATCGAGGCTTCCAAGCACGACCTCTCCTACATCGCCCTCGACGGCACCATCGGCTGCATGGTGAACGGCGCGGGCCTGGCGATGGCGACGCTGGACATCATCAAGCTCTATGGCGAATCGCCGGCGAACTTCCTCGACGTCGGCGGCAGCGCCTCCAAGGAGAAGGTGACGGCCGCCTTCAAGATCATCACCGCCGACCCGAACGTGAAGGGCATCCTGGTCAACATCTTCGGCGGCATCATGCGCTGCGACGTCATCGCCGAAGGCGTCATCGCCGCTGTCAAGGAGGTCGGCCTTGCCGTGCCGCTGGTGGTGCGGCTCGAAGGCACCAATGTCGAACTCGGCAAGAAAATCGTGAACGAGTCAGGGCTCGACGTGATCGCGGCGGACGATCTCGACGACGCGGCCCAGAAGATCGTCAACGCCATCAAGACCGCGGGAGGGCGCGCCTGATGTCCATTCTGATCGACAAGAACACCAAGGTCATCTGCCAGGGCTTCACCGGCAAGACCGGCACCTTTCACTCCCAGCAGGGCGTCGCCTATGGCACCAGGATGGTCGGCGGCGTCTCGCCGGGCAAGGGCGGCACCACCCATCTCGACCTGCCGGTGTTCGACACCGTCGCCGAAGCGCGGGACAAGACCGGCGCCGAGGCAACCGTCATCTACGTGCCGCCGGCCGGCGCCGCCGATGCGATCTGCGAGGCCGTTGCCGCGCAGATTCCGTTGATCGTGTGCATCACCGAAGGCATCCCGGTGCTCGACATGGTGAAGGTCAAGCGGGCGCTCAGCGGCTCCTCCTCGCGCCTCGTCGGGCCGAACTGTCCCGGCATCGTGACCGCCGATGAATGCAAGATCGGCATCATGCCGGGCAACATCTTCAAGAAGGGCTCGGTCGGGATCGTGTCGCGTTCCGGCACGCTCACCTACGAAGCGGTGTTCCAGACGACGCGCGCCGGCCTCGGCCAGACCACCGCGGTCGGCATCGGCGGCGATCCGGTCAAAGGGACGGAGTTCATCGAGGTGCTTGACCTCTTCCTCTCCGATCCGGCGACCGAATCGATCGTCATGATCGGCGAGATCGGCGGCTCGGCCGAAGAGGAAGCCGCCGCATTCATCGCAGCCGAAAGGAAGAAGGGCCGCTCCAAGCCGATGGTCGGCTTCATCGCCGGCCGCACTGCCCCTCCAGGCCGCCGCATGGGCCACGCCGGCGCCATCATCTCCGGCGGCAAAGGCGGCGCGGAAGACAAGATCGCCGCCATGGAGGC
>DATEOK010000494.1:0-10000 GCA_035274225.1 Dongiaceae bacterium
CTGCATCGCCTGCATCTGGCTCTTGGCCATGGTGGAGAAGGTGAAGCCGACCGAGAGGTTCGCCGCAATGAAAAAGATTGCGGCGCCGAACAGCAGCGGCAGCGAGCCGATGATCGGCACGTCGAACAGGTAGTGCGCCGCCAGCACGATAATCAGCACCTGCACGTAGCCGACGAAGATGAAGGGTACGATCTTGCCCAGCATGACCTCGACCGGACGGATCGGCATGGCGAGCAGGTTCTCCATGGTGCCGCGCTCCTGCTCGCGCGTCATGGCAAGGCCGGTCATCATCACCATGGTCATGGTGAGCACGACGCCCATCAGGCCGGGCACGATGTTGAACTGGGTGATGCCTTCCTCGTTGTAGCGGCGCTGGATCTGCAGATCGAACGGCGGCGGCGCGTTCTTCAGGCTCGCCAGCGGGCCCTTCAGGTCGTGATCCAAAGCGGTGTCGTTGAGGCTGTTCAGCGCCCCGATCGCGTTGCTGGTGGCGGCGGGGTCGGTGGCGTCGGCCTCGACCAGCAGGGTCGGCCGGTCGCCGCGCACCAGGTCGCGCGAGAAGTCGACCGGGATGGTGACGACGAACTGCACGTCGCCCAGGCGCAGCAGCCGGTCGGCCTCGGCCTCGGTCACCGGCGGGCCGACGATGCGGAAATAGGCGGAGTTCTGCAGCGCGGTCACGATCGAGCGCGAGAAGGGTGAGGAGTCGCCCATCACCACCGCGGTCGGCAGCGCCTTGGGGTCCGAGTTGATGGCGTAGCCGAACAGGATCAGCTGCATCAGCGGCACGCCAACCATCATGGCGAAGGTGATGCGGTCGCGCCGCATCTGCACGAACTCCTTGATGAAGACCGCGAGGAAGCGGGTCCAGAACATCTAGGCCGCCTTCTGCTCCGCCTCGGCGCGGGCGACCAGGTCGATGAACACGTCCTCCAGGTTTGGCTGGGTGTGCTGCCAGCTCAGCGTCGGATCATCCCGATAGGGCGCGATCGCCCGCTCCAGCGCTGCGGCATCGCGCCCGCCGACATGCAGGCCGGCGCCGAAAGCGGCGACCGCATCGACGCCGGGCTGGCCGTTCAGCGCGCGCGACAGGTCCGCGATCCGGGCGCCGTCGCCCTTGGCCGAGACCGCCCAGGTGGTGAGTCCCGACTCCGCGATGACCTGGTCGATCGGACCGTGAGTCAGCAGGCGGCCGTAGGCGATGTAGACGATCTCGTGGCAGCGCTCGGCCTCGTCCATGTAGTGGGTGGAGACGAGAACCGTGATGCCCTGCGCGGCCATGGCATGGATCTGGTCCCAGAAATCGCGCCTGGCTTTCGGATCGACGCCGGCGGTCGGCTCGTCCAGCAGCAGCAACTGCGGCTCATGCAGCAGGCAGGCGGCGAGCGCCAGGCGCTGCTTCCAGCCGCCGGACAAATCGCCAGCCAGCTGATTGCGTCGTCGTACCAGACCAAGTTGCTCCAGGGCTTGTTCGACCCGCTCTTGGCGGCGGTCGAGGCCATAGACCCGCGCGGTGAACTGCAGGTTCTCCTCGATGGTGAGGTCCTCGTATAGCCCGAACTTCTGCGTCATGTAGCCGATGTGGCGCTTGATCGCGTCGGTCTCGCGGATGACGTCGTAGCCGAGGCAGGTGCCGCTGCCGGAATCCGGCCTCAGCAGGCCGCACAGCATGCGGATGCTGGTGGTCTTACCGCTGCCGTTGGGACCGAGGAAGCCGTAGATCTGGCCCTTCGCGACCTTGAGCGTCAGGTCGTGCACGACGGTCTTGCCGTCGAAGCTCTTGCTCAGCCCCGCGACATCGATAGCGAGATCGGTGGTCATGATCCCGGGCCCCCGGTCGGACTCTGGGCCGGCAACGCAGTCACGTCGACGGGGAGGCCGGGATGCCATGGCCGGCTCAGATCGTCGGGCTTGGCCTCGACCAGGAACACCAGCTTTTCCCGCCGGGTCAGGCTGTAGATGACGGGCGGGGTGAACTCGGCCGTGCGGGCGATGAAGCTGACGGTGGCGGTGAGGTTCGGCGGGCAGCCGTCGCACGCCACGGCGACCTTCTGCCCGACCGCGATGCCGGTCAGCTCCGGCTCCGGCACGTAGAAGCGCAGCTTCAGCTTGTCGGGCGTCAGCAGGCTGACCACGCCCTGGCCCGCGCTCGCGGTCTCCCCGGCGCGGAAGAACACATCCTCGATGCGCCCCGCCGCCGGCGCCTTCTCCTGCCGGCGCGACAGCCGCCACTCGGCATCGGCGAGCGCCGCCTTGCGCGCCTCCACCAGCTTCTCCGCCGCCACGATCTTGTCGATGCGCGCCGGCAGCCGCCCTTCGGTGAGGCGCGCCTCGTATTCGGCGATGTTGCCGCGGTCGGCCAGGATCTGGGACTTCGCCTCGTCCAGTTCCTCCTCGCCGATGATGCTGCCTTTGACCATCTTCTCGCGGCGCTGCAGCCGCGGCACCGAGAGCGCGAGCGACGCCTGCGCCTTGTCCAGCTGCGCCTGGATGATGGCGAGATCTTCCGGCCGGTCACCTTTCTGCAGGTCGGTCAGATCGGATTCGGCCTGCGCCAGCTCGGCCGCGGCCTGATCGTGCGCAGCCTGTTCGGCGTCGCTCTCCAGCGTGAACAAGGACTGCCCGGCCTGCACCTGGTCGCCGCGATCGACTTCGAGCGCCGTGATGCGCCCGGCCTCGAGCGGAGCGACATAGGTGTATTCTGCTTCGACATAGCCGAGCCATGAATCCTTGCCGGACTGGTCGCAGCCGGCAAGGGCGGCGAGCGCAATGGCGAACAGAGGGATGCGGAACGCGGTCATGATGACCTCCTTTTCCGGCGCACGGCAGGCTCAGCTGCCGGCGTGGCCAGGCCGTGCAGAAGAATGTCGCGATGCTGCCGGATCAGCGCATCGGGATCGAGACGACCGGAATCGTAGCGCGCAAAGGTGTGGCGCCAGATCACCGACAGCAGGAACGGCGCGATGATGCTCTTGGCGGCGAGGTCGGGATCGACCTTGCGGAACTCTCCGCTCTCCACGCCGCGGCGGATCAGGCCGGTCAGCTGCTGCAGGCCCGGGCCGATGACTTCGGCGAGATAGAACACCGCGAGCTCGGGAAAGCTGCCGGACTCGCTGATGATCAGCTTGGGGATGGCAGAGCGCCGCGCATCGTTCGCGACGACCGTCAGCTGTTGCAGGAAGACGTCGAGCGCCGCATGCGAACTCTCGCTCGCTCGCGCGCGGTCGCCGACGTCGCGGATGGTGGTGACCAGAGTTTGCCGGACCACTGCCTTGAACAGCTCCGCTTTGTTGTCGAAGTAGCGGTAGAGCAGGCCCTTCGAGATGCCGGCCGCGACGGCGACGTCATCCAACTTGGTCGCCGCAAAGCCTTTCTCCACGAACACCGTCAGCGCGGCGTCGAGAATCTCGCGCGGACGGTCGGCGGCGCGCCGGCGCCAGCGCGGCGCGACGGCCTGTGGGGCGGCTTTTTTGTTCGCTCGTATCACGTGCTGGAGTGTCCGCCCGGCGCGACATCGAGTCAATAATTAACTGACTGGTCAGTTAATTATACTGCGCATCGCAGCGTTGCGCGGATGTCGTGCCTTGACGCGAACAACCGAACCGCACAGCCCTTCCCGGTTGGGGAGATTGGCCCGCCATGCTGACCTAAATCTCCAGCGAAATCATGCGGCTAGGAATCCCGCTTGCAGCCGCCGCGGGAGCCTGAAATCATGCCTTCGTCAGGAAAAAAATGGCCGCGGTACGCCGGCGTCCATAGCAAATCCGGTCCCGTGGCCCTGCAGTCCAGGGAGGGACGGAATCATGCCAGGCAGAGCACCTTCGGCGCCTCGTTGCGCCGCCATCGTCGGACCCTATACCAGCGGCAAGACCTCGCTGCTCGAAAGCCTGCTCCACGTCATGGGTGCTCTTACCAAGAAGGGCACCGCCAAGGACAAGACCCTGCTGGGCGACAGCTCGGTGGAAGCGCGCGCACGCGGCCTGTCGGTCGAAGTGACCGCCGCGCAAGGGGAGTTCCTGGGCGAGCGCTGGACATTCCTGGATTGCCCCGGCGCGGTCGAGCTGTCGCAGGACACGCGCAACGCGGTACTCGTGGCCGACGTGGCGATCGTGGTGGCGGAGCCGCAGACCGAGAAAGCCCTGACGCTGGCGCCGATTTTCAAGTTCCTCGACGACAACAAGATTCCGCACATTCTTTTCGTCAATAAGATGGACGATTCCGAGCTGCGCGTGCGCGACGTGATGGAGTCGCTGCAGTCGGTTTCCTCGCGCCCGCTGGTGCTGCGGCAAGTGCCGATCCGCGAGGCCGGCAAGAACGGCGACATGGTCGCCGGCTATGTCGACCTGGTCAGCGAGCGCGCCTATCGCTATCACCCCGGCCAGCCCTCCGACCTCGTCAAGCTGCCGGAGGACATGCTGCCGCGCGAGCAGGAAGCGCGCGAACAGATGCTGGAGCATCTGGCGGATTTCGACGACCAGCTGCTCGAGCAATTGCTGAGCGATGCGGTGCCGAGCAAGGAGGCGATCTATCAGCAGCTCAGCAAGGACCTGGCGCAGGACCTGATCGTGCCGGTGCTGATGGGCGCGGCGGAGCAGGATTACGGCGTGCGCCGGCTGCTGAAGGCGCTGCGCCACGACGTGCCCGGACCGGAGGCGACGCGTGATCGCCTTGGTATCGGCAGCGAGGCGACCGCCGCGGTCGTATTCAAGACCTATCACCAGCCGCACAGCGGCAAGATCGCATTGGCCCGCGTGCTGTCGGGCCAGGTTGCCGACGGCCAGACCCTATCCGATCAACGCATCGGCGCATTGCTCAAGCCGAAGGGCAATGGCTTCGACAAGATCGCCAAGGCGACGGCGGGCGACGTGGTTGGCCTTGGACGCATGGACGCGCTCAAGACCGGCGATGTGCTGACCGCCAGCGGCAAGGCGCCGGAGGGATTCAAATGGCCGGAGCCGCTGGCGCCGCTCTATGCGCTGGCGGTCGATGCCGAGAATCGCAATGACGAAGTCAAGCTGACGGCGGCGTTGGCCAAGCTGTCGGAAGAGGATCCTTCGCTGCGCTTTGGCCACAATGCCGACACCCATGAATTGCTGCTGCACGGCCAGGGCGACATCCACCTGCAGATCGCGCTGGAGCGGCTGAAGCTGCGCTACAACCTGCCGGTCAAGACGCGCCGCCCGCAGGTCAGCTACAAGGAGACTATCCGGGCCCAGGTGAAGCAGCACGCCCGCTTCAAGCGCCAGTCCGGCGGCCACGGCCAGTTCGGCGACGTGCATGTCGAAGTCTGGCCGCAAAATCGCGGCCAGGGCTTCGAATTCCACGACCGGGTGGTTGGCGGCTCCGTGCCGCGGCAATTTATCGGCTCGGTGGAGGAGGGGGTCCGCGAGTATCTCTCGCGCGGACCGCTGGGATTCCCGGTGGTCGACGTCGCCGTCGCGCTCTATGACGGTCAGTATCACTCGGTCGACAGCTCCGACGCCGCCTTCAAGACCGCGGCGCGCATGGCGATGCAGGAGGCGATGCCGAAATGTCATCCGATCCTGCTGGAACCGATCTTCGCGGTCGACATTTCCGCGCCGGCGAGCCTGATCTCGCGGGTCCATTCGCTGGTGACCGGGCGGCGTGGCCAGATCCTGCAGATCGCGAGCAAGCCGGACTGGGACGGCTGGGAAGTGGTGGAGTGCCTGATGCCGCAATCGGAGCTTCAGGATTTGGTCATAGAACTGCGCTCTCTTACCTATGGCGTCGGCAATTTCGCCTATCGGTTCGACCATCTGCAGGAACTGACCGGGCGGCTGGCCGACAAAGTGATCGAGCAACGTCAGGCTGTTGGAGCCAGATGAGGCATAGACCAGCCCACGAAAGCGATCGTCCGTGACCGCGCGTCGCCCATCCCTGCGCTACCGGACTGCCGCGCTGGCGCTGTTGTTCGCCTGCGGATTTGCCGCTGCCGAGATCGTCACCAGTATTGTCACAGCCGCCGCCGCCTTTGCCGATGGCAAGGGGAACGGCGGCGGTGGCAATGGTGGCGGCAACGGCGGTGGCAACGGCGGTGGCAACGGCGGTGGCAACGGCGGTGGCAATGGTGGAGGTAACGGCGGCGGCAACGGTGGTGGCAACGGTGGCGGGAATGGTGGCGGCAACGGCGGCGGGAACAGCGGCGGCAATGGTGGCGGGAACAGTGGCGGAAATGGCGGAGGAAATGGTGGCGGGAACAGCGGGGGCAATGGTGGCGGGAACAGTGGCGGAAATGGTGGCGGGAACAGTGGCGGAAATGGCGGAGGGAACAGCGGCGGAAATGGCGGCGGACAGAGCGGTGCTGGAACTTCCGACGCAGCGCCGGGGCGTGCGCCGGCCGCCAAGCCGGTCGAGACCGAGGTCGAGGATCCCGATTTCGTCCTGAGCCTGCGCGAAACTGGTCAGATCCGATCGCTGGGCGACCTCTACAGCGTCGCCGAGAAGGAGCTGGACGGCGAGGTGATCGACGCCAAGCTGGTGGGCACTGTGACCGGTGACTGGACCTACGATCTGCGCGTGGTCAAAAAAAATGGCGTGGTCCATCAGGCCCGCTACGATGCCGCCACGCTGGCGCTGCGATCTCTCGACGGCCAGCCGGTCGAATAACCGCGCTCATTTGCCGAAAACTGTATCTATTACTGACATTTAGCTGACAATTTGCGGACAAAATGCTGAACCGACTCCTCTTGGTGGTAGGTCAGAGCCGGTGATTCATGGCCGGTTCACCTTGGAATCCGTAAAAAGAAACCGCCCAAAGGGATAGGTCCGTGACCCTAGACGTCGGCCACAGCAGGAGACGGTCTTCAAGGCTAGCGCTTGTTGCGCTGATGGCCGTGAGCCTGCTCGCCACCGAGACCCTCCTGACCGTCTGGAGCGACGCCGCTTTTGCCAAGGGCAACGGTGGCGGCAATGGCGGTGGCAACGGCGGCGGGAATGGTGGTGGTGGTGGCGGTGGTGGCGGTAACGGCGGCGGGAATGGCGGCGGCGGCAACAGCGGCGGCGGCAACAGCAACAGTGGCGCCGGCAATTCGAATGCCGGCGGCAACGGCAAGTCGAACGCGGGCGGCAACGGCAAGGGCAAGGGCGCCAACGCCGCCAACGGCACGTCGGGAGCTCCGGTCGAGGATACCGATTCGGTGCTCAGCCTGCGCGAAGCTGGCCTGATCCGTCCCCTCGAGGACGTCTACAAGATGGCCGAGGAGCAGCTTCACGGCCAGGTGCTCGATGCCAAGCTGGTCGGTAATGTGAACCAGGGCTGGGATTATGATCTGCGCGTCGTGACTGAGGATGGCGTTGTCCATCAGGCGCGCTATGATGCGGCGACCCTCGCGTTGCGAACCTTGGACGGTCAGCCGGTCGAGTAGCACAAAATGCGCGTATTGGTGATCGAGGACGATCCCAACCTCAGTCGTCAGCTGGCTAGCGCGCTCGACAGCGCGGGCTACGTCGTTGAATCCGCGATGGACGGCGAGCAGGGCCACTATCTCGGCGACACCTCCGATTTCGACGCGGTCGTTCTGGACCTCGGCCTGCCGGGTATCAACGGCATCGAAGTGCTGCGCAAGTGGCGCGATGCCGGCCGCGGCATGCCGGTGCTGATCCTGACTGCGCGCGACCTGTGGTCCGACAAGGTCGCGGGCATCGACGCCGGCGCCGACGACTATCTCGCCAAGCCGTTCCACATGGCCGAGCTGCTGGCGCGGGTCCGGGCCCTCATCCGCCGCAGCGCCGGCCGCGCCGATCCGGTGCTGGTGAGCGGCGCGATCAAGTTCGACACCAGATCCGGGACCGTGACGCGCGATGGGGTGCCGGTCATCCTGACCACGTTCGAGCAGCGCCTGCTGCAGTTTATGATGCACCGCACCGGCCAGATCGTCGGCCGCAGCGAGATCATCGAACATATCTACGCGCAGGATTTCGATCGCGATTCCAATACCGTCGAGGTGTTCGTCCGGCGCCTGCGCCTGAAGCTCGGCGCCGATTCGATCGAGACGGTGCGCGGTCAGGGCTATCGCATGCCGCAGGGGGACGGTTCACAACCAACCGGCGCCGGGCGCGACACCACCGGGACCGGCTGAGTTGGCGCGTCGCCGCATTCCGCTTCCGGACCGGAAGTCGCTGACCTTCCGGTTGATCGTCGGTGCATCGCTGCTGTGCGGCGCAACCTTGCTCGCCGCCTATGTTGTCATCTCAACATTGTTCGACCAGCACCTGCGGCGCGGCGTCGATGAGGAACTGGTCGACCGGCTGGACGACCTGGCCGCCGGCTTGGAGATCACGGGCGACGGCATCTTTGTGATGGCGCGCGCGCCGGACGTGCCCAAATACGAGCGGCAATTGTCCGGTCAGTATTGGCAGGTCGAGGCCAATGGCCAACTGCCGATCCGGTCGCGCTCGCTGTGGGATGACCGCCTGCCTGAGGCTGCGCCGGACGCGGACCTGGGCAAGATCAGCCTGCGCGAAATCAAGGGCCCGCGCTCGGAGCGGCTGCGCCTGGCGCAGCGTTCGCTGCAGTTCCAGGAGGTGCGCACGACGTTCTCGGTCGCCGCCGACCTGGCGCCGACGCTGGCCGCCGCGCGGCAGTTCTCCCGCATCCTTGGCATCGCGCTGGCGGTGCTCGGCATCGGTCTGGTGTCCGCGTTGGTGCTGCAGGTGCGCGTCGGCTTGCGGCCGCTGCAGGAGATCAAGTCCGCGCTCGCGGCGATCCGTGCCGGTACTATCAAGCGGTTGTCGGACGACGCCCCGACCGAGATTGCGCCGCTCGCGCAGGAGCTGAACGCCTTGCTCGATCACCATGGCTCGCTGATCGACCGCGCGCGCGGGCAGGCCGGCGATCTGGCGCATGCACTGAAGACGCCGCTCGCCGTCCTGCGCAACGAGATGGAGAACGAGGCGACGCCGGACCGCAAGCTTGCGCTGGAGCAGATCGACGCCATGACCGACGCGGTCCATCACCACCTGGCGCGCGCCCAGGCGGTGGGCGGTGCGCGCCTGCTGGGCGTGCGGGCCGACGCGGCGCACGCGATCGAGGCGCTTGCGCGTACCTTGCCGCGCATGAGCGAGCGCGACATCGAGGTCGAGGTGGCGCTGTCGCAAAAGCCGCTGTGGTTCGCGGGCGAGGGACAGGATCTCAGCGAATTGCTAGGCAACCTGCTCGACAACGCCTGCAAGTGGGCCACGGCCAAGGTCCGGATCGCCGCCGCCCGCGCCAACGACCGGCTCAAGGTGGAGATCGGCGACGACGGCCCCGGCATCGCCGCCGAGCAGCGCACGAAGGCCCTGCAGCGCGGCGGACGGCTCGACGAGCGCAAGCCGGGCAGCGGCCTTGGCCTTACCATCGCGCTGGATCTCGCGACGCTCTATGGCGGCTCGCTGACCCTTGGCCGGTCCGCGCTGGGCGGGCTCAAGGTCGAGCTCGATCTGCCGGCGGCGGACTAGCATGCCGCGCGTCCTTCCACCGCATCAGATCGGCCCCGCGGCCTGGTATGGCCCGGACATGGCCGCACGCGACGAGTGGCTGATGCCGCTCGCGCCGGCAGACATCCGCGAGATCGAGCAAGCGGTGGAGCCGCTGATTGCCCGCGATGCCGACATCGCGGCGATCATCGCCGCCGACTTTGCATTGCCGTCGCTGGCTCCGAAGCTGAAGGCGCGGGCGCGCAATGAGGTCCTGAACGGCCGCGGCTTCCTGCTGCTGCGCGGCCTGCCGGTCGAGCGCTGGACCTTGCGCGAGGCGGCGACCGCGTTCTTCGGGCTGGGCGCGCATCTCGGCAGCGCCCGCTCGCAGAATGCCAAGGGCCACGTGCTCGGCCATGTCCGCGATCTCGGGCTCGATGCGCAGGATTCCAATGTCCGCATCTACCAGACCAACGCGCGGCAGACCTTTCATACCGACTCGTGCGACATCGTCGCGCTGCTGTGCCTGAAGACCGCGCGCTCCGGCGGGTTGTCGGCGCTGGTGAGCTCGACCACCATCTTC
>DATEOK010000495.1:0-4476 GCA_035274225.1 Dongiaceae bacterium
ATAGTAATGCTGCAACCGGTTCGGGTTGTCGCCGTAACGGCCGTCCTTGGGCCGGCGCGACGGTTGCACATAGGCCGCGCGCCACGGCTTCGGGCCGAGCGCGCGCAACGTCGTTGCCGGATGAAACGTGCCGGCGCCCATCTCCATGTCGTAGGGCTGCAGGATCACGCAGCCCTGCTTCGACCAGTAGCTCTGCAGCTTCAGAATCGCGTTCTGAAAGCAAGTCTCGGGATTGGGCTTCCGCCCCGTCATTGCCCGTCCCCATGATTATGGTGCGGCGCACCATAAAGAGCGGGGCTGGAGTCTGCAAGGCAAGGAAGGGAACGGAATTTAACCCTTTTCCCGGGCTTCAGAAGCTCCTACGCGGCCATCGCCCGGCTGGCCATCTGGCGGCATTCCTTGGCGCAGGCGCGGCAGGCCTTCACGCACTCGTCCATGCCGCCGATCCGCTCGCAGTCGGTCGCGCACTCCTCGCAGATCTTGGCGCACAGGTCGCACTGCATCAGGTGGCTGGGCGAGCCGATCAGCATCAGGGCGGCCGAGGTCCGGCAGACCTCGACGCACGCCATCATGAGCCGGAAATGCTGCGGCTCGGTGTGCTTGCCGCCGACTTCCAGGCAGTGGTGCATGGCGGTCTGCAGGCAGGTCGCGGCACAGCGGTCGCACGCCTCCATGCAGGACTTCATTTCTTTGGTGAGCTCGTGCATGGCGTCCTCTCTGAGGTGAGGACATCCAAACAGATGCGGCGGCCGGTCATTGCGGTCCCTCTGCGTGGAAATTCACCATGACGCGCGTCCGCTGCCCAAGAATTGAGCGGCGCGGACGGAGCAATCTGAGTCTTTCGGCAACTTATGCGCTGGCACAGAGCGTGCTACGCTTCCCCTCAAAACAAGGGGGCGAGATCAGGGAGACATGCCTCTCGACGAGATGAATGCCGAGGACGGCAGCGTCCGCAGGCCGTATGCGCGCGTGGCGGACTGGCTGACCACCGTTTCGCCGGAGCAGATGGAGCGCCGGCGGGTCGAGGCCGAGCTGTTCTACCGTCGCGGCGGCATCACCTTCGCGGTCTATGGCGATGCCCAGGGCGAAGAGCGCATCATCCCTTACGACATCATCCCGCGCATCCTGTCGACCCAGGAATGGTCCAAGCTCGCCGCCGGGCTCGAGCAGCGGGTGAAAGCGCTCAATGCCTATCTGCGCGATATCTATGGACCGCAGGAGATCCTGAAGGCCGGCATCGTGCCGCCCGACCTGGTGTGGCGCAACCCGGCGTTCCGGCCGGAGATGTGCGGGGTCGAGGCGCCGCACGGCGTCTACATCCATATCGGCGGCATCGACATCGTGCGCGTGGATGCCGAGGAGTTCTATGTGCTGGAGGACAATGCGCGCACGCCCTCCGGCGTCTCCTACATGCTGGGCGGGCGCGAGATCTCGATCCGCCTGATGCCGGAACTGTTCCGCTCGCACCGCGTGGCCCCGGTCGAGAACTATCCCAATGAGCTGCTGGCGACGTTGCAGTCCGTGGCGCCGCGCGGCGCCACCGGCGATCCGACCATCGCGCTGCTGACGCCGGGGCAATACAACTCCGCTTTCTACGAGCACTCGTTCCTGGCCGACGCGATGGGCGTGGAACTGGTCGAGGGTGTCGACCTGTTCGTGCGCGACGACGTCGTCTACATGCGCACTACCCAAGGGCCGAAGCGGGTCGATGTGATCTATCGCCGGATCGACGACGACTTCATCGACCCGCTGGTGTTCCGGCCGGATTCGGCGCTGGGCGTGCCCGGACTCTACGGCGCCTATGTCGCCGGCAACGTCACCATCGCCAACGCGATGGGCACCGGCGCGGCGGACGACAAGGTCGTCTACTCCTATGTGCCGGAGTTCGTGCGCTTCTATCTCGGCGAGAAGCCGATCCTCAAGAACGTGGATACCTGGCGCTGCCGCGAGGCGGACGACCTCAAATACGTGCTCGATCATTTGAACGAGCTGGTGGTGAAGGAAGTGCACGGTTCCGGCGGCTACGGCATGCTGGTCGGGCCGCATTCCACGAAGGAGCAGTGCGCCGCGTTCGCCGAGAAGATCAAGGCGCATCCGGACAACTACATCGCGCAGCCGACGCTGGCGCTGTCCACCTGCCCCACCTTCGTCAACAACGGCGTGGCGCCGCGGCATGTCGACCTGCGTCCGTTCGTGCTAACCGGCGCGAACGGCGTGCGCATCGTGCCGGGCGGGCTCACGCGCGTGGCGCTGCGCGAGGGCTCGCTGGTGGTCAACTCCAGCCAGGGCGGCGGCACCAAGGATACCTGGGTCATCGAATGCTAAGCCGCACCGCCGATAGCCTTTACTGGTTCTCGCGCTACGTCGAGCGGGCGGACTATCTGGCGCGCATGCTGGAAGCGGCAGTGCGCCTCTCGTCGCTGCCGATCCGCCGCGAGGACGCGGAGAACGAATGGGCCAGCGCCCTCGCGACTGCGGGCGTCATGGCGGACTTCACGGCGCTCTATGACCGCGTCTCGCCGGCCAAGGTGGTGCGCTTCCTCGCTTATTCCAAGCGCAACCCGACCTCGATCCGCAACTGCCTGCGCATCGCGCGGCGCAACGCGCGGCAAGTGCGCACCGCCCTCACCGCCGAGATGTGGGACACCATCAACAGCGCGTGGCTGGAGCTGAACCGGCTCGACTTCGACGGCATGGACGCGAGCGCCATGGCGCGATTCCTGGAATGGGTGAAGGAAATCTCGCTGCGCATCGACGGCTCGGGCTACCGCACCATGCTGCGCAACGACGTCTACTGGTTCGCGCGGCTCGGCATCTTCCTCGAGCGCGCCGACAACACGGCGCGCATCCTCGACGTCAAATATCATGTGCTGCTGCCGGACAATGTCGAGGTCGGCGGCGGGCTCGACTACTCGCAATGGGCGGCGATCCTGCGCGCGGTGAACGCCCTCACCGCCTATCACCACGTCTATCACGAGAGCCTGAAGCCGCTGCGCATCGCCGACCTGATGCTGCTCAATCCCAAGATGCCGCGCTCGGTCTCGTCGTGCTACGGCGCGATCTGCGCCAACCTCGACAACATCGCGGAAGCCTACGGCAAGCAGGGCGAGGCGCAGCGCCAGGCGCGCACCATGCGCAACAGGCTGGAGAATTCGCGCATCGAGCAGATCTTCCAGACCGGCCTGCACGAGTTCTGCGAATCCATCATCGCCGAGAATGCCCGCCTCGGCGCCGTCATCAGCGAGCAATACCTGGTCTGAAGCATGCGCATCGCCATCCGACACCGCACCCACTACGCCTACGCCAGTCCGGCCAAGGCGGTCATGCAGCTGCTGCGCCTGACGCCGCGCAACCACGACGGCCAGAACGTGAAGCGCTGGCGCATCGATCTCAATTGCGACGGGACGCTGAAGGCCGGCGAGGATCCATTCGGCAACCTCACCCACACGCTGGCGCTGGCGGGGCCGATCTCAAATCTCGAAGTTTCGGTCGAAGGCGAAGTGGAGACCGAGGATCGCCACGGCATCGTGCGCGGGACCTATGAACGGTTCCCAGTCGGACTCTACCTGCGCGAGACGCCGCTGACCGAGGTCAATCCCGAGCTGAAGGAGTTCGCCCGCGACGTCACGTCGGAAGCCAGCAAGGACCGGTTGGAAATGCTGCATTGCCTGCTGGTCGGCATCTACAGCACGATCAAGTTCGACACCACGCCGACCAACGCCGCGACGCCGGCGACGGAGGCCTTCAAGCTGAGGCGCGGCGTGTGCCAGGATCTGACCCACATCTTCCTCGCCTGCGCGCGGCATCTCGGCGTGCCGGCGCGCTATGTCGGCGGCTACATGCTGCGCAACGACGGCGTGACGCAGCAGGAAGCCGGCCACGCCTGGGCCGAGGCCGACGTCGAAGGGCTAGGCTGGGTCGGCTTCGATCCCGCCAACGGCATCTGCCCGACCGAGGGCCATGTGCGGGTCGCAAGCGGCCTCGACTATCTCGGCGCCGCACCGATCAGGGGCACCCGCCAGGGCGGCGCCGACGAGCAGATGCGCGTCGCCGTGCAGATCAACCAGGCGCGGGCGCAATGGCAATCACAATAGACCTGTCATCCCGGGCAGCCGCGATAGCGGCGTGACCCCGGACCCATATGACATTTCCGAGTTGCCGACCTGCGCCATGGGTCCCGGGTCGCGCAGCTGCGCTGCTTGCCCGGGATGACAGTGAGAGAGTGGCCGGGATGACGGTGGAGTATGGATGGCCATCGCGCTATAAATCCGACAGTCAGCTGAGGGATCTTTCATGACCTACTGCGTCGGGTTGCTGGTGCGCGAGGGGCTGGTGATGATTGCCGATACCCGCACCAATGCGGGCATCGACAACATCGCCTCGTTCCGCAAGCTGCATGTGTTCGAGGAGCCGGGCGAGCGGGTGGTGACGCTGGCGAGTTCGGGCAACCTGTCCGTCACGCAATCGGTGCTGTCG
>DATEOK010000496.1:0-5729 GCA_035274225.1 Dongiaceae bacterium
GTGCGGCCTTTCGATCGGAACCTTGTTCACGCTGTTCGTGCTGCCGGCGCTCTACACCTTCATCGCGTCGGATCACCGCAAGGCGGCCGCCAGGCACAAGACGCAACAAGAGGAGATCGCGACCGTGGCGTAGGTGCGGCCGGGAGGGAACATGGCAAAGGCAATGGCAAAGAAATCGAAAACGGCGACGAAACGCGGACCTGCTGCGAACGAAAAGATGAAGCGCAAGGACTATGACGAAGCGCTCGAGCGGCTGCATGTGGAAATCGTGAAGCTGCAGGAATGGGTGAAGGCGACCGGCGCCAAGATCTGCATCGTGTTCGAAGGCCGCGACGGCGCGGGCAAGGGCGGCACCATCAAGGCTATCACCGAACGGGTCAGCCCACGGGTGTTCCGGGTGGTCGCGCTGCCTGCGCCGACGGAGCGCGAGAAGTCGCAGATGTATATCCAGCGCTACCTGCCGCACCTGCCGGCGGCGGGCGAGGTCGTGATTTTCGACCGCAGCTGGTACAACCGCGCCGGAGTCGAGCGCGTCATGGGCTTCTGCACCGAGGATCAGGCCAAGCAGTTCCTGAAGGTCCTGCCGGCGGTGGAGAAGGCGGTTGTCGAATCCGGCGTGCGGCTGATCAAATACTGGCTCGAAGTGGGCGAGGAAGAGCAGACCCGCCGGCTGCAGGATCGCATTCACGACGGCCGCAAGATCTGGAAGCTTTCGCCCATGGACCTGAAGTCGTACAGCCGCTGGTACGACTATTCGCGCGCCCGCGACGACATGATCCAGGCCAGCGACACGCCCTGGGCGCCCTGGTTCGTCGCGCATTCCGACAACAAGCGCCGCGCCCGCCTCAACATCATCGCGCACCTGCTGGGGCAGATTCCCTACAAGGACGTGCCGCGCGACAAGATCAAGCTGCCGAAGCGTCAGAAGCGCGGCAAGTACCGCGAGCCGAAATACGACTACAAGCTGGTGCCCGAAACCTATTGAGCTCAAGACAAGTGGGGGACATGCGTTCGGCGATGCACCTTGCCTTATGCACTCTCGTCGCCGGTGTCTGCGTGGCCCTGGCAACGCCCGCCCTGGCGCAGTCGGAGACCAGTCCTCCGCCGCTCACGGAGGAACGCGCCAAAGCATTTCTCACCGCGGCAGGATTGCAGACGTGCGAGATCAGCGAGCTCGACCCGATGGTCTCGAAGATCCACGGGACGGATAAATCCCTGAGCATCGGCGTCGCCAAGGACTGCGCGCGCTATGACCCGAAGAACCCGACGGTCGTGAACGTCCACCAGTTCAGCGACCTGCAACGGCGCGACGCGATGGTCGCCAGTTTGCAAGACCTTCGCTTCAGGGCGCTCCGGCCCTACGGCAATGTCTGGGTGGTCGAGAACTTCGTGATCATCCTGCTCGGTCCCCAGCGGGACGAGGTCGAGGCGCTGATCAAGGCGGAGTACCAGCGTCGTCAGGAAGCCGGCGGCTGAGGGAGGAGCCAGGATGAACAAGAAGACGATGGGCCTGTGGAGCTGCGTCGCCTTGGTCGTGGGCAACATGATCGGGTCCGGCATCTTCATGCTGCCCTCGGTGCTGGCGGCCTACGGCCCGTTGACGCTGTGGGGCTGGGCCGCATCGCTGATCGCCGCGCTGTCGCTGGCCATGGTCTTCGCGCGGTTGTCGGCCATCATTCCGAGCGCTGGCGGTCCGCATGTCTATACCCGTGAGGCGTTCGGCGACTTTGCCGGCTATCTGTGTGCCTGGTGCTATTGGAAGTCGGCCTGGATCGGCAACGCTGCCATCGTCGTGACGGTCGTCGGCTATTTCACCGTGTTCTTTCCTTCGCTGGTCAACCCCGTCGCCGGCGCGTCGCTCGCGATCGGGCTGCTGTGGCTGCTGACCTTCATCAATCTCGGCGGCATCGGCATCTTCAGCCTGGTGCAGAACGCCTTCACAGTGCTGAAGCTCATCCCCCTGCTGTTGATGGCGGTGTGCGGCTGGTTCTTCTTCAACGCCGACAACTTCGCGGTTCCGACCTACGGCCAAAACATTCCGGAAACCTCCTGGCTGGCTGCGGTATCGACCCTGACGGCTCTGACCATGTGGTCCTTCGTCGGGCTCGAATCCGCGACCGTGCCGGCGGGAGACGTCAAGGACCCGCAGAAGACCATCCCGCGCGCCACTATTATTGGCACCCTGATCGCCGGCGGCTTCTACGTGGTCTCCGTCACCGTGGTGCAAGGCATGCTGCCGGCCAGGGCCCTGACCGCATCGACTGCGCCGTTTGCCGATGCGGCGCGCCTGATCGTGGGTGACTGGGGCTACTACCTGATCTCCGCCGGCGCCATCATCGCCGCCGTCGGCGCGCTCAACGGGTGGGTCATGATGCAAGGGCAGATCCCAATGGCTGCAGCGCGCGACGGCCTGCTGCCGGCCTCGCTCGCCAAGCTCAACAAGCACGGCGTGCCGGGAATCGCGCTGGTCATATCCAGCGCGCTGGTCTCGTTGCTGGTCATCACGAACTTCGGCCACGGCCTGGTCGGCGCATTCCAGATCATCATCCTGATCGGCACCATGACCACGCTCGTCCCGTACATGCTGTGCGCGGCGGGCCTGCTGCAGCTGATGGTCGACCGCCGCCACGTGTTCCCGGCCAGCGTCCTGATCCTGATCTTGATTTCGATGCTGGCCTTCATTTTCGCGATCTGGGCGCTCTATGGCTCCGGCCGCGAAGCGGTGTTCTGGGGCTTCCTGGTGCTGGTCGCCGGCATCCCGATCTACACCTGGCGCAAGTGGCGCAGCAAAGTCGAGGCCGCGAAGGGCGATCCGTTCCTCTCGGCCTCGCCTGCCGTGAAGAGGTGATCCATGTCCATCGAGCTCACCCGCTATTTCCGTGTGCTGGTGATCGGCGAAGAGAACAAGTTCGCTGGCGACATCATCGAAAAAGATCTCGGCTTCCGTGTCCGGCTGGTACCGAACGATCAGATCGAGGAAGCGATCCGCGGCAGCGCCGACTGCGGCGCGATCGTGGTCTCCCGCGATCATGTCGAGGCGGTGGTGAAGACGCGCGAGGAGCGCGGCCTGCGCATGCCGATCTTCCTGCTCAGCCGGCGCAGGGAAGAGACCTTCCTCGAGCCATTCCTGAAATCGCTGCACGGCGTGGTGATCGCCGATCTCGAGAGCCGGGACTTCTATGAAAAGCGCCTGAAGGCGGCGATCGAGAGCTATGCCGAGAGCCTGCTGACCCCGTTCTTCGGCGCGCTTATGCAATACGACTACGACGCCAACCGCTCCTGGGCCTGCCCCGGTCACCAGGGCGGGCAGATGTTCATGCGCCATCCGGTCGGGCGCCTGTTCTTCGAGCATATGGGCGAGAACATCTTCCGCGACGACATCTGCAACGCCATGGTGTCGCTGGGCGACCTGCTGATCCATGAAGGCCCGGCGCTCAAGGCGCAGCAGGCGGCAGCCAAGACCTTCGGCTCCGACCGGACCTACTTCGTGCTCAACGGCACGTCCTCCTCGAACAAGGTGGTCAACACCGCGCTGTTGAGCTCGAAAGACATCGTCCTGTTCGACCGCAACAACCACAAGAGCAACCATCACGGCGCGCTGTTCATCGCCGGCGCGATCCCGGTCTATCTGCAGGCCGATCGCAACGGCTTCGGCATGGTCGGTCCGATCGACTGGGCCGCGTTCGACGAGGAGAACATCCGCGCCAAGCTGAAGGCTCATCCGCGGCTGAAAGGCACAGACGCCTGGAAGCGCGATCGCCCGATCCGGGTCGCGATCATCGAACAATGCACCTACGACGGCACGGTCTACAACGCCCGCAAGGTGCTGGAGAAGATCGGCCATCTCTGCGAATACATCCATTTCGACGAGGCCTGGGCCGGCTTCGGCGCCTTCCACCCGCTGATGGCAGATCATTTCGGCATGGGCCTCAAGCTGACGGATCGGGATCCCGGCATCATCACGACCCAGTCGACCCACAAGCAGCTCGCCGGCTTCTCGCAAGCCTCGCAGATCCACGTGCGCGATTCCCACATCCGCGACAAGCCGTACCGGATCAATCACAAGCGGTTCAACGAGATGTTCATGCTGCAGGCATCGACGTCGCCGTTCTACCCGCTGTTCTCCAGCCTGGACGTCAACGCCCAGATGCACGCCGACAAGGCCGGCCGCGTGCTGTGGGACGACATGGTCAAGCTCGGCATCGAAGCGCGCAAGGCGGTGCGCAAGCGCTTCGACGGCTTCTTCAACCCCTTCGTGCCCGACGTGGTCAAATGCCAGGGCAAGTCCGTGAAGTGGGAGGACGTGCCGACCGAGGCCCTGGCGAAGGAGCAGAGCTATTGGCAGCTGATCCCGGGCCAGAAGTGGCACGGCTTCCGCCACCTCGGCGAGGATGCCGCGATGGTCGACCCGACCAAGTTCATGCTGACCACGCCGGGCATCGACCCGGCGACCGGCGAGTATCAGAAGCACGGCATCCCGGCGACCGTCCTCGCCAACTATCTGCGCGAGAACGCCATCATCCCGGAGAAGAACGATCTCAACAGCATCCTCTTCCTGATGACCCCTGCCGTGGGCGAGGGCAAGATGGCGATGCTGCTGGCCGCGCTGGAGCGTTTCAAGGAGCTGTACGAGGCCGACGCGCCGCTGTCCGAGGTGGTGCCGCGGCTCTATGCGCGCAACGAGGCGCGCTACAGCGGCTATCGCCTGAGGCAGCTGTGCGACGAGATGCACGGCTTCTATGTCGAGCACAACGTGAAGGAGCTGCAGCGCCTCTGCTTCCGTTATGAATCCTTCCCGGAGCAGGCAATGTCCGCGCGCGATGCGGTGGAGGCGATGGTCTCGGGAAACGTCGACTACGTGCCGGTGGCGGAAGTCGGCAACCGGATCGCCGCGACCCTTGCGCTGATCTATCCGCCCGGCATCGGCATCGTCATTCCGGGCGAGCGCTACGACAAGGCGGCCAAGCCGATGATCGACTACTTCCTCGCCTTCGAGGAAAGCTGCAACCGGTTCCCCGGCTTCTCCTACGAAGTCCAGGGCGTCTATCAGGTCGTCGAGAACGGACGGATCAAGTTCTTTACGTACGTCGTCAAGGAGTAGGAGCGCGGTCTGCCGCTTCGAAGCTCAGCGTCTGGACCTGCGGACGCGGCCCCGGCGTCAGCGTGATCGTGCCGGCGAGTTCGCCGTTCTCGCACGTCATGACGAACTTGCCGGCCAGGTCGTGCTGCGGTTCGACGCGGGCGAGCGCGCCGTCGCCGAGGCGGGCTTTCAGCTTCGCCAGCGCAGCGTTGCGGTCGGCGATGGGCTCGTCGGGCAGCAGGTTCACCGCGAACAGCGGGTCCGCTTCCTCCAGCTTGCCGGCGGCATAGGCGCGCACCGCCATCTCGACCGCCGCGGACAAGGCGGGCGAGACGCGCCGCGGGCGGGGCTTCCATAGGCCGGCATCATGCAGCGCCTGCGCGGCGGCGACATTGGCCGCGTCGGCATCGAAATAGGTGACATTGGCGAAGGTGAACAGGCCGAGGCCGGTGTCCGGCGAGATCAGCATGTGCGAGCCGTAGCCTGGCAGGCCGCCGCGATGGTGCAGCGTGCGGCCGAGGACCGGATCGGTCGAGCTCACCATGCCGTAGCCATACCCGCTGGAGACGGCGATGGATTTTCCGCCCGCCTCGCGCTTGGCGGCGGGCAGCGGCAATCCGTGCGCAAGGCCCAGCTCGCGTACGGTGGC
>DATEOK010000497.1:0-13758 GCA_035274225.1 Dongiaceae bacterium
TGCCGCCGCAGCGACGGCCGGCCGCGGAGTTCCTCGCCTGGTCCGCCGTCCACGGCTTTTCCATGCTGGTGATCGACGGCCCGCTCAACACTGTGCCGCGCGCCGACATCGACGGCATCGGCGCCCGCGTCATCGCGATGGTGGAGGCGGGTCTCTAGACAGCGCCGTGCCGCTCGCTAAGCTGAGCCCCCAGCATGGGAGGGGCGGCATGAGCATCGAGTTCCTGATCACATCCCTGATCATCGTGGCGTCGCCGGGGACCGGCGTGCTCTACACGCTGGCGGCCGGCCTCTCGCGCGGCTCGAAGGCGAGCGTAGTCGCGGCGTTCGGCTGCACCCTCGGGATCGTGCCGCACATGGGCGCCGCCATCATGGGCCTCGCCGCGCTGCTGCACACCAGTGCGCTGGCGTTCCAGACGCTCAAATATCTCGGCGTCGCCTACCTGCTGTTCATGGCGTGGCAGTCGCTGCGCGAGCGCGGCGCGCTCAGGGTCGACAGCGAGGTCGACGCGAAATCAGCGTTGCAGGTGATCGTGCACGCCATTCTGATCAACATCCTCAATCCCAAGCTCTCGATCTTCTTCTTCGCCTTCCTGCCGCAGTTCGTCAGTACAAACGAGGCGAGCCCTCTGCCGCGCATGCTGGAGTTGAGCGGCATCTTCATGCTGATGACCTTCGTGGTGTTCGCGCTCTACGGCCTGTTCGCCGCCGCCGTGCGCGACCAGATCATTTCGCGCCCGCGCATCCTGACCTGGATGCGCCGCAGCTTCGCCGCTGCGTTCGCGGCGCTGGGCGCGAAGCTTGCTTTCGCGGAGCGCTAGGCGAGATCGTGTCGCCGTAGACGTGCTGCTGTTCGCTGGCCGCACCAAGCAAGTCTGACTTGTAACTGTCATCTGCCTGTCGCCTTCGATCGCTCTGATCGATTACTGCGACCAGTATAATCAATTATACAGAAGGCAGCCGTCGTAGGTAAAATTTGCTCATTGTTCCGAAGGTTGCGCCACACGCAGCACCTTCCGACTCTCGTGTTCCAGAAACCAACCGCAACGGGAGAGCAAGATGAACGCAGAAACCGACGCCAAAGCCGCGGGCAAATGTCCATTCTCAGGCAGCCACGGGCCGAGCAATCGCCACTGGTGGCCAGAGCAACTGGATGTCCAGGTGCTCCACGCCAACTCCAAACGCTCCGACCCGATGGGCGAGTCATTCGACTACGCCAAGGAGTTCAAGACCCTCGATCTCAACGCCGTCATCAAGGACCTGCATGCGCTGATGACTGAGTCCCAGGACTGGTGGCCGGCCGACTTCGGCCACTATGGCGGGCTGTTCATCCGCATGGCCTGGCACAGCGCGGGCACTTATCGGATCACCGACGGACGTGGCGGCGCAGGCGCCGGTCAGCAGCGCTTCGCGCCGCTCAATTCCTGGCCTGACAACGCGAACCTCGACAAGGCGCGCCGGTTGCTCTGGCCGATCAAGCAGAAATACGGCCGCAAGATCTCGTGGGCCGATCTCCTGATCCTCGCCGGCAACGTCGCGCTGGAATCGATGGGCTTCAAGACCTTCGGCTTTGCCGGCGGCCGCGCCGACACCTGGGAGCCCGAGGAACTCTATTGGGGCCCGGAGGGCACCTGGCTCGGCGACGAGCGCTACAGCGGCGAGCGCCAGCTTCAGAAGCCGCTTGGTGCGGTGCAGATGGGCCTCATCTACGTCAATCCTGAAGGCCCGAACGGCAACCCGGATCCGGTCGCCGCGGCGCACGACATCCGCGAGACCTTCGCGCGCATGGCGATGAATGACGAGGAGACGGTGGCGCTGATCGCCGGCGGCCATAGCTTCGGAAAGACCCACGGCGCAGGCGATCCATCGCTGATCGGTCCGGCGCCGGAAGGCGGCGCGATCGAGGATCAGGGTCTCGGCTGGAAGAGCAAGCACGGCACCGGCTTCGGCGCCGATGCGATCACCGGCGGACCGGAGGTCACCTGGACCCAGACGCCCACCAAGTGGAGCAACTCCTTCTTCGACAACCTGTTCAAGTACGAATGGGAGCTGACGAAGAGTCCGGCCGGCGCCAAGCAGTGGAAGGCCAAGAACGCCGAGGCCACGATCCCCCACGCGTTCGACAAGTCGCGGAAGCAGGTTCCGACCATGCTGACGACGGATCTGTCGCTGCGCATGGATCCCGTGTACGAGAAGATCTCACGCCGCTTCCATCAGCATCCCGAGCAGCTCGCCGACGCCTTTGCCCGCGCCTGGTTCAAGCTCACGCATCGCGACATGGGCCCGATCCAGCGCTACCTGGGCCCGCTGGTGCCGGAGGAGAGGCTGATCTGGCAGGACCCGATCCCGGCGGTCGATCACAAGCTGGTCGATGACAAGGACATCGAATCCCTGAAGGCGAAAATCCTTGCGTCCGGTCTCTCGGTGTCGGACCTGGTTTCGACCGCCTGGGCGTCCGCGTCGACGTTTCGCGGCTCCGACAAGCGGGGCGGGGCCAACGGTGCCCGTATCCGCCTCGCGCCTCAGAAGGACTGGGAGGTCAACCGGCCGAACCAGCTGGCTTCCGTGCTTGCCAAGCTCGAAGCGATCCAGAAGGAGTTCAATGCTTCGGCCGGCGGCGGCAAGAAGGTCTCCCTCGCCGACCTGATCGTGCTGGGTGGTGGCGCGGCGATCGAGAAGGCGGCGAAGGATGCCGGCACCAGCGTGAAGGTGCCTTTCGCGCCCGGCCGCATGGACGCGTCGCAGGACCAGACCGACGTGGCCTCGTTCGAGCCGCTCGAACCGGTCGCCGACGGCTTCCGCAACTACTATCGCGGCAAGCCGCTGATGGCGCCGGAAGAGGCCCTGGTCGATCGGGCGCAACTGCTCAGGCTGAGCGGACCGGAAATGACGGTGCTGCTCGGTGGCCTGCGGGTCCTGGGCGCCAACGCCGACCAATCCAAGATCGGCGTCTTCACGAAGTCGCCGGGCAAGCTGACGAACGACTTCTTCGTCAACCTGCTGGACATGCGCACGGAGTGGCAGCCGGCCGGCGACAACTCTTATGAGGGTCGCGACCGCAAGACCAAGGAGCTGAAGTGGACCGGCACGCGCGTCGATCTGATCTTCGGTTCTCACGCCCAGCTGCGTGCGTTCGCCGAAGTCTATGGCTGCGCGGACTCGCAGGAGAAGTTTGTGAAGGACTTCGTGGCGGCCTGGACCAAGGTCATGAACGCCGACCGCTACGATCTGACCTGACACTGGCGTAACAAGACTCTCGAGGGGCGGCATCCAGAACCATCTGGATGCCGCCTAACGCGTCAGGGAGCAGGCTGAAACTCGACGGCGCCGATGTCGCAGCTGCTTGGATCGGCGCCGACACCGGCGATCTCGATAAAGACGCGGCCGCGCTGATCGGCTCTGAGCGGGATCTGGGCAGCACCGACACCGTTGAGATCGCCCATGCAGCCGGCAGGATTGCCGGCGTCGATGGCCACGCTGGTATCGGCAAGGTCGTGCGTCTGCGTCGGTCCGCCGTTGTCCGTGAGCGGCAGCAGGCCTGGATCGGCAACGCTCGGCTGATCGGTTCCGCCGGCCCCCACCGAGACCAGGCCGCAGGTGCCGTCGCTGTCGATGTTGTAGCCGTCGGTGGTCAGGCCGCCCAGGCTGCAATCGTCGCCGACGGCTTGCCTGGCAATGATGCTGTTGCGGACCCGCACGCTGCCACCGCTGATATCTATGCCCGCGCCGCCGCCAACGCCGGTGCCGGCATTGGCGTTCTCGGTGATGGTGACGTTGCTGAGGCTGAGGGTACCTCCGACATTCGAGATGCCGGCCCCGAAGCCGACGATGCCGAAGGCGAACACGTTGCCGCTCACGGTCGAGCTGGAGATGGTGGCGAGTCCGGTATTGTACAGACCGCCGCCGAACCCGTTGGCAATCGGATTCCCGGCTATGTGGTCGGTCCCGTTGTCACGCAGCACGCTATGCGCCATGAGCAGGTCGCCGTCGTTGAAGATGCCGCCGCCAAAGCCCCCGGTGGAGATGACGACATTGCCGTCGACGTCCGTCTGATCGATGATCGTGGTGCCGGAATTGTTGATCCCGCCGCCCTGGCTTGACACCACCGCTGGAAGGGTGCCGTCCGCGAAGTTCGTCTTCAGTGTGCTGCGGCTGAGCACGAGGGTAGCGCCGGCGGCGACCGAGATCGCGCCGCCGCGGGCCACCCGGTTGTTGGTGAAGGTGGAGTTCCTGACCAGCGTCCGACCGCCCGCCACCATCAGCCCGCCGCCTTCGACCCCCGCGCTGGCCTGCTGGTTGTCGTAGACCTGCACGCGGCTGAGGCTGAGGGCGCCGGTGCTATAGATGCCACCACCCTGATTGAACGCATTGTTCTGGCACACCTCGCTGCTCGCCAGGAACAGGACGCCCGCGTTGGCGATGCCGCCGCCGAGCGAGGCGGTGCCGCCTTTGATCGTGACATCGGTCAATAGGACGATGACGCCGGTTTGGACGGTGACGGCCGGCGCGCCCAGCAGGTTGGTCTGGCCGTCGCAGGCGCCCTCGATCGAGCTGATGCCGACGCCGTGCAGCGTCAGATTACGATCGACCGTCAGGGTCTCGATGTAGGATCCTGCCGCGATCTCGATGCGATCGTTGGGGCTGGCGGCGTTGACGGCCGCCTGGATCGTGCAGAACGGAGCGCCGGCGGTGTCGCTGCACGCGGCGCTCGCCTTGTCGACGTTGCGCGTGGCGCCCTGGGCCATCGCCGGAATGAGGATCGAAACAATTGCGGAGAGCAGCGCCACGCGCACGCGCGTCGCGGCGGAAATCGTGTCCGAGGCCATTTGCTTGTTCCTTCAGCAGCGAGCGCCGCTCCAATACGGAGCGCGGTCCAGCTGCCGGCAAATGTGGCCCCGAAAATCGCCGAAGGATGTGAACTAGATCACCGCCCGCAGTGCGGCTCGCTCAAGCCTACCTACGGCCGCGCCGGGCCGCCTCGATCGCGGCGACATCGATCTTCTTCACGTCCATCATCGCCTCGAACGCGCGTTTTGCCTCATCGCCGCCGGCAGCCATGGCCTCCGTCAGCGTGCGCGGCGTGATTTGCCAGGAGATGCCCCACTTGTCCTTGCACCAGCCGCACGCGCTTTCCTGGCCGCCATTGCCGACGATGGCGTTCCAATAGCGGTCGGTCTCCTGCTGATCGTCCGTGGCGATCTGAACGAGAAGGCTTCGCTGTGCTTGAACGCCGGTCCGCCATTGAGGCCGATACAGGGAATGCCGGCGACGGTGAATTCAACCGTCAGCACGTCGCCCGCCTTGCCGGAGGGGTAGTCGCTGGGAGCACGATGGACGCGACCCACCGCGCTGTCGGGAAAGGTCCTGGCATAGAAGCGTGCCGCAGCCTCGGCGTCCTTGTCGTACCATACGCAGATCGTGTTCTTCGGATTTGCCATTTCAGTCCTCGTGTTCCTGCACCGCTTCTCGGCGGCGCATCATGAATATATGGAATGCAGTCTGGCCGCCTGACGTTCCGCCGGCAACACAAGAAAGAATATCGGCGTATCAAGCATCGAGCAGATCGTGCGCGCGTCAAGGATCAAGAAGCTCGCCGTCATAACGCGCCGGTGGCCTAGTACCCGAACGCCTCGGCCAGCCTGGGATTGGATCGATAAAGCGCAAAAGCGGTGTCGACCCAGCCTTTGGTATAGCCGTTGCCGATGATCATCTCCACGTCGCGGCCGACGCCTTCGGCCGTCAGCGCCGCCGCGGTGAAGGATGTCGCCATGCTGAAGAACAGGATCCGGCCCTGCGGTCGCGTCGCCAGGATCGCCCCACCCTCGCAACCGGCGACATTGGTGGTGACGATGGTGAGGTCGGCGCCACGCCCGCCGGTCGAGGACGCGACCGCGCGATGGGTCGCCAGTGGATCGCGCAAATCTACCTCGATCAGGGTATCGGCGACCTCGAGCGACCCTGCGCGCCGCAGCGCTTCCGGGCTCGCGTCCAGTCCAATCACGACCCCGTCGCGTCCCAAGGCCCGCCTTGCGGCGCACAGCGACAGCAGCCCGGCGCGGCCGCTGCCCAGCACACAGACGGTCTGTCCCGGCTGCGCCAGCTGCGCTATATGGCCCGGCGCGCCGGCCACATCGCACAAGGCCATTGCCGCGGCGCGCGGAATGTCGGGCGGCAACTTGGTGAACAATCCGCTCGAGAACAGGATGGCGTGGCCGTCGCATTCGACGTGCGCCGCTCCGGCGTCGATCGCGCCGAGGCCGCGCAAGACCAACGGCGTCAAGCTCAGCGACACCAGGGTGCAGATCTCGTCGCCGACTGCGATACCGCGCGCCGGGAAATCCGGCCCGATTTCCGCCACGCGCCCGACCAGCACGCCGCCGGACCCTGTGACGGGGTTGTGCATCTTGCCGCGTGTCCGCACGATTTCGGCGATCCGCGCCTGCATGCGATCCTGGTCGTGCCCGCAGCTCTCGGCGATCTGCCGCATGGACGAGGAATCGAGATTGAGCCACGCGACGTCAATCAGCAGCTCGTTCGACCGGATCGGCAACACGGCATCGAGCCGCTCCGCCGATTGCGGCAGGCGGCCATCGGCACGGTGCGAGCCGAACGGGCAGGGCGCGGTCACGAGCAGCCTCAGATCACCTTCTTCGCCCGCAGCGCGGCGAGGTCGTCGTCGCTCATATGCAGCATCTCGCGCAGCACCTGGTCGGTGTGCTGGCCGCAGTACGGTGGCGGCAGGTGATAGTCGACCGGCGTTTCCGACAGCTTCACGGGGTTGCCGATCAGGTCGACGGTGCCCTTGCCGGCGAGGGGATGCGGCATCTCGATCTTCATGCCGCGCGCCAGCACCTGCGGATCCTCGAACACCTGCTTCATGTCATTGATTGGACCGCACGGCACGTCGAGTTCGGTCAAACCGTCGACCCAGTGATGCTGCGGCTTCAACGCCGTCACCTCGTGGATCAGGCGGTAGCATTCGACGCGGTTGCGCACGCGCCCCGGATTGGTCTTGAATCGCTCATCCTCCGCCCACTCCGGCTTGCCGGCGAACTTCGCGAACTGGGCGAACTGGCGATCGTTGCCGATCGCGAGGATGAAATAGCCGTCGGAGCACGGCACCACCGAATAGGGCACGATGCTGGGATGCTCGTTGCCGAACTGCTTCGGGATGACGCCCGAGGTCAGGTACTGCAGGCCGACATTGGCAAGCCAGCTGACCTGCGTGTCCAGCAGAGCGAGGTCGACCTGCTGCCCGCGCCCGGTCAGGTGACGATGCTGCAGCGCCGCCAGGATGCCGACCACCGAATAGATCCCGCAGATGATGTCGGTGACGGCGACGGCGACCTTCTGCGGCGGGGTCGAAGGATCGCCGTTGATCGACATGATGCCGCCCATGCCCTGCGCCAGGAAATCATAGCCGGCGCGCGGCGCGTAGGGCCCGGTCTGGCCGAAGCCGGTGATCGAACTGTAGATCAGCCGCGGGAAGTCGTACTTGATCTGCTCGTAGGCGAGGTTGTAGCGCGCCATGTCGCCGACCTTGAAGTTCTCGACGAACACGTCGCAGCGCGCGATCAGCTGCTTGGCGATCGCCTGGCCCTCCGGCTGCGCGATGTCGAGCGTGACCGAGCGCTTGTTGCGGTTGATGGCGAGATAGTAGGCGCTCTCGCTGGTGTCCTTGCCGTCGCTGCCCTTGATGAAGGGCGGGCCCCACTTGCGCGTGTCGTCGCCCTGGCCGGGCCGCTCGATCTTGATCACGTCGGCGCCCAGGTCGCCGAGCATTTGCGTGGCGGTCGGACCGGCCAGGATGCGGGTGAGGTCGAAAACTTTGATGCCGGACAATGGTCCCGACATGGTGTGCCCCTTGCGAGTGTGCGGGAAAGGTTCTCCGCACTCTCTAGGGGCGGGTTGGCAAAATCAACCCCCCAACTGTCATCCCGGGCGAGCCGCGCAGCGGCGCGACCCGGGACCCATACGTACTATCCCCGCGCTCCATCGGTACCGCATAAGTCCCGGCTCAGCCGCTGGCGCGGCTGTCCGGGATGACAGGTGTGTAGATGTTAGAACGCCGCGCTCGGCATGGTCAGGCGCACGATCCGTGTCTTCGCGCCTTCGATGCCGAAGTCGTCGTCGTTGATGAGAACCAACTCCTTGCCGTCGACGATCGCGACGCCCTCGACCTTCTCCGGCAGCTCCGGATAGGTGCTGCTGTCCAGCCACAGCTTCTTGCTGACCGGCGTGATGCCCTTGGCCGCGAGGTCGGCGGCCGCGATCTGCTCCAGGCTGGGCGCCGTCTCGACCTTGTCCCAGTCGGTATCGAGGATGTTGGTGGCGGCGCTGAGGTCGATGGCGTGCAGCTTGGTGGTCTTGGCGATGCGCTCGAGCACGATCAGCTGGTCCATGCCGACCGCGCTCAGCTCGCTGATGCGCACGTCGCTCTGCTTGTCCGACTTGTCGTTTTTGAAGCTCTCGGCCGGATCGAGCGTGTAGACATATTCGCCGACCACCTGCTGGCTTTTCAGGTCCAGCTTCAGGATGCGGGTCGCCGTCGCTTTCTTGTACGCATCGGCATCCGGGTTCGCGAGGGGGTTCTGCACGATGGCGTAGAGCGCCGATTCATCCGGCGCGATCGCGATGCCTTCGATGCCGCGGTTGAGCTGGCGCTTCATCAGGATCGCGGGCAGCGCTCCGGTCACTTTGTAAGTAGCACCGGAGAGGTCGCCCTCCAGCCCCTGCGGCACCAGCCGCTCGATGATCTTGCCGTCGGCCGCGACGTGCACCAGGCTCGGCCCGTATTCCTCGCCGATCCAGAAGGTGCCGTCCTTCAGGCGCACCAGTCCCTCGGTGTCGAGGCCGTTGGGATCGAACGGCAGCTGCTTGCCGTCCTTGTCGTACGCCGCCTCGGTCTTGGCCGCCTTCAGCGGGTTGCTGAGGCCGGTGATGGTCTTGCCCGCCGCGTCCTTGAGCGGAATCCACGCGGTGGTGACGAAGGTGCCGTCCTCGTTCAGCTTGACCTTGACGATCGAGGGCACGAAGTCGGGGCGCGGGAACAGCTTGGCCTTGTCGTCGCCGTTGCAGGCCTGCGCGGTCGGGATGCCGGTGATCTCCTCGGAGGCACTGCAATCGATGTTCGGGCCGCGGTCGGTAAGGGCGTAGAACTCGTCCTTGGGATCGCCCGGCATGTGGAACAGCGCGCTGCCGATGCCGACGGTAAGGTCGAGCGTCTTGCCGCCGGCGAACGCGACTTGGCCCAGTTGCAGCTTCGCGTCCATGCTTTCCAGCACCTTCACGGCTTCGTCGGCGCGCGCAATCCCGGCAAAGGTCAGCAGCGCGGTTCCGATCAGCAAGCCTTGTCGAATCATCCCCATGGAAACCTCCAGTCAGTGTAAACCAGCGGAGGAGGGTTAGGCCCTTCCCATGACGGATCGGTTTCAGTTGGTTGAAGCTTTGGCTCTGGCGAGCGCGTCCAGCACGCCTTGCAGGATGAAGGCGGCCGCCGCCTGATCCACTACTTTGTCGCGCTTGGCGCGGCTGACGTCATGGGCGATCATCTCGCGCTCGACCGCCAGGGTGGACATCCGCTCATCCCAGAACAGGATGGGGAAATCCTTCAGTTTCAGAAGGTTCGCAGCGAATTGTCGAGTGGATTGGCAACGCGGGCCTTCACTGCCGTCCATGTTCAGCGGCAATCCGATCACCAGCCCCCCGACCCCGCGCTCCGCCGCCAGCTTCAGCAAGGCGTTGGCATCGACGGTGAACTTGGTGCGCTTGATCGTGGCGATGGGCGAGGCGACGCTGAGCATGGGATCGCTCAGCGCGAGGCCGATGGTCTTCTCGCCCAGATCAAGCCCAAGCAGCCGCTGGTTCCGCGGCAGGGCGGTGCGCAGCGCGGCGGCATCGGCGACGATCACGATGGCTCACGCCATCGCTGGGACCGGCGCACGCTCGCGGATCGGCAGATGGACGATGGCCGACAGAACACCCAGCGCAATGGAGACCCACCAGACCGCATCGAAGTTGCCCTGCGTGTCATATAGCCAGCCGGCCCAATAGGCGCCGATGAAGGCGCCGATCTGATGGCTGAAGAACGCGATACCGAACAGCATGGTAAGATAGCGCGTGCCGAACAGCCGCGCCACCAGCCCGCTGGTCGGCGGCACGGTCGACAGCCACAGCAGCCCCATCGCCGCGCCGAACGCAAGCGTGGAGAGTTCGGTGACCGGCAGCGAGATGTACGTGGCGATCGCCACCGCACGCAGGAAGTAGATCGCGCTCAGCAGGTATTTCGACTGCATCTTGCGCATCATGATGCCGACCACGATGCAGCCCACGGCGTTGAACCCGCCAACCAGAGCCAGCGAATTCGAGGCCGCGCTGAGCGGCAGCCCGCACAGGACCACGAACGCCGGCAGGTGGAAGCCAATGAAGGCGAGGTGGAACCCGCACACGAAGAAACCCGTCACCAGCAGCAGGTAGGAGCGGTCCCCGAACGCGACGCGCAGAGCGCCGCCGATGGTGGTGGCACCGGTCGCGTCGGTCGGCGCTGCCGCTTGCTTGGGACGCCGCGGCAAGGCGAAGGCGCACAAGGCGATCGCGACAGCGACCACCGTCAGGATCTGCAAGGTCGGCTTCCAGTGCAGTGTCTCGATCATCGCCTGGGTCGTCGGCATGAAGATGAGCTGCCCGACCGAGCCGCCGGCGGTGACGATGCCGCCGTAGAGCCCGCGCTTCTCCGGCGGCGAGGCGCGCATGACCGCGCTCAGCACCACCGACATGCCGCTGAAGGCCAGGCCGATGCCGACCAGGACACCGCTGCCCAACCCGAAGACGAGTTCGGAGTCCGCTTCGCTCATCACCCAGACTCCGGCCACGTAGGCGACGCCGCCGAAGAACGCGACCCACACCGGGCCTTTGGTATCGGCGATGGCGCCGGCGACCGGCTGCAACGCGCCCCACAGTAAATTCTGGATCGCCCAGGCGAGGGACAGGGCCGCGATGCTCCAGCCCAGTTCGGCATGAAGCGGCGGATTGAACATGCCGAACGTTTGGCGGATGCCGAACGTCAGGATCATCGACAAGGCGCCGATGCTGAGGACAAAGATCGATGCGCGGCGTGACATCACGGCCGGATACCCCGAAGGCGAGAGCTCTCGGCAACCATGCTAGTGACAGTTAGGCGCGAGCGATAGGCTGCCGTGCGGCATGCACCGTTTGCCCGAGGCGCATAGCTTGAGGCCTACTTGTAACGGGACAATCTATTCCGCGAGCTGCGGCTCGAGCGGTGGGGCCGAGGTCTGCCGGGCGAAGCGGACGGCGGCCAGGATAGCCGGCAGCGCGAGCACGCCGCCGATCAGGAAGGGCAGCATGATCGGGTAGGTGCTGGCATCCGCATCGGGAAAGCCGGCGCTGGTGGCGATGATGCCGCAGAAGGCCGCGCCGAGCGCCGCGCCCAGCCCCTCGAAGGTCGGGATCGCGCCCGAGGTCACGTCACGCTCCGTGGTCAGGCTCGCGCCGATGGTGCGCTGGCAGATGAAGCCGTTGCTGATCCCGAAGCCGATGCCGCACATCGCGAGCCCAACGACGATGGCCGGGAGGTTTTTGCCGTCGATGGCCCAGGCCAGCAGGAACATGCCGATGGTCAGCAGGATGGGCCCGACGATGATGAGGCGGGTCGCCTGCTTGTCGCCGGTGCGCGACACCATCATCGCACTGAATGACCAGCCCAGCGCGGTGATCGAGCCGATCTGGCCGGCATGCATGACGCTGAGCCCCAGATGCACCTGGGCAAAATAGGGGATGAACAGGAAGACGCTCGCCTCCGCCAGCGGCATCAGCCCGATGATCCACAAGCCGAGCGAGCTGGCCGCGCGCCCCGACAGCAGCTGCGCTGGAAACAGCGGCAGCCGCGCACGGCGGTCCATGCGCAGGCCGATCAACAGGGCGAGAAGTCCGCCGACCACAATCAACGCAGCCACGCCGGTGCTCGGGGACTCGCTCGCGATGCAGACCGCGAGGCTGCCGCCGGTCAGGAATGTCATGCGGACGAGCGGCCAGCCGCGTACGATATTGGCGTCCTTCGGTCGCGCCGGTAGCACGATCAGCGCCAGCACCAGGAACACGATGGCGAGCGGCGCCAGGGCCGCCGCGGCGATGCGCCAGGACGAGATCTCCGCGATGACGCCGCCGAGGATCGGGCCGCCGATCGTCGCCGTCGCCCAAACCACCGCGAGCAAGCCGAACAGCGGCGGCAGCGCCTCTTCGCCCACCGCGTCGGCGGCGATCACGTAGCACAGCGCCATCACGATGCCCTCGGCGAAGCCCTGCACGATGCGCCCGGCGAGCAGCACCTCCATGGTCGGCGCCGCGGCGATGATCAGGCTGCCGACGATCGCGATCAGCGACGAGCCGATGAGGACCGCGCGCAGACCGAGGCGCGCCTTCAGGAACGCCGCGCCGGACGAGCCGACGATCGAGAACACCAGGTAGAAGGCGGTGACCCAGCTCAGCAGGTCCGCGCCGCCCAGCTCCAAGACGGCGGACGGCGTGATGGTGTTGACCACGAACCAGTTGAACGCATGCAGCGCCACGCCCAGGCAGATCGTCCAGACGGCGGCCTTCTTCGGGCCCAGCAAGAGGTCCCGCCATCCGATCTTCGTTTGCGCCGCGGCTTGGGTCATGAAGAAACCGACTTAGGACCGAGTCGGTCCGGGGAGAGCGCCCAATCCACCACAGAGCGCGGCGCCGCTCAAGACAGAGTTGTCTTCTCTAGCTTCTGACATATGGCCGCGCGTCCCGAGCGGTGCGCAAGGCATCGGCCCACCACGTCAACCGGTCCAGCATCACCTTGGCAGCGTTGCGCGGACCCTCGCGATCGATCGGATTGCCGTCTTCATCGAATTGACGTCGCGCGTTGATGAAGGGGATGTAGTCGCGGATGGTGGTGGCATGCAACTCGGCGAACACATGCCGCAGATGTTCGATGGCGCGCACCCCGCCGACGGTGCCGCCGTAGGAGACGAAGCCGACCGGCTTTGCCATCCATTCGGCGTAGGCCTGGTCGATCGCATGCTTCAGCGATGCGGGGTAGGAGTGATTGTATTCCGGCGTGACGATCACGAAGGCATCGGCCGCGGCCAGGCGCTTGCGGAATGCATCGACCTCCGGTGTCGGCCTGGCGCGGTGAGACGGTGGCAGGTTGATCTCGAGGAGATCGATCAGGTCGATCGCGAAACTGCCATGGCTCGCTGCTTCTTTCGCGAACCAGCGTGCAACCGTGTCGCCGAAGCGGCCTTCGCGCGTGCTGCCGACGATGATGGCGAGGGTGAGGGGGCGATCCACATCTGCTCCTTGGTCGTCGCTATCTTAGCAGGCGTTCCCAGTAGGGCGCGCTCGCCTCGTTGAGGCCGATGTCGCGCTTGAGGTGGTCGGGCAGGTCACGAGCATCCTCGCGCCTGACGGTGTAGGGGAACAAGCCCGCCAGGAACACCTGCGCCCCGATCCGGAAGAGAGTCGCCGGCACGAGCAAAGGGAACGGCCGCATCGTCGCCTCCCGAATTAGAATGCACTGGTATTTCTATAATTGGCAGATAAGAAAAGCAATATATTTCTTTATTGCACCAACCGTGCTAGCATCCGAACATGGAAGACAAAGGCGCTACGCGCGTTCTCTACGCACTGAAATCGGCCGGACCGCAGAGCGCCGATACGCTTGCACGCCGGCTGAAGGTGACGGTGGTGGCCGCGCGCCAGCAGCTCGGGC
>DATEOK010000498.1:0-22327 GCA_035274225.1 Dongiaceae bacterium
CACGGTCGGGTTCTTTGTTTTTGACCAGGGGCCGGATTTAAAGCGCTGCTTGATCGCGTGATTGCGGCCAACGAAAATTGGCCCATGCTCAGCGTCTATATCATTCAACTCAATGTCGTCGGGCTCCAGGCTGGCATCGACTGGTACACCAGCGTCCTTGGCTTCAGGATCAGCCAGGAAAACAACTACCTGCATCACGGCACCACGGTTCAGCTCGAACACGACCAGGGCTTCCGGCTCATCCTCCACAACGCCAAGAATCCGGCGAAGATCAATTACCCCGACGATGCGCAGACGATGGTTGTCTGGCGGACCAGCGACCTCGCAGCAACCATGGAACAAATGAAGTCGAAGGGCGTGGATTTCATTTTCTCGCAGCCACAACAAATCAATGTTGGCAGCTTCGTGGCGTTCCGCGATCCCTTTGGAAATGTGCATGAGCTCATCGAGCTCAAGAAATAGAGTGTGATCCAACCGCGAAGGCGCGCCGATGAGGAGATGGTCGCGCGTGCCTACAACCAAGTCCACACGACGGCGGCAACGAGGGTGACGCCGCCCGCCACGTTGAGCCAGTTGCCGATGCTGCTCTTGCGCTGTCCGGCGAGCGAGGCCGCGCTGCCATAGGCGTTGGCGCGGGCGGCTTCCACGCCCACCTTGCGCAGCACGTTGCCGATGATCAATGCGGGCACGGCGACGGCAAACAGCCACATGATGCTCTCTTGCATGGATGCTGACCAACCCGCGGGAATCATGGGCGGGAAGCCCTCAGTCGCCAACCGAGCAAATCTAGCCGGCGCGGCGAGTTCTGCTTAGGCCGGGCTCCCTGGCGCGACGCTGACGGCCGCGGGGCGCTCAGCCGTGAACAGCTGCATCTTTCGGCTTATGTCGTGCGGTAAATTTTCGCGGGAGCGATTTCGCGCTATCTTGTTTAACCATGAACATAGAGCCCACCCAGCAACAGGCGTATCTCGGCGAAGTGACGCAACACGTCACGACTTCGACTCCGCTTATGCGCTTCGTGCCGGCTGCTGCCGCGGTGTCGGATGAGACGGTCGATCAATGGGTGGAGCAGGAGCTGCAGCGCGGACGGAGCCGCGTGCGGGCCGGCGTTGCCGTGCTGGCCGTTCTCGCAGTGGTGGCGATACCGCTGGTCTTCCTCGTGAGATGAGGCGGCGCGGCTCCTAGTGCATGCGCGTCTGGCGCCGCATGCCTGGCCTCTCGGAATTGTCGGTCACCAGGCGAAGCGGTCCACCCGCATAGCGCTTCGGATGCGATGCATGTTCCGACAGGGATATATCATGCAGCATGGCATCGACCGCTTCGATCAATTGAACATGCTGCTGCCATGACCAGTCGGGGAGCGTCCCTGACTTGATTCGGGCTTCCGCCATGGCACGGACTCTCTGCAGCTCCGCTTTCAAATCGGCCTCGCCGCTGTGGACTCTCGGGTGAAACACCCGGAACAAGATTCGGTTCCATAGCTGCTGCCGGCAACTTTTCCGCGGTGTGAAATCACCACCGCGATTGTGGCAATGCTTTGGAAGCAATGCTGAACTGCGCACGAACCCGCAGCGCGTGTAAGGCCACAAACATGACGATTGCGCGTCATCATTGTGCAGCGCTTTGCCCGCTCCAATATCTTCACCGCAACGTGACCGGACAGGCAGGCTGCGCGCCACGCCGGGTCGGTGTGGTTGCGGGCCACAGTCGGGACATTACCGGCGGCCCCCTCATATCGTCTTTGTCTGCGAGGGATCCATGACCACCAAGATGCTTTTCGTATTGCCATTCGCCATCGCAACGCTCGCCGGCTGCGCCGCCACGAGCGATAGCTCATCATCGTCGCAGAGCAGCCTGAAATGCGCCGATCTCTCTGGCTCCGCGTACCTCGAGTGCCAGAAGAGCGTCACACCGGCGTCAAGTGTCGACAGCAAGCCATTCAAGATGGTGCGTCCGAAGGCGCCGAACGGTGACTTCGGGAGCATGGGCAGCCGCTAGCGCCACCCGAGCAGGACGCGTGGCGGCATCGCCGTCGCGCGTCCTCTGCGCTACGTCCTCTGCGCTACGTCCTCGCGAGGATGCTCCTGCGCGATGCGAGCACCGAGCCCGGACCATGCACCGCCGCAAACAGAAGTCCGGCGATGAAGGTGAAGTGATCGACGAAGAAGCCGAACTCCGCCTGATTATCAGGCGCCCAATGCGACGGCCCATGGAAGGCGAAGGCGAGGAAGAGGACATAGGCCGCGGCCAGCAGCGCAGCCTCCGCGAAGTACGCGCCGGTCAGCAGACACACCACCAGCGCGGACTCGAAGATCGCCGCCAGCCAGGCGAGCAGCAGCGGAAACGGGAAGCCGGCCCCCGCGATGTAGCCGGTGGTGGCGTTCATGTCGGTGAACTTGAAAACCGCGGCCATCGCAAATATCCCCGCGAAGATGAGCCGCGCGACGAGGATGGCGATCACATGCCATGCAGGTGAGCGCGTGGAAGCGTTCATCGGTTCCTCCGAATCAGCGAGAGATAGGAACGCTATCCGACACGTCCCGGGCGGTTCAACCGAAGCATTGTATCGAGACGCGCGGTCCGAAATGGCCGCGACCGGATTGTGCCGCAGGGGGCCTGGTCTAGTTCGCGATCTTGAGATGGATTCTGGATTCCGTCGGCACCAGGTCGGCCATCAGGATGCGCATTTCCTCGAGAGCATGGTGCAACAGGGCAAGCTTGCGGGTGGCTTCCAGGGTGTCCTGGCCCGCTTTCCGAAGCTCGACAATCAGCGCGGTTTGCTGCTCGATCCGCGCCCGCATCAAGTCAATATGGTCGCGTGCGGCGATAGAGTTCCGGTCCATATCGGATGCTCCTGGCGTCCCAGATCGAATGCCCTGGCCGAATGTCTTTGAGTGGGATTTTGGTCGGCGCAACATGAACCGCGGATGAACGGGTCCCTTCCGCCGGCTGACAACTGGCGATCATTCGGGTAGCAAAGGATATGTGCGGCCGCTATGCCTTTACATTGCCCCCGGAAGCCATCCGCCAGCTGTTCGGCGTCACGGGTGGCGATTGGGTCCAGCCGCGCGTCAACCTGTCGCCCTCCACCGTCAACCCCGTGATCCGCATGAACGAGGGCGCCCGGGAGCTGGCGCCGATGAAATGGGGGCTCAGACCGTTCTGGTGGGACTCGGCCAAAACCAAGAACCAGCCCTTCAACGCCCCGGCGGAGGATGCCGCCAGCAAGCCATTCTTCCGTGACGCCTTCAAACACCGCCGCTGCGTTGTGCCGGCAACCGCCTATTACGAATGGGACCGCGCCGGCCAACCGCCCAAGCCCTACCAGTTGACGGTCGATGCCGGGGCGCCGTTCTGCTTCGCCGGGCTCTGGGAACGGTGGAAGTCGCCGGAGGGCGAATGGCTTGAGACCTATGCCGTCGTCACCACCCAGCCCAACCGGCTGGTCGCCAACTGGCACAACCGGATGCCGGTCATTCTTGACCGCGAGGAGATCGACAGCTGGCTGGCGCAGTCCGACCGCGTGTTGCTGGAAGCGATGCTGGACGCGTTCCCGCCGCATCGCATGGATGCCAAGGCGGTCTCGCCCAAGCTCAACCGCTCTGATTACGAAGGCCCGGTCTAGAGCGGTATTCCCCGATCCTCCATTTGAAGGATGGGCGTCGATTGACCGGTCGCGGCCCTGGCGTAACCATCAAAGCGCTATGTCTCGATGCTGGTCAGGGAGTACGGGATGAAGCGCGTCATCGCCGCCATCGTGATTGCCGCGACCTGTGCCACGCCGGTGCTGGCCGCCGAAACGGATCGGACCGTTGCGGGCGCGGCGCGGGTGATCGACGGCGACTCCCTCGTCGTCGGCGGCGTGCGCATCCGGATCCTCGACGTCGATGCGCCGGAGAGCGGGCAGTTCTGTTTCACGCGGTCTCAGCCGGTCGATCAAGGTGCCTGGCATTGCGGCCGCCTGGCGGCGCGCGCGCTTTCCGAAGAGATCGGCGACCAGAAGGTCAGTTGCGACATGACTGCGCGTGGTGTCCGCAAGGGCTGGCTCGCACGCTGCTCGGTCGGCGGCCAGGACTTGGCGCAGTGGCTCGCCGCCAACGGCTGGGCGGTGCCGGCGCCGGACTGCAAATGCGAGGTTGTCCGGTCCGCATCGGATCAGGCGAAGGCAGAAGGGCGCGGCATCTGGTCCAGCGCCTTCACCATGCCATGGGACTGGCGCAAGGCGCGCTAGCTGCTGAAGCGCGCAAATCTCCGGGTTCCCGATCGAAGTTGCCGTAGAGGTCCTGGCCGCGGACCAGCAAGGCGCTGTCGCGCAGCGGGCCGGTGTTGCGGACATGCGAGGCGACGAAACGGATCGCGACACCTATCCGTCGGGCGCGCGAGCGGTTCGGTCCGGAATAGTGCGCCGTGCCCATATGGTGAAGTGACATTTCGCCTGGCCCTAGCAGCAGCGGGCGAGTGCGTGCAGGATCGATGGCGCAGCTGATGGCTTGATTGCGCGACAGCACATTGTCGGGGTTGCCGGAGGGGCCGTGGGGCAGCATTGGCTGCCGATGGCTTCCAGGCAGGACCTCGAGCGCGCCATTCTCGATCGTGCTTTCTGTCAGCGCCACCCATGCCGTCAAGACATCGGGCGGGTCCAGCAGCCAATAGGCGGCATCCTGGTGCCAGGCGGTATAAGTCGACGCACCCGGCTCCTTGAGGAACACGCTGACCGACCGGCACAACAGATCCGCTCCGAGAACATCGGCGACCTGGTCGAGGATAGAGGGCGTGTGCACCAGATCGAGTAGGAGGGGGCAATAGATGTGCGCCTTGGTGCGGAGGCCCTTTAGCATCGCCGCTCGATCGTTGCCAGCAGCGATGAACGCTTCAAGGCGCGCGCGATAGTCGGCAGCTGCGACACCGCTCAACGCTGGAAGCGGCGCTAGGTAGCCATGCCTCCGGAATGCGGCGATCTGGTCGCGCGTCAGAACCAAGAGACGTCCATCAGTTCGGCGGTTTCCCCGGTGGGTAAGACTAGGCCATTTTCCGCAGCGCCACAATGGCGGCAGCAATTTTCACCGCGGCGATTCGGCATCGCCCGGCGGGCTTGTCGTGAACTTAATTGGCGCTATCATTGCGGTGCTCCGTGCATGCCAAAAACGTGTTTGCCATTGGGCCGCGACTTACATCACCATCCGCACCACCACGCGCATCGGCGCGGCCACGCGCATGCAGATGTGCCGCCGGACCCGGCCTTGCGCACCAAGGCGCTCGAGAGCCTCTTGACCGAGATGGGACTGGTGGATCCCGCCGCGATCGATGCCTGGGTGGAGGCCTATGAGAGCAAGATCGGCCCCCGGCGCGGCGCGCAGGTCGTAGCGCGTGCCTGGGTCGATGCCGCGTTCAAAGCGCGGCTGCTGCAGGACGCGACCCGCGCGATCGAGCCGTTCGGGTTCCTGGGTCGCGAGGCGCAGCACATCGTCGTGCTGGAGAACACGCCCGCTATCCACAACCTCGTGGTCTGCACGCTGTGCTCCTGCTATCCATGGGGCCTGCTCGGCCTGCCGCCGCGCTGGTACAAGGCGGCGCCATATCGGGCACGATCGGTGATTGATCCGCGCGGCGTGTTGGGCGAGTTCGGCTTGGTGCTTGGCGACGAAGTCGAAGTGCGGGTATGGGATTCGACCGCTGAGATCCGCTACCTGGTATTGCCGGAACGGCCGGCAGGAACCGAGGAACTGAGCGAGGAAGAGCTGGCGGGCCTGGTCACACGCGATGCGATGATCGGGATCGCGAAGGTAGAGAAGGGAAGGACGGCATGAACGGCGTTCATGATATGGGCGGCATGCACGGCCACGGGCCGGTGGCCCCGGAAGACGAGAAGCACGAGCCGCTGTGGCACGCGCCTTGGGAAGCGCGGATGCTCGGCATCACGCGCAGCATGACCTTTCCCAAGGGCTTCAACATTGACCGCTTCCGCCACATCCGCGAACTGATGCCGCCGCATCTCTACCTGGCGCGCAGCTACTACGATCACTGGTACGCGGTCTGCGTCGCGGCCTTGCTGAACGGCGGGCTCGCGACCAAGGACGAGATCAAGAGTGGCCATGCCGCTGCCGGCAGCGCCAAGCGCAACGACGCCGCGCGCGCCGACCAGGTGTGGGCCAGCCAGAAGAGCCAGGGTGTCTTCACGCGCAAGGTCGAGACGCCGCCGCTGTTCGCGATTGGCCAGCGGGTGCGGGCTCGCAACATCAATCCGACCGAGCATACGCGCGTGCCTCGCTACGTCCGCGGCAAGGTCGGCGTGGTGCAGCTTCATCACGGCGGCCACGTTTTCCCCGACACCAACGCGCACCTGCAGGGGGAAGCGCCGCAGCACCTCTATACCGTTGTCTTCTCGGCACGCGAATTGTGGGGCGAAGATGCTTCCGCACGCGACGAGATCTGCGCCGATTTGTGGGAGAGCTACCTTGACCCAGCATAGCCACGCACATGATCACGACCATGACCTGGCGCATCATCACGACATCCATTCGGAGCTGCCGTCCGATCCCGCCTTGCGCGTGAAGGCGCTGGAAAGCCTGCTGACTGAGAAGGGACTGGTCGACCCGGCCGCCATCGACGCGTGGATCGAGGTCTATGAATCGAAGATCGGCCCGCGCAACGGCGCCAAGGTGGTGGCCAAGGCCTGGGTCGACCCGGCCTACAAGGAGCGCTTGCTCCGCGACGGCAGCAACGCGATCCACGAGTTGGATTTCCACGGTCGCCAGGGCCAGCACATCGTCGCGGTCGAGAACACGCCGGACGTCCACAACCTCGTCGTCTGCACCCTGTGCTCCTGCTATCCCCTGTCGGTGCTGGGTTTGCCGCCAGCATGGTACAAGTCAGCGCCGTACCGCTCGCGTGCCGTGATCGACCCGCGGGGCGTGCTGAAGGAGTTCGGCCTGGAACTACCGGATCACGTCAAGATCCGCGTCTGGGATTCGACCGCCGAGATTCGCTACCTCGTGCTGCCGGAGCGTCCCGCCGGCACCGAGAGGCTGAGCGAGGAGCAACTGGCAGCGCTGGTCACGCGCGACTCCATGATCGGGGTCGGCAAGGTCGCGGCGAAGTGAACACCATCCACGATATGGGCGGCATGCACGGCTTCGGCGCGATCGACGCCGAGCGCGACGAGCCGCCGTTCCACGAAGCGTGGGAGGGCAGGGCCGGCGGCATCCTGGAGGTCATGACCTTTCCTGCCGGCTTCACCGTCGATCGCTTCCGCTATCTGCGCGAGACGCTGCGGCCCGATCTCTATCTGACGCAGAATTACTACGAGCAATGGATCTACATCGCCGAGCAGCTCCTGCTGGAATCTGGCATGGTCTCGGCGGAAGAGCTGGCGCGCGGCGCGGCCCGGTCGGCCAAGAGAACCGATGCAATACGTGCGGACGCTGTCTGGGGGTTTCTCCACGACCGCACCCACAGCGGACGCGATCTGGACAGCGCGCCGCGGTTCGTCATCGGCCAGCGCGTGCGGGCGCGCACGATGCAGCCGACCGGACACACGCGCCTGCCGCGCTATGCGCGCGGCAAGACGGGCAGCATTGTCAGTCACCACGGCGCGCACGTGCTGCCCGACGCCAGCGCGCACGGCAAGGGCGATAGGCCGCAGCATCTCTATGCCGTGCGCTTCGCGGCGCGGGAGCTGTGGGGCGAGGACGCCAACCCGCGCGACAGCGTCCATCTCGATCTGTGGGAGAGCTATCTTGAGCCAGCCTGAGAGCGCCTGCGCCGACGCCGCGCTGCAGCCGATCCGCCGCGCCGACGGCGAGCCCTTGTTCGCCGAACCCTGGGAAGCACAAGCCCTCGCGCTGGCGATCGCCTTGCAGCAGGCCGGATGCTACACCGCCGTCGAATGGGCGGACGCCCTCGGCGCCGCCATCAAGCGCGCCCAGGCCGCCGGCGATCCGGACGATGGCTCGACTTATTATCACCACGTCCTGTCGGCGCTCGAACATCTGGTGCAGGAGAAGAAGATCGCCAGCGCCGACCTGCTCGCGGCGAAGAAGGCGGCGTGGATCGATGCGTATGAGCACACGCCGCACGGCAAGCCGGTGGAGTTGCGGTAACTGTTCACTCTTTCTGTCATCCCGGCCGAGCGCAGCGGGAGCCGGGACCCATGCCATTTCACCGAAGCGCCGACAGGACGCATGGGTCCCGGGTCACGCCGCTGCGCGGCTTGCCCGGGATGACAGTGTGAGAGAGGGCTGACGTCGCGCTACGCCAACCCAAACACCTGCCGCTTGTCCGCGATGCCCTTCAGTTCATGCGCGCCGAGATCGCGCAGCTCGCTCTTGTCTCGCAGCAACGCTGAGAAGTCGTCCGAGATCACGCAGCCTTCTCCCAGGCGTGCGGACAAACTCTGCAGTCGCGCGGCGAGATTGACCGCAGGCCCGATGACCGTGAAATCCAACCGCGTCTCGCCGCCGATGTTGCCGTAGTGCACTTCGCCCACATGCAGCGCGAGGCCCCACTGGATGATCGCCTTGTCGGCGGCGCGGCGCGCCAAGTTGATCTCGGCGATGCGGGCCTGGGCCGAGCGCGCCGAGGAGAGTGCGCGCTGCGCCGCCTTGCGGCCGCTCGAAGCCGTCGCGATTGGATAGATCGCCAGCATGGCATCGCCGATGAACTTCAGCGTCTCGCCCTGCTGCTCCTCGACTGCGCGGGTGAGGGCGCCGAAATAGTCGTTGAGCAGGGCGATCAGCGCCTCGTTGGGCAGCGCGTCCGACAGCTCGGTGAAGCCGCGCAGGTCGGAGAACCAGATGATGGCCCGCACGTCCTCGCCCTGGCCGCGCTTGATCTGGCCCTGCAGCACCCGCGCGCCGGAGATGCGCCCGACATAGGTGTCGAGCAGCACCCGCGCGGTGCGGCGCAGGGTCTGGATCTCCAGCAGGTAGGCAAAGTGCGGCATCAGGACCTGCAGCGCCGCGACCTCGGCATCCTTGAAGCCGCCTTCCTGGCGGGTGGCGAACGTCATTGCCTTGATCGTGCCGTCGGAGAACGGGGCGGGCAGGGCGATATAGTCGCTGAAGCCTTCCTCCCGGAGGTCCGCGATGATGCCGTATTCGCCCGGCTGCGGCTCCGGCGTAACCTGCACCCGCACCGGCCCGTCGCCGCGATAGACCACGTAGAGCGGGCTGCGCTCGTACATCGAGCGGGTCAGGCTGGTCATCTGCCACTGCCGCTCGTGCGCCAGCCGCGCCGGCTCCCAGACCACGCTGGACGAGGCGATCTGCGGGTGCAGCATCGGGATGCCGGTGGTGATCCGGTCGATCGGCAGCCCGATCTCCACGAGCTGCTCGCCCAGGGCCTCGACGAAGGCCTCGGTTTCGATGAGGCGGCGGCCGGGACCCTCCAGCCAACCGAGCAGCGGAGCGAGCTCTATCACTTTTGGCCTCCTGCGGCGGATCGCAGCATAGCGCGCCGAAATCTCTGAGGAAACGGCTGTAAAGCCTTGAGGATGTTAAGGGATTGCCCACGGCCCGGCAGCTCTCACGTTCCTGCGAACAGTTCGCATTCGCGCTTGATCTCCCCCGAACTCCTGCGTATCTTCCTTGCGAATTGTTCGCATTGGCACCGGGCCGGCATGATCATCTGCGTCTGCAACCGCATCAGCGACCACGAGATCCGCGCCGCCGCGCGCGCTGGCGCCACCTGCTGCAAGCAGGTGTTCGGCGGCAAGGGCACGGCCCCGCAATGCGGCTCGTGCGTCGATGCGATGGGCGAGATCCTCGACGAAGCGATCGCCAGCGGCGAACGCCACCTGATGGCGGCGGAATAACCTTCCTATAGGACGACGACGCCCTAAGACGAAGAGGGGCCTTCGCCGATCTGGGTCTGCAGGTAGTTCTGCAGTCCGACCTTCTGCACCAGCTCCAGTTCCGTCTCCAGGAAGTCGATGTGCTCTTCCGTGTCCTCGAGCAGGTCGGTGACCATGTCGCGCGAGACAAAATCCTTCACGCTCTCGAAGTGCGCGATCGCGGCGACCATGTCGGTACGCGCGGCGTATTCCAGCTTGAGATCGCTCTTCAGGCACTCGGGAACGTTTTCGCCGATCAGCAGCTTGCCGAGGTCCTGCAGGTTCGGCAGTCCTTCGAGCAGCAGGATGCGCTTGATGATGTGGTCGGCGTGCTTCATCTCGCCGATCGATTCTTCGTAGATCTTCTTGCCCAGCCGTTCGAAGCCCCAATGCCGCAGCGTGCGACCATGCAGGAAATACTGGTTGATCGCGGTCAGCTCGTTCTTCAGCAGCTTGTTGAGATGCTTGACGACACTGGCATCGACTTTCATGGCGGCCTCCCGAGGGCTCTTGTTCCACGGACTCGTCGTGCGCAGGCTAGTCGGCTTGCAGCGTCGCTGCAACGAGAAGCTGCGCAATGACAGTCATTCGCATCAAGCGGTTAGCTGCGCTTCCGTCACCGTATTGCCACGCCAGCAATAGAGCGCGAGCAAGGTAGAGTCCGTCGCCGTTGTCTCGTGCGCCATCATGGGCGGATGATGGATCGCATGACCGGCGGGCACCGTTCGCCAGTCCTCCTTACCGCGCCGCCAGAGGCCGCCGTCGGTGAGCGGATGATAGATCTCCTCCGCCGGATGCGCGTGCGCCGGATAGTGCAGCCGCGGTCCCAGCAGCAGCAGACCGACGCGGATGTCCGGCGCGTTGAACAGCGCCTCTTTCGGTCCGGCGAACTCCACGTAGCCATAGCCGGCCATGAAGTCCGCGCCCATGTTGGCTGCGGTGTAGTTGGGATTCTGCCGCCAGCGAAACAGAGGCGCCGCTCCGGCGATCGCATCGCGCACCGGCGCCAGTTCCGGCCGCGCGATCTGCGCCAACGCTGGAGCCAGCAGCTCGGCGGCCTGGAGCCGGCGAGGCGCATGGTCGCTCGACCGACAGGCGATCAACGCCGCGTAGACGGCATCCAGCATCGCGCGCTCGCCCGCATCGTTCGACGTGCCCGATGATTGCAGGAAGTCGCAAATCGCAGACAGCAGCCGTTGCGGCGCATTCCCTGCCATTTGCACCTCAGCCTCGCACGATTGCTCGGAGGCGCGCGACTTCCTGCCTGACGGCGGGTGCCAGTCGCAGCGCATCCGTCACCGTCGCGCTGTTGCGGTCCATCGCGGTAAACAGGCTTGGATCGCGCTTGCTGGCGTGCGCGCCGCCGCCGCGGCCACGCGCGCGCTTGCACTCGAACTCCTCCCAGGAGCGGGTGCAATAGTGATTGAGGCGGGCCGGACCTTGCAGTGGCGGTTCGGCCGGATTGCGCTGAGCGACCGTGTTGCCGAGGCTGTCAACCATCCTGCTGCCGGGCGAGAGTTTCGGATGGTGAGTGCGCATGTGAACCACGTGGCGCGGTCGCACGAACGCCTTGATCGTCCCCTCATTGATCGGATCGCCCCTGGTGAAGCGCTCGATCGTCAGGCCAGTCTCACGTTGCTTCAGACCCGCCGATCCGAAGACGCGCCAACCGATCGCCACCGCGCCGACCGCCGGGTCCGGGGGCAGTATGTCTTCGACCGTCAAGCCGTCGTCGAGCACGAGGTACTCGTCGAGGTCCGCGAACAGGCACCAGTCCAACCGCCCGTCCAACTTCGTCAGCGCATGCCGGTATGCGGTCTCCTGTTTGTGGACGCCGGGCCGGACGTGCCAGTAGGTCGCGTCGATCATGCCTGCCCTCGCCAGCGGCGCGAGGATACGTGGCGAAGCATCGTTGCTGTCGTTGTCATAGATCGAGATATGCTCGAAGCCGAGGACACGGTAGTGCGCGATCCACTCGAGGAGATAGGGCGCTTCGTTGCGCATGATCGCAACCACGCCGACGCGGGCTTTTGCCGGCGGCCGGAACGGCGGGTACCAGCGCCGCCGTCGCTCGCGCGTATGAACCGTCGCCACGATGTCCCCAGCCTCGGCGGCCTTGCGGCCGACGACCCAGGAGACGAGCGGTCCGGCGGCGCGGCCGGTCTCAAGGGCCGATGCACCGGCGCTGAACAGGCGACTCAATGCGCCGGGCGCGATGCGGCGACGGTCCCACGGCAGTCCGACAGTAAGGTCGAGACTGCTCGTCACATGCACGAACCAGCCGCCGGGACGCAGCACGCGCAGGGTTTCCTGCGCCGCATCGTCCAGGCTGTCGCATAGATGCAGCGCGCGGTCCGCGATCAGGAAATCGTAGCTGTCATTCAGCAGGGCCAGGTTATCGAGGGTGAAGTCCGGATATGCCAGGACCAGCAGCCGTGTCTTGTGGAGGCCAAGCGCGTGTGCCAGCGCCGCGGAATGCCCGATCACGATTGCCGTCTTGTCGGGCGAATCCTCTGCCGCGAGGCGATCCTTCAACGCGGCCTGCGTGGCGGATGCCAGGAAAGCCGCCTTGGGCCGGAATTCATGAAAGACCGCCTGCGCCAGACGCTGGCGGATCCGGCGGATGCTCCGAAGCAGTTGCCGGCCCGGTCGAAGAGTCGGCATGGTGGTGGCAACTCAGAAGTTGCCGCGGCCGGTGGCGGCGAAGCGCACCGCTTCCTGCGCGGCGCGCACCAAGGCCCGCGCCTTGTGCTGGCACTCCTGGTGCTCGCTCTCCGGCACGCTGTCGGCGACGATGCCGGCGCCGGCCTGGACGTACATCACGCCGTCCTTCACCACCGTGGTGCGCAGGGCGATGCAGGTATCCATGCTGCCGTTGGCGGCGAAATAGCCGACCGCGCCGCCGTAGATGCCGCGCTGCTCCGGCTCCAGCTCCTCGATGATCTCCATCGCGCGCACCTTCGGCGCGCCGGAGACGGTGCCGGCGGGGAAGCCGGCCATCAGCGCATCCATCGCGTCATATTTCGGATCGATCGCGCCCTCGACGTTGGAAACGATGTGCATGACGTGGGAGTAGTTCTCGATCTTCATCTTCTCGGTCACGCGGACGCTGCCGACCTTGGCGACGCGGCCGACATCATTGCGCCCGAGATCGAGCAGCATCAGGTGCTCCGCGAGCTCCTTCTGGTCGGCCAGCAGGTCGGCAGCCAGTTCCCGATCTTCGTCCGGCGTCTTGCCGCGCGGCCGGGTGCCGGCGATCGGGCGGATGGTGACGGTGTCGTCGCGCAGCCGCACCAGGATCTCCGGGCTGGAGCCGATGACGGAGAAGCCGCCGAAATCGAGATAGAACAGGAACGGCGAGGGATTGAGCCGCCGCAGCGAGCGATAGAGCGCCAGCGGCGGCAGCTGGAACGGCAGGCTGAAGCGTTGCGAGAGCACCACCTGGAAGATGTCACCGGCCAGGATGTATTCCTTGGCGCGGTCCACCATCGCGCGGAACGCCTCCGGCGGCATGTTGGATTGCGGCTCCGGCAGGTCGAGCAGCACGCCGTTGTTGGAGCGCTGCTGCGGCAGTGCTCGATCCAGGTCGTGGACGATGTCGGACAGGCGCTCCATGGCCTGGTTGTAGGCAGCGCGCGCGTTGCCTCCGGTCGCGGGCCAGATCGGCGTCACCACCGTGATCATGTCCTCGACGCTGTCGAAGATCGCCATCACGGTCGGGCGCAGGAAGATGCTGTCCGCCAGCTTAAGCTTCTCCGGCTTCAAATCCGGCAGCTGCTCGACCAGCCGCACCATGTCGTACGACATGTAGCCGAACAGGCCCGAGGCCATCGGCGGCAGGCCCTGGGGCAGCTCGATGCGCGATTCCGCGATCAGCGCCCGCAGCGATGCCAGCGCGCCGTTCGCCTCGGCCACGAAGCGGTCGGGCTGGAAACGCGCATCGCGGTTGATCTCCGCCTTGTTGCCGCGGCAGCGCCAGATCACGTCGGGCTTGAGGCCGATCAGCGAATAGCGTCCGCGCGAGCGGCCGCCTTCGACCGATTCCAGCAGGAAGGAATTGGGCCGGCCGTCCGCTAGCTTGAGCAATGCGGAGACCGGCGTCTCGAGATCCGCGATCAGCCGGGTCCAGACAACTTGCGGCTTGCCTGCGTCGTACGCCGCCGCGAACTTTTCGAACGCAGGCTCGACGTTCATTGTTCGACCGCGAGCATTTTCTGGATCACGTCGTCGTTGCGCACGACCTTCACGTCCTGGCCCACCGCGAACAGGAACTCGGCGTAGAGATCCCGGCGCATGGCGTCGCTGAGACCCTTCGATAGTTCGGCGAGCTGGTCCTTGCTCTCGTCCGGCTTGGCCGGCGTGATGGCCGAGACGCGCGCGACGATCGCGCTGTCGGGCGAGCGCCCCGTCGCCGCCTCGCCCTGCTTCAGCGCAAACAGCTTCTGTGCCAGCGACTTGTCGATCAGACCGTCGCCGTCCTTGCGCAAGAAGGGCTTGCTGGTCTGCAGCGCCAGTCCCATGCTCTTGCCGATCGAGGCGAGATCGCCTGATTTGACCTTGTCCGCGATCTCCTTGGCCTTGGCGTCGGCGGCATCGCGCCGGGCCTTAGCCAGCCAATCCTGCTTGGCCTGCTGCGCCACTTCGGTCAGCGGCTTGGCTTCCGCCGGCGTCACGCTGGTGACCTGCACGACCGCGTAGGAATTATCGCTGAGGGTGGTGACGAGGCTGGTCTGGCCGGATTCGGTCGACTGCGCGAGCTGAAGGATTTCCGGGATTACGTTGGCATCCTTGCCGTCGCGATCCTTGCCGGAGGAATCCACGGCGTCGTACTTCTGTGCGGTCAGCTGCAGCTGCTTCGCCGCCTCTTCGACTGTCGATCCGCCGCCGAGCAGATCGTCGAGCTGATTGATGACCGAGACCATCGCGTCGCCCGCCTGAGTCAGCGCGAGCTCCTGCCGCAGCTGTTCCTTCATCTCATCGAAGCTCTTGGTCGAACCGGGCGTGATCGACTTGACGTGCACGACATGCAGGCCGAACGGGCTCTTGATCGGCGCCGACACACCGTCGGCTGCCAGAGCGAAGCTCTGCTCGGCGATGGCGGCCGGCAGCTTGTCCTTGGTGACGTCGCCGAGATCGACCGGCGTGCCGCCCGTCGCCTCCTTGACCGCATTGGCGAAGCTCTTGCCGCCTTTGACCGCGGCGACGATCGCATCCGCCTTGGCCTGGTCCTGCACCACGACCTGCTCGGCAGCGCGCGTTTCCGGGGTGACGAACTCCGCCTGGCGCTCATCGTACGCTTTCTTCACCTGATCGTCGGCGATCTTGATGTCCTTGGCGAAGTCCTCAGCCTTCAGGTGGAGCGCGGCGAAGGCGCGGTATTCCGGCCGCTGATACTGGGCGATGTTGTCCTTGTAGAACGTCTCCAGAGCGGCCTGGTCCGGATCCTTCACCTCGCCCATGCTGGCATCGGGAATCACCAGGAACTCGGCAGTGCGCGTCTCGTTGACATACGCGTAGACCCGATCGACGAGTACCGGTGGCATCGACAAGGCGCCGAAGATCGGTGCGCCCAGCTGCTGCATGCGCATCTGGTTTTGCAGGTCCTGGACATAGCCTGCTTCGCTCACGCCAATCCCGTTGAGGTAGTAGAGGAACTGATCGCGGTCGAACTGCCCCACCGCGTTGCGGAATGCGGGATTGCTCTGGATATCGGCGACCGCGACCGCCTGCGGGATGGTGAGCTTGAGCTTATCCGCATACTGGTGCAGCAGCATCTGTCTGGTCTGCTCGCTGATGATCTGATCCACGCCGCCCAGCGCGGAGAATTGCTCGGCATTGATGCTGAGGCCTTGCTGGCGGAATTCCTGCAGCTTGCGACGCAGGTCACGGTCGAATTCCTGCTGGCTATAGGTGGCGCTCCCCACCTCCAGCACCGGCTTGCTCGGTCCGCCGCTCCTGAAAATGTCGCCAATGCCCCACGCCGCGAACGCGGCGATGAGGATGGCGAACAGGCCATAGACGAGCCAGGACTTGGACCCTTTGCGGATGGTCGTGAGCATGGTGCCCCAATCGTTGAAAAATCGGCGCGCATCATAGGGATGCACCCCCACAGCGGCAAGGGTCGCGGCAAAGGTGGGACGCGCCGCAGTCCGCTGCCGAACGGAACGGCTGACAGGCCAAAAAGCGCTGTGCTAACAAGCGTCTCCCGCCCTTGGAAGGATGCCCCATGAGTGCCTCGCGCCTGCGCCCCCTGATCGCCGGAAACTGGAAAATGAACGGCAGCCGCGCCCAGACCGAGGCCCTGATCCTGGATCTCAAGAGCCGTGTGGCCTCAAAGCCGGGCGTTGCGGCCGATTTGCTGGTCTGCCCGCCCGCGCCCTACGTGGCCCAGGCCGCGGCCCTGACCGCGGGCAGCGCCATCGCGGTCGGCGGCCAGGACTGCCACGCCAAGCAATCGGGCGCCCATACCGGCGACGTGGCCGCGGCCATGCTGGCGGACGCGGGGGGGCGATATGTGATCGTCGGCCATTCCGAGCGCCGCGCCGATCATGGCGAGAGCAGCGAACTGGTGGCCTCCAAGGCCAAGGCGGCGCACGAGGCCGGCCTGATCGCCATCGTCTGCGTCGGTGAGACCGAGGCCGAGCGTGACCGCGGCGCCACCCTGGACGTCATTTCGTCGCAGCTGGAAGGGTCCGTCCCGGCCGATGCCGAGGCCGCCAATTTGGTCATCGCCTACGAGCCGGTCTGGGCCATCGGCACCGGCCGTACCCCGACCCCCGAGGACGTGGCCACGGTCCATGCCCATATCCGCGGGCTGCTCAAGGCCTGGTTCAAGGACGGGGCGGAGATGCGCATCCTCTACGGCGGCTCGGTCAAGGGCTCCAACGCCGGGTCCCTCATGCACGTCCCGGAGGTCAACGGCGCCCTGGTTGGCGGGGCTAGCCTGAAAGCGGAGGAATTCTGGGCCATCGCCCTTGCCGCGGCCGGCGCCTAAGCCAATATTCCGACTGGCGAAGCCCCTGAAAAGCAGATAGAACCCGCGCCGTTCCCGGCAGTGGTTGGATAGAGCATGATTGTCCTTCTGGTTATCCACATCCTGATCGCCATCGGTCTGGTCGGCGCGATCCTTCTGCAGAAGAAGGAGGCTGGCATCGGCGGCTTGGGTGGCGGTGGCAGCGGCGGCCTCGGCGGCCTGATGTCCGGCCGCGCCAAGGCGGACGGGCTCAGCAAGCTGACCGGCTTCCTGGCGGCAGCGTTTTTCGTGACCAGCCTGGTGCTGGCGCTGATCAGCACCCACGGCTCGGGTCCGAGCGAGATCGTTCCGGGCACCACCGGGACGACGGCACCGGTGGAAGGAACTGCGCCGGCGACCGGCACGACGGGTGGCGGGGTCGAGAGTGGCGGCACTGCGCCCGCGGAAACCGCACCGGCACAGCCAGCGACTCCAGCAGTGCCAGCGGGGGATTAAATCTCCCTCTTGAGGGTGTTTTCGTCAATCCGACTCGGGTGATCCCAGAGGAGATTGTTTCCTTGCTGGGGCCGCCCGACTCGTTCCATAAAGTCGGCCCATGTCTCGCTTCATTTTTATCACCGGCGGCGTGGTTTCTTCATTGGGGAAGGGACTATCGTCGGCGGCTCTTGGCGCGCTTTTGCAGGCCAGGGGCTTCAAGGTTCGCCTCCGCAAGCTCGATCCCTACCTGAACGTCGATCCGGGCACCATGAGCCCGTATCAGCACGGCGAAGTGTATGTGACCGACGACGGGGCGGAGACCGACCTCGACCTCGGCCACTATGAGCGCTTCACCGGCATCTCGGCGCACAAGACCGACAGCGTCACCACCGGCAAGATCTACTCCAACGTGATCGCGAAAGAGCGGCGCGGCGACTATCTCGGCGCCACCATCCAGGTAATTCCGCACGTCACCGACGCCATCAAGGAATGGATCAAGGCCGACCTCGGCGACGAGGATTTCGTGCTGTGCGAGATCGGCGGCACGGTCGGCGACATCGAGAGCCTGCCGTTCCTGGAAGCGATCCGCCAGCTCGGCAACGAGCTGGGCAAGGAGCGCGCGATGTTCGTGCATCTGACCCTGGTGCCGTTCATCCCCGCCGCGGGCGAGCTCAAGACCAAGCCGACGCAGCATTCGGTGAAGGAACTGCAGGCGGTCGGCATCCAGCCCGACCTGCTGCTGTGCCGCTCGGACCGCGAGATACCGGCCGACAGCCGGCGCAAGATCGCACAGTTCTGCAACGTGCGGCCAAGCGCGGTGATCCAAGGGCTCGACGTCGACACCATCTATGCCGTGCCGCTCGCCTACCATCACGAAGGCTACGACCGCGAGGTGTGCCGGCATTTCGGCATCGAGGGCAAGGAGCCGGACCTTTCCAAGTGGCAGCAGATCGTCGATCGCATCCGCGCGCCGGAAGGCGAGGTCAACATCGCGGTGGTCGGCAAATACACCTCGCTGCTCGACGCCTACAAATCGCTGGCGGAAGCGCTGCGCCATGGCGGCATCGCAAACAACGTGAAGGTCAAGCTCAACTGGATCGATTCCGAGATCTTCGAGCGCGAGGACACGGTCCAGCATCTCGAGGGCGTGCACGGCATCCTGGTGCCGGGCGGCTTCGGCGAGCGCGGCTCGGAAGGCAAGATCAACTCGGCGCGTTTCGCGCGCGAGCGCAAGATCCCGTATTTCGGCATCTGCTTCGGCATGCAGATGGCGGTGATCGAAGCGACCCGCAATCTGGTCGGCGTGAAGAACGCCGGCTCGACCGAGTTCGGCCCCTGCGCGGAGCCCGTGGTCGGCCTGATGACCGAGTGGGTGCGCGGCAACCAGCTGGAGAAGCGCACATCCGGCGGCGACCTCGGCGGCACCATGCGCCTCGGCGCCTATGAAGCGCAGCTGAAGCCGGGCAGCGCGGTCTCGAAGATCTACGGCGGCACGGCGATCTCCGAGCGGCACCGCCACCGCTACGAAGTGAACATCAACTACAAGGAACGGCTGGAGAAGCAGGGGCTGCTGTTCTCCGGCATGTCGCCGGACGGCATCCTGCCGGAGATCGTGGAAATTCCCGATCATCCGTGGTTCATTGGCGTGCAGTTCCATCCGGAACTGAAGTCGCGCCTGTTCGAGCCGCACCCGCTGTTCGTTTCATTCATCGGCGCGGCCGTGACGCAATCGCGCCTGGTGTAAGGTGGCTGTCATGACCAAGCCGCGCCGCGTAAAGATCCATAATATCGAGATCGGCAACGACCGGCCGTTCGCCCTGATCGCCGGCCCGTGCCAGCTCGAGAGCCGGGCGCACGCGCACGAGATGTGCAGCGCGCTGACGGAGCTGACACGTAGCCTCGGCATCGGCCTCATCTACAAGACCAGCTTCGACAAGGCGAACCGCACCAGCTCCAAGGCGGCGCGCGGCCTCGGCATGGGTAAGAGCCTGCCGATCCTCGCCGAGCTGCGCGAGAAATTCGATGTGCCGGTGCTGACCGACGTGCACGCGCCGGAGCAGTGTGCGCCGGTGGCGGAGGCGGTCGACGTGCTGCAGATCCCGGCGTTCCTGTGCCGGCAGACCGACCTGGTCGTCGCCGCCGCCGTGACCGGCCGCGCCGTCAACATCAAGAAGGGCCAGTTCCTCGCGCCCTGGGACATGAAGAACGTCGCAGCCAAGTGCCACGATGCCGGCAACGACAACGTGCTGCTGTGCGAGCGCGGCGCAAGCTTCGGCTACAACACGCTGATCAGCGATATGCGCGCGTTGCCGATCCTCGCCGACACCGGCTATCCGGTGGTGTTCGACGCCACCCACTCGGTGCAGCAGCCGGGCGGGCAAGGCACCACCAGCGGCGGCCAGCGCGAATTCGTGCCGGTGCTGGCGCGTGCCGCCATCGCGATCGGCGTTGCCGCTGTCTTCATGGAAACGCACCAGGATCCGGATCACGCGCCGTCCGACGGCCCTAACATGGTGCCGATCAAGCACCTGCGCGGCGTGCTCGAAACCCTGCTGGCATTCGACAAGATCGCCAAGTCCCGGCCGATCGAGAACATCGCGCCGTAACGACCCTCTCCCACTGTCATCCCGGCCGAGCGCAGCGAGAGCCGGGATCCATGCTGCTTCTCTGCGTCACTGAATCGCCGCACGGGTCCCGGCTCTGCGCCACTGCGTGGCGTGGCCGGGATGACAGTAAGGGGGTGCTCTTCTCCATTGTCGAGCGATTGACCGTAAGCCGCGAACCGGCCTAGGCTTTTTGCCATGGAAGGCGACGGCAGAGACTCCACGGTGCCGGCGACAAGCCCCACGGATGAGCCGGACCGGGGCAGGTTCGGCCAATTCCAGAACCTGATCGATCGCACCCGGAAGCATAACGCCTACACCCTGGTCGGCTACGTGATCCGGCGGTTCAGCCGGGATTCCTGTCCGTCGGTCGCGTCCTCCCTCAGCTACACCTCGCTGCTGGCGCTGGTGCCGATGATGGCGATCGGCCTTGCCATGTTCGCGGCCTTCCCGGCCTTCAGCGGCATGCGCGATACCTTGCTGCGCAGCCTGATCGCGAACACGGCACCCAGCCTGGCCGTGATGGTGGAGGAGCATCTGCAGACCTTCATCCGCAATGCCGGTCAGACCACCGGTGTCGGCATCCTCGGCCTCGCGGTGACGGCGCTGCTGCTCATCAACACCATCCAGACTGCATTCGACCGCATCTGGGGCGGCGGGCGCGGGTTCAAGATCCAGCGCTTTCCGGTCTATTGGGCGCTCATCACATTGGGCCCGATCCTGTTCGGCATCGCCTTCTCGATCTCCAGCTACGCCTTCGCGCTGGCCCAGTCGTCGACCTACATGTCCGGCGCCGTGAAGCTGTACGCCTGGGTTGCGCCGTTCGTGCTGGAGGCGGTCGGCTTCCTGCTGTTCTATCGCCTGATGCCGACGCGGCCGGTTCGTTGGATGGATGCAGCGAGCGGCGCCGTCGTCGCAGCGCTGCTGTTCGAGCTGCTGAAGCGCGCCTTCGGCTACTATCTCGGTTTCCTCGGCAGCTATCAGACGCTCTATGGTGCGCTGGCGACGCTGCCGATCTTCCTCATCTGGATGTATCTCGGCTGGCTGGTGGTGCTGATCGGCGCGGAAATCACCGCCTCGCTGCCGGAGTGGCGCTCCGGCCGGCGCGATCCCGACGAGCGGCCACGGCGCGGCGATATGCTCGGCCTCGCGCTCGGAGCATTGGCGAGCCTGCGCAAGATCCAGAGCACGTCGAGCGGTGGGGAGAAGCTGGACTATCTCAGCCGCGAGCTGGGTGCCGAGATCGGCAAGCTCACCTACGTCATGGATATGCTGCGCGGGGCGCGCTTCGTGGTCCGCAGCGACAATCGCCGGTGGGTCCTGGCCCGCGACCTCAACGACGTGACGCTCAACGAGCTGGTCAGCGCGCTCAACATCAGCCTGGCCGACGTCCAGGACGTCCCGCGCCAGACCAAGGAGGTCATGAGCGACCTCGCCGCCGCCGAGCGCGGCCTGCTCGACCGGACCATCGAGGACACCCTGAAATCCCACGGATTGCGCTGAATTGGCGCTGTCGCCGGATTTTCCCTGGACCCCTCGGGTGCCTGCGATATAACGGGCGCGACCAGTCTTTAGGGAGCTAGGCATGAGTGCGATCGTCGACGTGCATGCGCGGCAAATCCTCGACAGCCGCGGCAACCCGACCGTGGAGGTGGAGGTCACGCTGGAGAGCGGCGCCAGCGGGCGCGCCGCCGTGCCATCCGGCGCCTCCACCGGCGCGCACGAGGCGGTCGAGCTGCGCGACGGCGACAAGAAGCGCTATCTCGGCAAGGGCGTGCTGAACGCAGTCGAGGCGGTGAACGGCGAGATCCAGGACGCCATCGGCGGCCTCGACGGCGCCGACCAGGTGCGCATCGACCAGATCATGATCGAGCTCGACGGCACGCCGAACAAGGCGCGCCTCGGCGCGAACGCCATCCTCGGCGTCAGCCTTGCGATCGCCAAGGCAGCGGCGGTGGAAGCAGGGCTGCCGCTCTATCGCTATGTCGGTGGCGCGCAGGCGCGCACCCTGCCGGTGCCGATGATGAACATCATCAACGGCGGCGCCCATGCCGACAATCCGATCGACTTCCAGGAATTCATGATCATGCCGGTCGCGGCCGAGAGCTGCGCCGAGGCGATCCGCTGGGGCGCCGAATGCTTCCACGCCTTGAAGGCGCAGTTGAAAGCCGCCGGCCACAACACCAATGTCGGCGACGAGGGCGGCTTCGCGCCAAACCTGCCGAGCGCGGAAGCAGCCCTCGATTTCGTCATGCAGGCGGTGGAGAAGGCGGGCTTCAAGGCGGGCAGCGACGTGCTGCTGGCGCTCGATTGCGCCGCGACCGAATATTTCCGTGACGGCAAGTATGCGATGGACGGCGAGGGGCTATCGCTGTCGGGCGAAGAGAATGCCCGCTTTCTCGCCGACCTCGTCCGCGACTATCCGATTGCCTCGATCGAGGACGG
>DATEOK010000499.1:0-3569 GCA_035274225.1 Dongiaceae bacterium
TGTTCCCCATCGTCCTCGCCGTGCTGGGACTCATCAATCTCGGCATCCATCTCGGCGCGATCGGCGTGATCGACTGGGACCCGTCGCGCCGGCTGCGCATCGCCATCGACCTCATCCTGCTGATGATCGGCGTGCTCGGCGGACGGGTGATCCCATCCTTCACCAAGAACGCGCTGCCGCACGCCAAGGTCAACCCATGCCCGAAGGCCAGTGTGTTGGCGCTGCTCAGCATCGCGGCGCTCGCCATCGCCGAAATGGCGACCGACAATACCGCCGTCACCGGCGCGATCGCGCTCGCGGCTGGTGTCATCAACGTGCTGCGCGTGCGCGGCTGGGGCACGTTCGCCACGCGGCGCACACCGATCCTGTGGATCCTGCATGTCGGCTATGCCTGGCTGGCGGGCGGCCTCATCCTGCGCGGCGCGGCGGAGCTGACCGACCTCATTCCGCTGGATGCCGGCATGCACGCGCTGACCCTTGGCGCGATCGGCAGCATGATCATCGGCATGATGTCGCGGGTGGCGCTCGGCCATACCGGGCGTTCGATCGTGCCGGCGCCGCTGACCGTTGCGGCCTATTGGCTGGTGAACGCGGCGGCGCTGCTGCGCGTACTGTTCGCGCTGACCTCGGATGACACGCTGCGCAGCGTGAGCCTGATCGGCTCCGGCACCTTGTGGAGCCTGGCCTTCGCGTTTTTCGCCATCGTCTACTGGCCGATTCTCAGCCGGCCGCGCGCCGACGGACGGCCGGGCTAGTCGCTATAGTGGTCGCATTTTCTGCGCCGAACCGGTGTCCACCTGGACGGCGCCGCGAGCCGCATCTTGTTCGACGACGACGGTCCACAGGAGCGCTAGAGCACCCGTTCACTCGACCGGCACGAGGGCCGGAGCGCCCTTGTCCTTGATCAAGAGCACAACGAACTTCGCCGGCTCGGTGCTGCTTGCGTTCCGGTCGACGAGATGGACATCGTCAGGGCCCTCATAGAAGGTCTGTCCGGGTGTCAGTGTCACCTCGTCTCCACCCTTCAACTGCATCACGACAGAACCCTCCAATACGTAGACAAAAGCCTGCGCATTGTGGCGATGGATGGCACTCGACCCGCCGGGCACATGCTCCACCGTGAGCATCAGAACTTCCTTGCCGGGATCGGCCGCAAGATCTTTCGTCATGAGCGGCATCACCTTGGGCTCCTCGGCCATCGCCGTGCCGCCCATAAGGCATAGCAAAACCAACGCAACGAGCTTGTTCGTCATGGTCGCCTCTTTGCTTCGGTTGGTGGATACGGGATCAGGCCTTGGCCTGTGAACGGCGGAGCCAGTCGTCCAAGCCGATGCGGCCGAGGCGTGCTTCGCCCAACGGCACCAGCGAGCGCTCCTCGACCCGGCTGCCGAAGTATCTGGCCTCGGCATCTCTCACGACTACACGCGGGTCGCCGACCGCCTTCAGATAGCGGGCGACGATTTCGTTGAATGGCGCTCGTTCCGGTCCAGCGATCTCGACGATGCCGTTTCGCGGCGCCGCGAGCGCCACATCGGCAACGGCGGGGGCAACGTCGTCCGCCGCAATGGGCTGGAACAGGCCGGGGGAAACCCTGACCACGTTTCCATCCGTCGCTGAAGCGGCGATGCCGGCGAGGAATTCGAGGAACTGGGTCGAGCGGATGATGGTGTAGGGGATGCCGGATGCCTCGATCAGTTTCTCCTGGGTGACCTTGGCGCGGAAATAGCCGTTGTCGGGCGACCGGTCGGTTCCGACGATCGACAGCGCGACATGATGCCGGATGCCCGCAGCGGCCTCCGCCGCGTGAAGGTTGCGGCCGGAGGTCTTGAAGAATTCCAGCACCGCCTTGTCTTCGAACGAGGGCGAATTGGCAAGGTCGATCACCACCTGCGCGCCGGCCAAGGCCCCTTTGAGGCCCTCGCCGGTGATGGTGTTGACGCCGCTATTTGGCGAGGCGGCGACGACCTCGTGGCCGCCTTGGCGCAGGATGGCGACGGTCTTGGAGCCGATCAGGCCGGTACCACCGATGACGACGATCTTCATGGTTCTTCCTCCCTAATCGACGGCCTGAAATAGCAAATTGCGAATGAGGACGATACTTGGGCCTCAACGTCGCGTGCGCAAAGCAAATCTGCGCAGGTCGGAAACGACCTTCGTGTCGTGGCCAGCGGACCGTCGACCCTACCGGTGAGCGATCCGTTGCACAACGGGTATCAGCGGACACTGGGAGCATCCGTCATGGCGCGGTCATGTTGCCGGCGATAGCGATTGACCGGCGGTCTGGAAGGGTTATTTGATTCCGGCGCAGAGACGGAGGAGCCGGTCCATGCGCTATGAACTCATGCTGCCGCACCAGATCCGACAAGCGATTGCCGGGAACTGGCCCGTGGTCTTGCCGCTCGGCGTGCTGGAGTATCACGGCGAACACCTGGCGGTGGGGATGGACACGCTTGCGGTCACGCGCGTGCTCGATCATCTGGAACGCGAGGCCGACGTCGTCATCCTGCCGCCCTTCTACTACGGAGCGGCCAGCCACGCCGTCGCGGGGCCTAAAGGCAATGGGACCCTGGACGTGCCCGCCGACCGGTTGCTGCCGTTCGCGCAGTCGTTGTTCGCCTCACTGCTGAAGGTCGGCTTTCGCAACGTCCACGGATTCATCCATCACCAGACCGAGAACTTCGAAGCCGGGATGCCGACCGACCTTGCCTTCAAGCTGGCGGCGCGGCAGGCCATCTTCGCTTTCCTCGACGCCGAACGCGGCGAGGGCTGGTGGGGCGATGCGGCGATGGCCGACTACTATGCCAAGCAGGCGGCCAGGGCCGACCCCTTCAACTGGATCCAGATTCACCCGCTGCTGACTGTGGAGGCGATCAGGCAGTTCCCCTTCGATCACGCGGGCGAAGGGGAGACATCGCTGATGCTCGATCTGTGCCCCGAGGGCGTCGACATGCGGCGCTTCTCCACCAAGCAGTGGTTCACGCGGACGGCGCGAAAGGCCTCGGAGGAGACCGGGCGACGCGGCAGGAACCTCATCCTCGCCCACATGCGTGCGGTGATGGGCCTGGATGCACCGCGCAAGAAAGCCGCCGCGCTGCGCAAGAAACAGCCGGTGCGGAAGAAACGGCGTACGTGACGACCACATAGTCGAAAAGCGCTACCGGCCGGTTCAATTGCCTGCGTTGACCGCCGATCCCGGCCTATTACGTTCGGTCCGCCATGGGTGTATGATGAGGTCTATCGCATTCGACCGGGAGGCACCCATGAGGCGGTTGGCAACAGTGGCGTTGGCTGCGGCTGGTATCGCGCTGGCTGTTCCGGCGATGGCAGATAACGGTGGCTGGGGCGGGCACCACCGGCATCATTGGAACCATGGTGGCGGCTACGTCTACTACAATTCAGGCGGGTACTATCCCGGCTACTACTATCCACAGCCGTACTACTACCAGCCGCCACCGGTCTATTATTACCCCGCACCGGTCTATGCGGCGCCACCGCCGCCGCCGGTCTATTATTATCCGGCGCCGGTGTACCAAGGACCGCAGTTTAGCATCGTGGTGCCGCTGGATTTC
>DATEOK010000500.1:0-13560 GCA_035274225.1 Dongiaceae bacterium
CTGGGCGGTCACCGACCTGGAGAAGGACGAGCGCAAGGACCTGTCGCCGATGTTCGACCTGATCGTCGAGCATGTGCATGCGCCGCGGGTGCAGAACGATGCGCCCTTCTCCATGCTGGTCACCACGCTGGAATACGACAACTACCTGGGCCGGGTGCTGACCGGCCGCATCCAGACCGGCAAGGCCGTGGTCAACATGCCGGTGCGGGCGATCCAGCCCGACGGCAACATCGTGGAGAATGCGCGCCTCACCAAGCTGCTCTCCTTCCGCGGCATCGAGCGCGTGCCGGTGGAAGAGGCCGAGGCGGGCGACATCGTCGCCATTGCGGGCCTGACCGACACCACGGTCGCCGACACCATCTGCGATCCCACGATCGAGGTGCCGCTGCCGGCGCAGCCGATCGACCCGCCGACCCTCGCCATGACCTTCTCGGTCAACGACAGCCCGCTCGCCGGCCGCGAGGGCGACAAGGTCACCAGCCGCATGATCGCCACGCGCCTGATGCGCGAGGCCGAGGGCAATGTCGCCATCAAGGTGCGCGAGACCGAAGGCCGCGACGCGCTGGAAGTCGCCGGCCGCGGCGAATTGCAGCTCGGCGTGCTGGTCGAGACCATGCGCCGCGAAGGCTTCGAGCTGTCGATCAGCCGCCCGCGCGTGCTCTATCGCCAGGACCCGACTACCGGCGAGCGCACCGAGCCGATCGAGGAAGCGGTGATCGACGTCGACGAGGAATTCACCGGCGTCGTGATCGACAAGCTCGGCCAGCGCAAGGGCGAGATGACCGAGATGCGCCCGTCCGGCGGCGGCAAGACGCGCCTCGTCTTCCACGTCCCGGCGCGCGGCCTGATCGGCTATCACGGCGAGTTCCTGACCGACACCCGCGGCACCGGCATCATGAGCCGCCTGTTCCACGGCTATGGTCCCTATCGCGGCCCGATCGCCGGCCGGCGCAACGGCGTGCTCATCTCCAACGCGCAGGGCGACGCGGTCGCCTACGCGTTGTGGTACCTGGAGGAGCGCGGCGAGCTGTTCGTCAATCCGGGCGAGGCGCTCTACGAGGGCATGATCGTCGGCGAGAACAGCCGCGGCCACGACCTCGAGGTCAATCCGCTCAAGTCCAAGCAGCTCACCAACATCCGCACCACCTCGAAGGACGAGGCCATCCGCCTCACCCCACCGCGCGCCATCACCCTCGAATACGCCATGGCCTATATCGAGGAGGACGAGCGCGTCGAGGTGACGCCCAAGTCGATCCGCCTGCGCAAGGCCCTGCTCGACCCGAACGAGCGCAAGCGCGCGGAGCGCAAGGCCGAGGCGGAGGCGGAGACGGCTTGAAGCAGCGCCACGCTGCAACTTCCCCCACCCCAACCCTCTCCTGCCGACGCATGTCGGCATTCGCCGACGGGGTCGGGGAGGTGGTTCTCATAGCCCCTCCCCCAACATGGGGGAGGTCAGGGAGGGGGAAGCCCCAAACTCGATTCAAGTGAGGACGCAGTGACGAGAAGCTTCACCATCCTCGACGGCGGCATGGGGCGCGAGTTGCATCGCATGGGCGCGCCGTTCAAGCAGCCGGAATGGTCGGCGCTGGCGCTGATGCTGGCGCCCGAGACCGTCGAGCGCGCGCACCGGCGCTTCGTCGAGGCCGGTGCCGAAGTCATCACCACCAACTCATACGCGCTGGTGCCTTTCCACATCGGCGATGCGAGGTTCGCGTCGGAGGGCCAGAGGCTCGCCGACCTCGCAGGCCGGATGGCGCGCAAGGCGACCGAGGGCGCCAAGCAGCCGGTGCGCGTCGCCGGCTCGCTGCCGCCGCTGTTCGGCTCCTACCGCCCGGACCTGTTCGAGGAAACCGAGGCGCCCGCGCTCATCTGCCCGCTGATCGAGGGTCTTTCGCCGCATGTCGACCTCTGGCTGGCCGAGACTCAGAGCAGCTTGGCCGAGGCCCGCTTCGCCCGCACGATGCTGTCCGACGACAAGCGCCCGTTCTGGGTCTCCTTCACCCTGGACGACGACAACGAAGACCTGGCGCGGCCCAAGCTGCGCTCCGGCGAATGCGTGGCGGCGGCGGTCACCGCCATGCTGGAACTGGGCGTCGATGCCGTGCTGTTCAACTGCAGCCAGCCCGAGATCATGGAAGGCGCGATCGACGCCGCCCGGGCGGTGCGCGAGGCGCACGGCTTCAAGGCCCGGATCGGCATCTACGCCAATGCCTTCCCGCCGCAGCGCGACGAAGCCGCCAACGAGGGCCTCAGCGACATCCGCGCCGACCTGACCCCCGCGCGCTACGCCGAGTTCGCCAAGGCCTGGCTGCAGCATGGCGCCGACACCGTCGGCGGCTGCTGCGGCATCGGCCCGGAGCACATCGCGGCGCTCAAGGCCCTGCGCGGCTAGCGCAAACGAGGGCCGCCGCGGCGCCGCAGTCTTGATTCCGCGCGATATTCCGGCGCTCTACGACCGCGACCATCTGGACGCGCTTTGAGCAAGTGCGTAACGATTGAGCAGCGGCCCTGCCGCCGAGCCCGAGTCGGCGTGGCGTAAAGAGGGAAGTGCGATGGCTGATGCAGTTGTGGTCAAAAAGGATTGGTGGTCCGCGATCGGCGGCTATCTCACCCCTCGCATGCTGGTCATCCTGGCGATGGGCTTCGCCTCCGGACTGCCGCTTCTGCTGACGCTGTCCACCCTCTCCTACTGGCTGTCCAAGGTCGGCGTCGACAAGACGACGATCGGACTTTTCGCCCTGGTAGGCGCGCCTTACACCTTCAAGTTCCTGTGGTCGCCGATCATAGATCAGGCGCCGCTGCCCATCCTGACTCGCCTGCTTGGACGCCGCAGAAGCTGGTTGCTGCTGATACAGGGACTGCTGGCAGTGGCGATCTTCGCGATGGGTCTTACCGATCCGGCCATCAATCCTTGGAACACCGCCGTTGCTGCGCTGGTTGTCGCCTTTCTCTCGGCAAGCCAGGATATCGTGATCGATGCCTACCGCATCGACCTGCTGCCGAACGAAGAGCAAGGTCAAGGCGCGGGCGCGACCCAGGTCGGCTATCGCTTCGGACTGCTGCTGGCCGGCGCGGGAGCGCTGGCACTTTCGGATTATTTCTCCTGGCCGGTGGTCTTCACCGTACTGGCGGCGGCGATGGTGGTGTCCATGGTGGTGACGTTGCTCGCACCCGAGCCTCAGGCGCCATCCCGGCCGGCTCACCGCAGCTATGAGCTGATCGTGAAGGAAGCGGTGATCGATCCGTTCCTCGACTTCATGAAGCACAGCGGCTGGGTGCTGATCCTCGCCTTCACCCTGTTCTACAAGTTCGGCGACGCGCTCGGCGGGACCATGGCGAATCCCTTCTACAACGAGATGGGCTTCACAGGGACTGAAATCGCTGCCGTCAGCAAGCTGTGGGGCGTCTGGATGACAGTAGTGGGCGCAGTCGTGGGGGGCATTGTGGTTGCCCGCTGGGGCATGTTCCCGGCTCTCATGGTCGGCGGCATCCTGCAGGCGCTCACCAATTTTGCCTTCACCTATGTCGCGATCGTGGGTCACGACCTACCGGCGCTCGCTGTAGCCATCACCATGGACAATATTGCCGGCGGCGCAGCGGGGGCGGCGCTCGTCGCCTACCTTTCCAGCCTGTGCAATGTCGCCTACACCGCGACGCAGTACGCGCTGCTCACCTCGTTCATGGCCTACGGCCGCACCGTGCTGTCCTCATGGAGCGGCTGGCTGGCGGATCATACCGACTGGGCGACGTTCTGGGCGGCGACTGCTTTGCTGGCGGTTCCGGGGCTTCTCCTGCTCGCCGTCATGTGGCGCTATTTCCCCTATAAGCCTGCATCGCACTCTTCGGAGGCCACCGTTTGACTGATGCCGCCTAAATCGCCCCGCGTCGAGATCGAGTTCTGCACCCAGTGCCGTTGGCTGCTACGCGCCGGCTGGACGGCGCAGGAGCTGCTGACCACGTTCCCCGATGAGATCGGCGAGGTCGCGCTCATCCCCGGAACCGGCGGCGTGTTCGAGGTGAGGGTCGACGGCAGGACCATCTGGTCGCGCAAGGGCGAAGGCCGCCACGCCGAGATCACCGACCTGAAACGACGCCTGCGCGACGTCATCGCGCCGGAGCGCGAGCTGGGGCACTCGGACCGGAAACCCAAAGAGTAGGTCGCGAGCCGGGACGAGTGCGCATCGCTCTTTCCACCGTCATGGCAAGGCTTGGCCTTGCCATCCACGAGTTTCGATGCCCAACGCTGAACGATCGCGGGCAAACTCGTGGATCCCAAGGCCAAGCCTTGGGATGACGAATGAGAGGTGGTCGTCAGCCAGACCTAGAGATTCACATCCAGTGCATAGCCCGCCGAGCGCACGGTGCGGACCAGGTCAGCGGCCTCGTCGATGTTGATCGCCTTGCGCAGGCGGCGGATGTGCACGTCGACGGTGCGCGGCTCGACGTAGATGTCGCGGCCCCACACGTGATCGAGCAGCTGCTCGCGGCTGAACACCCGCCCCTGGTTCTCCAAGAGGAAGCGCAGCAGGCGGAACTCGGTCGGGCCGAGATGCACGTCCTTCTGCCCGCGGCGCACGCGATGCGTCGCGAGGTCCATGGAGAGGTCCTGGTATTGCAGCACCTCGGTCTCGGTCTGCGGCAGGGCGCGGCGCAAGACGGCGCGGCAGCGCGCCACCAGCTCGCTGGGCGAGAATGGCTTGGTCACGTAATCGTCGGCGCCGACTTCCAACCCGCGCAGCTTGTCGCTTTCCTCGCCGCGCGCGGTCAGCATGATGATCGGGGTGCGCCGATGCTCCGGCGAGCGGCGGATCTGCCGGCAGACTTCGATGCCGGACAGCGCCGGCAGCATCCAGTCGAGCAGGATGAGGTCGGGCCGCTGCTCCTTCACGATCAGCAGCGCTTCCTCGCCGTTAGCGGCGTCGATCACGCGGAAGCCTTCGCGCTCCAGGTTGTAGCGCAACAGGGTGACCAGGGCCGCCTCGTCTTCCACCACCAGCACCAGCGGCTGTCCCTGCGCCTCGCGCACGGGCAGCGGGCTGGTCTTGGCGCGATCAGGCATCGATTGGAACATTGGTCGTATCGCCTTTCGGTCGCTCTTCGTCCAGGCTCTTGCCGTGGACCAGGTAATAGACGATCTCCGCCACGTTGGTGGCGTGATCGCCGATGCGCTCGATATTCTTCGCAATGAACAAGAGATGCGTGCAGGGCCCGATGTTGCGCGGGTCCTCCATCATGTAGGTCAGCATCTCGCGGAACACGGAGTTATACATCTCGTCGACTTCTTCGTCGCGCCGCCAGGCGGCCCGCGCGCCTTCAGCGTCCTTCTCGATATAGGCGTCGAGCACGTCCTTGATGATGTGCAGCGCCAGCTGGCTCATGCGCGGGATCGAGGCCACCGGCTTCAGTGGCGCATGCGCTGACAGCACGATCGCGCGCTTGGCGATGTTCTTGGCATAGTCGCCGATGCGCTCGATGTCCGACGCGATCTTGATCGCCGCCACCACTTCGCGCAGGTCCTGGGCCATCGGCTGGCGCAGCGCCAGCATGCGCACGGTCATCTGGCCGACCTCGGTCTCCAGCGTGTCGATGCGCTTGTCGTCCTGCACCACCTGGGTGGCGAGCTCGGTGTTGCGCCGCACCAGGCATTCGACGGCGCGGGTGAGCTGCGCCTCGGCCAGGCCGCCCATCTCCGCGATCACGTTGTTGAGGCGCTTCAGATCCTCATCGAAGCTCTTGACGATATGGTCGGTCTGCCTGCTTGGCATGGTCATATCCTTCGCGCCCTTAGCCGAAGCGCCCGGTGATGTAGCCCTGCGTGCGCTCGTCGCGCGGCGCGGTGAAGATCTGCTCGGTGTCGCCCCATTCCACCAGCACGCCGAGATGGAAGAACGCGGTCTTCTGGCTGACGCGCGCGGCTTGCTGCATCGAGTGGGTGACGATGATGATGGTGTAGTTCTCGCGCAGCTCGTCGATCAGCTCTTCGATGCGCGCCGTCGCGATCGGGTCGAGCGCCGAGCACGGCTCGTCCATCAGGATCACCTCGGGGCTGACCGCGATGGCGCGCGCGATGCAGAGGCGCTGCTGCTGGCCGCCGGAGAGGCCGGTGCCCGGCTGCGCCAGGCGGTCCTTGACCTCGTTCCACAGGCCGGCGCGCTCCAGGCTGGTCTGCACGATCTCGTCCAGCTCGTCCTTGCCGGCGCCCATGCCGTGGATGCGCGGGCCGTAGGCGATGTTGTCGTAGATCGACTTCGGGAACGGGTTCGGCTTCTGGAACACCATGCCGATGCGTGCGCGCAACATGACGACGTCGAGCTTCGGATCGTAGATGTTCTCGCCATCCAGCTTGATGTCGCCGGTGACGCGGCAACTGTCGATCACGTCGTTCATGCGGTTGAGGCAGCGCAGGTACGTGGACTTGCCGCAGCCCGACGGGCCGATCAGCGCCGTCACCTGGCGCGACGGGACGTCGAGGTCGACGTTGAACAAGGCCTGCTTCTGGCCATAGAACACGTTGACGTTCCGGCTGGTCATCTTGGGCGTTTCGCCCGGGCGCAGCGTGTTGCCGACGCCGTCCAGGTCCAGACCCGGCCTGCCTGCCATTGCCGCGATATCCATCGGTTTGCTCGCTGTCTGTGCCGCCAGTGCCATCAACCCTCTCCTACCAACGCCGCTCGAACCGGCGGCGGATCACCACCGCGGCCGCATTCATCAGCACCAGGAACGCCAGCATCACCATGATGCCGGCGGAGGTGCGCTCGACGAAGGCGCGCTCCGGCGCATCCGCCCACAGGAAGATTTGCACCGGCAACACGGTCGCCGGATCGGTGATGCCCTTCGGGATGTCGACGATGAAGGCGACCATGCCGATCATCAGCACCGCCGCCGATTCGCCCATCGCGCGCGCCGTGCCGATGATGGCGCCGGTCATGACGCCGGGCATCGCCAGCGGCAGAACGTGGTGCATCACCACCTGCTGCTTCGACGCGCCGACGCCGTAGGCGGCCTCGCGGATGCTGGGCGGGACCGCCTTCAGCGCCGCGCGGGTCGCGATGATGATGGTGGGCAGGGTCATGAGCGAGAGCACCATGCCGCCGACCAGCGGCGCGCCGCGCGGCAGTCCGAAGAAGCCGAGCAGCACCGCGAGGCCGAGCAGGCCAAATACGATCGATGGCACCGCGGCAAGGTTGTTGATGTTGATCTCGATGATGTCGGTGATGCGGTTCTTGGGCGCGAACTCTTCGAGGTAGATCGCGGCCGCCACGCTGATCGGCAGCGACAAGATGATGGCGGTGAGGATGGTGAGCAGGCTGCCCATCAGCGCGCCGCCGACACCCGCCTGCTCCGGCTCGCGCGAATCGCCGGTCGCGAAGAAGTTGACGTTGAAGCTGCTGGCGATGTGGCCGTCCTGGTCGAGCTTGTCGAACCAGCCCACCTGCTGGTCCTTGATCGGCCGGTCGGCTTCCGCGACGGTGCGGTCGATGCGGCCCTTGGCCAGCATGTCGACATCGTCGGAGGCCAGCACCTCCACATGCACGGTCTGGCCGACCAAGGCCGGATTCTCCAGCACCATCCTGCGCACGTCGTCGCCGGCGGCGTTGCTGAGGAAGTCGTTGAGCGCCTTGCGGTCCGCGCGGGAGGTGATCTCCGGGAACAGTCCGCGGAGGGACTCGCGCACCACCGCCTGGTAGTTGCCCTGCGCCAGCGATTCCGGCAGGCGGGTGTTCTGCGGATCGACCTCGGACGGGTCGATGGTGACGTCGAGCGCGATGCGGGTCTGCCAGAAAGCGCTGTAGCCTTGTAGCACGACGGTGACCGCGAGGAACCCCAGCATGAACACCGCGAAGCCGATCGCCAGCATGCCATAGAGGCGGAACCGGCGCTCGGCCGCATAGCGGCGGCGGATGCGGGCTTCCGAAAGGTCCGGCCGGCGCAGCTTGCCGACCGGCGCAACGAGCGCGGCGTCAGTCATACTTCTCTCGATATCTGCGCACGACGTTGAGCGCGACGACGTTGAGGACGAGGGTGACGGCGAACAGCAGCAGGCCGAGGGCAAAGGCCGCCAGGGTCTTCGGCGAGTCGAACTCCTGGTCGCCGACCAGCAGCGTGACGATCTGCACCGTCACGGTGGTCACCGCCTGCAGCGGGTTGGCGGTGAGGTTGGCGGCAAGGCCCGCGGCCATCACCACGATCATGGTCTCGCCGACCGCACGGCTGATGGCCAGCAGCACGGCGCCGACGATGCCGGGCAGCGCCGCCGGGAACACCACCTGCTTAATGGTCTCCGACTTGGTGGCGCCCAGCGCGAACGAGCCGTCACGCAGCGACTGCGGCACAGCGTTCATCACGTCGTCCGACAGCGAGGACACGAACGGGATGATCATGACGCCCATGATGAGGCCTGCCGCCAACGCGCTTTCGGAGGCGACGTGGAGTCCGATGGACTCGCCGAGCTCGCGGAAGATCGGGCCGATGGTGAGGGCAGCGAAGAAGCCGTAGACCACCGTCGGGATGCCGGCCAGGATCTCCACCAGCGGCTTGAAGATCGAGCGCACGCGGCTGCTGGCATAGTCGGAGAGATAGACCGCGATCATGAGGCCGGTCGGTACCGCCACCACCATGGCGATCAAGGTGATGAGCAAAGTGCCGGCGATCACCGGGATCGCGCCAAAGGCGCCGGAGGAGCCCACCTGGTCGGCGCGCATCGCCATCTGCGGGCTCCATTGCAGCCCAAACAGGAACTCGGTCACCGGGATCTGGGCAAAGAAGCGCAGCGATTCGACGATCAGCGACAGCACGATGCCGACGGTGGTGAGGATGGCCAGCGAGGAGCAGGCGAACAGGATGCCGAGCACGATGCGTTCCACCCGGTTGCGCGAGCGCGCCTCGACGTCGATCCGCCGATAGGCGAAGCCGATGCCGATCAGCGCCAGGGCGACCGCAGCACCGAGCGCGCCCAGCCGCGCCATCGAATCCCAGCTGCGATAGGTCTCGGCGCCGGCGCGCACCGCCGGGTCGCCGACCTGGCTGAGGTCGGCATGCGCTGCTGCCTGGCGCACTTCGCTCAGCAGCAGCGACAGCTGGTTCTCGTCGAGGCTCGCCACCCGCTCCTGCGGCATGGCGGAGATCGCCGCCTCCTTCACGATCATCGGCTGCGCCGCCAGCCAGATCAGCGCCACCAGCAGCGACGGCAGGCCGCACCACAGCGCGACATAGAAGCCGTGATAGTTGGGCAGCGAGTGCAGCTTGCGCAGTTGGCCTCCCGCTTTGGCGACCGCGCGGGCGCGGCCCATGAAAAAGCCGATCAGGCAGAGGCCGAGCACCGCCACCAGCGCCGCCGTCGCGGTGGCGCCGGTCGAGCCGGTCACGCTCTTCAGCGCCGCGCCCAGCGCACCCTGCTGCGCCGCGCCGGCGGTGGCGCTCAGCGCCGTCAGGCCAAGGCCGCCGAGCACCGTTGCTTCGACCTGCGCACGCTCCTCCGGCGCGAACGGCACCAGGCCCTTGTCGGCCAGATAGCCTTCCGCGCCCATGGCGCGCTCGCTCAGCAGCTCGCGCACGAAGGCGTCGATGGCCGGCACGATGGTGCGGTGCGCGTCCTTCACATAGATGTAGAGCTCCCGCGCCACCGGATATTGCTTGCCGGAGATGCTCTCGTAGGTCGGCGCGACGCCTTCGACCTGCGCGGCCTTCAGCGTGTCGGCATTCTGCTCCAGGAAGGAATAGCCGAAGATGCCGAAGGCGGCCGGGTTGGCCTGCAGCTTCTGCACGATGAGATTGTCGTTCTCGCCGGCGTCGATGTAGGCGCCGTCTTCGCGCACCTGCTGACAGGCGGCTTTCCTGGCGTCGCCCGAGAGCGCGGCGATCTCCGGGAAGCCCTCGCAACCCTTGTCCATCACCAGCTCGACAAAAGCATCGCGCGTGCCGGAGGTCGGCGGCGGGCCCAGCACCTCGATGCGCTCGGCCGGCAGCGCCGGATCGATCTGGTTCCAGGCGCGATAGGGATTAGCCACCAGCTGGCCGTTTTGCGGCACGTTCTTGGCGAGCGCCAGGAACAGCTGGGCGCGTGTCACGTTGAAATCGGGTCCGGCCTTCGAGTTCGAGATGACGATGCCGTCATGGCCGATCGGAACCTCGGTGATTTTGGCGACGCCATTCTGCGCGCAGGTCTCGACCTCGCCCTGCTTGATCTTGCGCGAGGCGCCGACCAGGTCAGGGGTCGCTTCGCCGACGCCTTCGCAGAACAGCTTGATGCCGCCGCCGGTGCCGGTCGCTTCCACCACCGGGGACTTCAGCACGCCCTGCTTGGCCAGCGCCTCGGCGACCGTGGTGGAGAAGGGATAAACGGTCGAGGAGCCGACGATGTGGAGCTGGTCGCGCGCCGCGGCCGGGAACGCGGCGAAGAGGATCGCCGCCAAACCGAACGCGAAGGCTGAAACGCGTCTCATCCCGAAAGCCGCTCCTGTCTTGGGTCGTCCGCTCATCGCGGACATTATTACTCTTATGTTACAGGAATATGACAACTAGATCTGGGGGTGGGTACATCCGCCACCCCCAGACCCTGGGGCTTAGTTCATCGGAGACAGGGACATCGCCTTGCTGGCGACTGCCTGCTGGTTCTCCGGGGTCAGGGTGATCAGGCCCTTGTCGGCCAGATAGCCCTCTTCGCCCATCGCCCGATCGCTGACGTACTCAGCGATGAATTCCCGCACACCGGGGATCACCCCGACATGCGCGTTCTTGACGTAGACGTAGAGCTCGCGGCCGATCGGATAGGTCTTGTCGGCCACCGCCTCGAAGGTCGGGGCGATGCCCTCGATCTTGGCGCCCTGCAGCTTGTCGGCGTTCTCTTCCAGGAACGAGTAGCCGAAGATGCCGAAGGCCTTCGGGTTGGACTCGAGCTTCTGGACGATCAGGTTGTCGTTCTCGCCGGCTTCGACATAGCCGCCGTCCTCGCGGATCGACTGGCAGACTGCCTTCTTGGCGTCGCCTTCCAGCGCCTTGATCTCCGGGAACTCGGCGCAGCCCACATCCATCACCAGCTCGACGAAGGCGTCGCGCGTGCCGGAGGTCGGCGGCGGGCCGAGCACTTCGATCTTCTCGTTGGGCAGGCTGGGATCGATCTCGTTCCAGGTCTTGTACGGATTGTCGACCAGCTTGCCGTCAACCGGCACCTGCTTGGCGAGCGCCTGGAAGATCTGCTTGCGGGTCAGGTTGACCGCCGGGCCGGCCTTGGAATTGGAGAAGGTGATGCCGTCATAGCCGATCAGGATCTCGGTGATCTTGTCGACGCCGGCCTTCTTGCAGGTCTCGATCTCGCTGTCCTTGATCTTGCGCGAGGCGCCGGTGATGTCCGGGGTGTCCTCGCCGACGCCGCTGCAGAACAGCTTCATGCCGCCGCCGGTGCCGGTCGATTCCACCACCGGGGTCTTGAACTTGCCGGCCTTGCCGAAGCTCTCGGCAACCGCAGTGGTGAACGGGAACACCGTCGACGAACCGACGATGTGGATCTGGTCGCGCGCTTCGGCTGCACCGGCGGTTACTGCCAGCCCAACCAGAGCGGCGAGGGCAACGTTCATGCGCTTCATAGCCTCTCCTTCCGGTTATAGAATTGAGGCTGCGGCGACCCCAATCGCCCGCCCCCTCTGTACTCGGGCGGGAAACTAGGTCGCTTCCGTGACACGCATCCGACAGATAGATGACGGTTATGTTACGAAGCCTGCCAGACCGGATGAGAGGTCGGTGCTAGTGCCCTGATTGCACGCCGAAAAGCGCGCAAACCGTACGATCGGGCGTCAAATTTGTGACGGCACGAAAGGCGCACCTAGTCGGCGGCGCGCAGACCCGAAGCCTCTTCGGCCGGCAAATAGACAGTGAAAACGCTGCCCTCGCCCGGCACCGATTCGATCTCCAGGCTGCCGCGGTGGCGGTTGACCACGTGCTTGACGATGGCTAGGCCAAGGCCGGTGCCGCCGAGGTCGCGCGAGCGCGCGGCATCGACGCGATAGAAGCGCTCGGTCAGGCGCGGAATATGCTCGCGCGCGATGCCGTCACCACGGTCGGCGACCGCCACGGCAATCATCGCCTTCGCGCGGCGCAGGCCGGGCAGATGCGCCTTGATCTCCACCGGATCGACGATGCGCGTTGCGCTCACGCTCACCGCGGTGCCGGGCCGGCCGTACTTGATCGCGTTGTCGATGAGGTTCTGGAACACCTGGGTCAGTTCCTCGGCATCGCCGATGGTGCGGCCCATCACACCGCCCGGCAACTCGATCTTCATGTTGCGGTCGGCGGCGCGCAGCGACAGCGCGTTGGCGACGCGGCCGATCACCTCCGACAGTTCCACGCCGCCGGAGGGTCGCGCATGCTCGTTGAGCTCGATGCGGCTCAGCGACAAGAGGTCGGCGACCAGGCGGCTCATGCGCCCGGCCTGCTCATGCATGATGCCGAGGAAGCGCTCGTGCGCGTCGATGTCGCCCTTGGCCGGTCCGCGCAGGGTCTCGATGAACCCCATCAAGGTTGCGATCGGCGTCTTCAGCTCGTGACTCACGTTGGCGATGAAGTCGCTGCGCAGCCGCTCCAGCCGATGCTCGGCGCTGGCGTCCTTGAGCGCGATCAGCACGCGGTCCGCATCCAATCGCTTGAGGTCGGCGATCAGCAGGCGGTCGCGGCCGATCGGAGTCTCGACACCTTCGATCGCGGCGGGCCCGGTCGGCGCTTCGGCCGACTGGCTGCCCATCACCTGGTCAAGCGCGTCGATCAGCGGCGGGTGACGCAGCACGCCCATCAGGCTGCGGCCGGCGACCGCCTCGCCCAGCAGATGGCGCATACGATCATTGGCCCACAGGATGTCGCGCCGTCGGTCGACCACCAGGACGGCAAGCGGCACGGCTTCCAGCACCTCGTAGGAATCGGCATGCTGCTCCGGTTCAGCTTCGATCAAGCCCGCCGGTGTTTCGCTGGGTGCCGGTTCGGCGGTGTCCGCTTGTTCGCCCGCCGGCTCGCCGAACGGCGCCTCGTGCGGCTGGGTCACTAGCCAGGCGGCTGCACTCGTGAGCCCGACGCCGCCGATGCCGATGGCCGCCAGCCAAGCGGGATCGCCACCGACTGTGATGCCGATCACGGTCAGGAGAACCGCCCATATGGCGGCGTCGTAACAGAGAAGTGTAAGGAACGGTTTCGGCAACGGGCCCATTTTCCCGCGTGGTGCAAAGCTTCAGTATAGCCAGGGGCGACTCGGGGGAACCCCGCCCTTATCGGCCAAGTTCAGTATACCGGGTTCCAACAATGACGGGACGAATGTCATGAAAAGATCAAATCTGGGTAGGGCGTCGATGGCGGCCATGCTGGTCGGGCTCGGCGCCACCGGGATTTCAACCTGGGGCGTGGGGGCCACTGCGCTGGCGGAAGAGAGCACCTATAAGCCCTGGGCCGGCGCCACCCAGGCGCAGGCCAACCAGACCAGCGACCAGAAGCTGAACAGCCTGGTGACCGATCTCAACGCCCTCATCAAGAAGGCCGAGACGGCGAACGCCGCCGACCCGAACTTCATCGCCGACCTCAAGA